>JAGLRN010000025.1 GCA_023136265.1 Thermoplasmata archaeon
GAAGTGTACGAGGAGAACCTGAGGAGGATCACTGGCGAATAGTCGTTTCAGGCCATCCAGAATTCGACTCGAAAGAGTTTTGTATGGCAATCATGATACGCCTCTGAGGACTTCCCATGGATATTAACGCACTATTAGGGAACATCACACTGCAGATGGAGTTCCTCGCCGTTGTGTATGTCATCTGTGCCGTGATTTGGTTTGTAATCTGGATCGCCATCGCCATTTGGGTGTACAGAGACGCAGAGGAGCGAGGGATGAGCGGAGTTATGTGGCTGATAGTAGTCATACTGCTTGGCCTCATTGGATTGATAGTGTACTTGGTCGTCAGAACTGACAAACCTCAGTACGGCTACTATCCACAGCAAATGCCCTATCAGCAGTATCCACAGTACCCGCAACAGCCCCCACCAGCGCAGCCTCCACCGGGAGCTGCACCTCCGCCAGCCGCTGCACCTCCACCCGCGCAACCTCAGCCGGATGTGAGGTTCTGCTCCAACTGTGGTGCGAGCCTTCCCCCCGGAGCGGGCCACTGTCCGAACTGTGGGACAAAGATCTAGTTGGCGGTTCCCGAAGCTTCGGTTCCATAAACTATTTCAGCTTAGTCTATCTTCTCTCGATCGGTTGAGCGAATGAAGGACTCCAGGCTCGAAGGATTCTACAAGAAGACCCCCGAGGAACGGCTCAAGATCGTCAGGGACTTCGCGGATCTCACGGATGAGGAGGTCTCGATCATCTCCAACACCGGAGCCTTGTCCGTCGATCAAGCGGACAGGATGATAGAGAACGTTATCGGAACGATGCCCATGACGCTCGGGATCGCTGTGAACTTCCTCATCAACGGAACAGACTATCTCATTCCGATGGCCACAGAGGAGCCCTCTGTCGTGGCGGCGGCGTCGAATGCCGCGAAGATCGCCCGCCAAAGGGGAGGGTTCACAACATCCAGCATGGATCCCGTAATGATCGGACAGATTCAGTTAACGGGGGTTTCGGACCCGGAAGCCGCGAGGTCGGCGATATTGAAGAAGAAGGACGAGATAATCGAGCTCTGCAATTCGGAGGATCCTATGCTCGTGAAGTACGGAGGAGGAGCGCGGGACGTTGAGGTGCGCGTGATATCGACGGACAGAGGTCCGATGGTCATCACCCACATCCTCGTCGATTGCCGGGATGCGATGGGAGCCAACGCGGTGAACACTATGGCGGAGGCTATCGCCCCTCTCATCGAGAGGATAACTGGAGGAAAGGTCTACCTGAGGATTATCTCGAATCTCGCGAAGCACCGGCTCGCCCGCGCAGAAGCCGTATTCGATAGGGACTTGATTGGCGGGGAAGAGGTCGTCGAAGGCATCCTTGAAGCATACGAGTTCGCGAAGGCAGACCCGTTCAGGGCAGCGACGCACAACAAGGGGGTGATGAACGGGATAAGTGCCGCAGTGATAGCCACTGGTAACGATTTCAGAGCAATCGAATCGGGATGCCACTCCTACGCGTCGATGACCGGGCAGTACCGACCGCTGACGTCATACGAAAAGGACGCTGATGGCAACCTGATCGGAAGAATCGAGGTCCCCATGGCCGTCGGCCTCGTCGGGGGTGCGACCAAGGTCCACCCGACAGCACGCGTCAACGTGAGGATACTCGGAGTCAAGACCGCAAACGAATTGGGGGAGATCTTCGCGGCCCTCGGTCTCGCACAGAACTTCGCCGCTCTCCGTGCTCTAGCGACCGAAGGGATACAACGAGGGCACATGTCCCTGCATGCGAGGAACATCGCGACAAGCGTCGGGGCGATAGGGGATGAGATCGACAAGGTCGTCGAGATCCTCGTTCGAGAGAGGAATGTTCGGATGGACCGGGCGGAGGAGATTCTTGGAGAGATCCGAGGCGACAAGCAGCTCTGAAGCTCGCCGATGCATATGTATGGCTTCATGCTAAACAAGTGAAGCGAATAACGATATTTCGTGAAGGAATAAATGTCAAGCATATACCGGAGCGTTTCGAGGGTTCGGAGCGGCAGGACTAGCCGTCCTCCGATTCTATAGCGATGGGTCAATAATAATGTCTTCACGGAAGACCATTCCTACGTGGCGAAGGGGGGAGTGAGAGCAACTATTCCCCGACTCAGTGAGACACTGAGGAATCGGCGGTCATCTCCAGGCTCGAATGCAAGCTTATTATATCGCGAGGAGCATAACTATTCGAACGCGGGATGGGGTGCAGATGACTCGTGTTGCCGTTTACGTTCGGGTTTCCACAGAGGACCAGGCAAAGGAAGGCTTCTCATTAGATGCGCAAAAGGATAGGCTGCGGTCCTACTGCAAAGCTCGTGGATGGGACATCGCTAGTGAGTATATGGATGACGGTCAAAGCGGCAGAGACATCAAGAGGCCAGCCTATCAGAGAATGCTGGAGGAGAGGGATCAATGGGACACCATCCTGGTCGTGAAAATGGATCGCATACATAGGAACAGCAGGAACTTCATGGAGATGATGGACAATCTCCGCATATGGGAGAAGGAGTTCAGTAGCGTTCAGGAATCGCTCGACACGAGTACGGCGATGGGAAGATTCGTTGTTGATATCATTCAGAGAATTGCCCAACTTGAAAGCGAGCAAATCGGTGAGAGAGTCTACATGGGGATGAGGCAGAAGGCCTCAACTGTTGGCGGCATTCTCGGCTTCAACCATCCCTATGGATACGATTATATCAGTGGTAAGCTCGTGAAGAATGAGAAGGAAGCCGAGATTGTTGAAGTTGTATTTGAGGATGTGATCTCCGGGAAGAGCACGGGTGTGATTGCAGATTCCCTTAACAACCGAGAAGTACCCACCAAGACGGGTAAGAGATGGCATAAGGAGACAGTTGCCAAGATCCTCAAGAATCCCCTGTATGCAGGCTATCAGAGGTGGGATGACATCATACGAAAGGAGGAACACCCGGTAATCATAGACGTTGACCTCTTCAATCGAGTTCAGAGGATCCTAGTCGACCGGATTAGAATTCCACGGCAGAAATACGCACCGATTCAACTCGGAGAAGAGGATTTCAAGGAAGAGGCGAAGGCCTAGATGCCTTCTGAAGTCAACGTCGGACTACCGAAGTTAACTATAACCGCTATTACTAACCATAGGAGACATAAACATATGGTCCTTATTGATAGACATGACATATATAATATGCTGTCATTCCATTGTGTCATACGTGCGTATGACATACATAGCACATATAGAGAACTTGAAGTAATGTGAACAATAGAAAACAATAATTACGTGTCTTCGTATAGGGCTATTGGAGATATATGAGAAAGAAGAAGCTGACGAGCATACAGGTTTCGACCGAGACTCGAGATCGGCTTTACAGGCTGAAGTTCCGCAAAACATATGATGAGTTCCTTTGGGAACTCTGCGAACTCTTTGAGAGGTCCCAAGAGGAGTGAGGCATTCAGCTAGATAGCTCTGACCATCAGGATGAGAAACCAAGCCGTCTATCACAGCGGTCACTATCTAGACACTCCTCAAAAGGACAGACAGACTTGCGTGTAATCCTGAAAATCCCAATTCCTGTCTCTTCGAGCAGAATATCAGCGAATGTGTCTGAGGCGTATCTCGGGTCCGTGTTATCAGAGACGTGCTCGTAGAGGATTATCCGCTTATCTGGCTTTCGACCCCGCCTTACCATGAGGAATCTAGCACCTATCATCATTTCAGCGATCGCATCTGGAATCCCGGATGATGTCTTCTTGCACTCAAGCAATATCCAACCGTGCAGGCGGTGACGTGCGAAGTAGTCCGCCCCCATCTGCCTACACGCAAAGAACTCCTCAATCTGCCTGCAATTCCTTAGGAGAACGGACACCTTGGCCTCTGTTGAGTTCCTTGGCCGAACTGTCTTTGTTAGACCGCCGTGGAAGTGGTTGCTGCGATTCAGTATAGCTAACCTTCGTTGAACAGATCTCAGCCCCATTCCCGTTTGGCGAGCTATCTCCTTCGAAGAAAGACCCTCTCTGAAGAACTTGTCCCAAATCATGGCCATTGCCACATGCGTTCCTAGTCTGTTCCGTTCGCCGGATCCACGTCTGAGTCCTGGTATCATTTCCGCGATGCCGAGTTGCTCGAAGAGCTTCTTCTCTTCGCAATCTCTTTTTCTGAGATGTTGCCGAATCCTAATCCTCCCAATTCCAAACTGCGCAGATATGCTTTCCAGAGTCCTCCCGCGTACAAACGCTTCTTCAATATCCTTCGCAACTCGAGGATCGATCAACCTCTCTTCTTTGGTCTGCTCAGAGTTCTTCTTCACTCATGGACCCCACTGGACGAAACTAGATACGCGTTTCCCAATAAGATATGACAAATGACCTTACGAGTCACTCGCAACTGCTGTATCGTCCTATACTAAACTTGATTATGTAGTATCGATACTAGATTGACTATTTTTGTCTGCAGATATATTGAAGGAGAGGAATGTGAAGGATTAAGTTGTCTTGACTTATCTGCAATCGATGATCGAGTGGACGGAGAAGTATCGTCCTGCGACCCTCGACAAGGTCGTCGGGAACAAGGCCGCCGTTGCCGACTTGAGAAAGTGGGCGGAGACCTGGGAGGTCGGCCGCGGAAAGAAGGCGGTCATACTCGCGGGAGGCCCTGGCATTGGCAAGACAAGCGCGGCCCTGGCCCTGGCAAACGACCTCGGCTGGGGCGTCGTGGAGATGAATGCATCCGACACTCGCAATGCAACCTCAGTGAGGAAGGTCGCCTTTCTCGGGGCGCTCGGTGAGACCTTCACGAGCGAAGGCGAATATGCGTCCTCGAAAGAGGGCAGGAGAAAGCTCATCGTCTTGGACGAGGCGGACAATCTCTTCGGCAGAGAGGACGCGGGGGGCATCGGAGCCATCACCGAGACGATTAGGGCATCCAAACAGCCGATAGTCCTGATAGTCAATGACTACTATGCCCTGACAAGAAGGTCCTCGGCGATCAAGTCGCTCTGCAAGACCATCAGGTTCGAACCGCTCAAGTCCTCCGAGATCAAGACCGCCCTGAGAGAAATCGCGAAGAAGGAGGGGTTCAAGATCGACGAGGAGGCCTTGGACCACATAACGGAGAGAGTCGGCGGGGACATGAGGGCCGCGGTCAACGACCTCCAATCTCTGGCGGAGGGGAAGACAGAGGTGACGCACGACGACGTGGTCGCCCTTGGGTACAGGGATGTGAGGAAGACCATCTTCGAGAGCGTGAGGGACATTCTCAGCTCGGGAAGCTGCAGGAAGTCGAGGGAGAGCTGCATGGCCCTGGACGAGGCGCCGGACACTCTGATCCTGTGGATCGACGAGAACCTGCCGCTCGAATACAGAGAGCCCAGTGACCTCTGTGCAGGCTTGGACTCGCTGTCAAAGGCTGACGTGTACCTGGGGCGAGTGAGAAGGAAGCGACACTACAGGCTTTGGGCGTACGCGTCGGACCTGATGACCTGCGGCGTTTCCGTGGCTCGAAAGGGCTCCGCTTACGGGCAAGGAAGGTACAGGTTCCCGCTTTGGCTGTCGAAGATGTCCAGATCGAGGTCGGTGAGAAGGACGCTCCGCTCTGTGTCGGAGAAGATCGGAGGGGAGACGCACACGTCCTCCAATCTGGCAAGGACTGACATCCTTCCTGGCTTCACGTACATATTCCTCAACGATTTCGAGTTCAGGGTCTCCATGACCGCAAGCCTAGAACTCACTGAGAGGGAGGTTTCCTTCCTTCTCGGAGAGAAGGAGGACTCTACCGCGGTGAAGCAGACCGTGGAGCAGGCGAAGAGAATCAAAGAGGGAGGCTCCGTCGAGATCAAGGAGATCGAGGACTTCGAGCTGGACAAGGAACCGGGTCAGAGGGACCTGAGTCAGTTCTAGGTGGAAAAGTGTTTATTGGTCCGCAGCGATGATGCGTAAGTGGACCCCGAGAAGCGTCGTCTGCTCGAAAGACAGGGCTACAGGATTGTTGGCAGCCATTCCGCCGTGAAGCTGTGCCACTGGCTGAGAGAAAAGCTGATCAGAAAAAGACCGTGCTACAAAGAGGCGTTCTATGGAATCGACTGCCATCGATGTCTTCAGATGACGCCCACGGCGGACCAGTGTAACATGAACTGCCTGTTCTGCTGGAGAGCCCAGAACTTCTCAAAGCCGAAGTTCGACCACGTGGACGATCCGGCTTTCATCCTGGAGGAGAGCCTGAACGCACAGAATGAACTGGTTTCGGGCTTCAAGGGTGACAGCCGCTGCAGCATTGAGGAATGGACGGAGGCTTCTGAGCCGCGGCACGTGGCCATATCGCTCACGGGGGAGCCCACGTTCTATCCGAAACTCGGACAGCTCATCCAGAAATGTCACGAAAAGGGCATGAGCACCTTCCTCGTCAGCAACGGCACGCTGCCGTCAGTGCTGGCCCGGTTGGACCCCCTGCCTACACAGTTGTACATCACGGTCGCGGCACCCACGCCTGACATCTACAACAGGCTCTGTTCCCCCATATCTGAGGATTCATGGTCAAGACTTCTGGAATCCTTGGCGGTCATGAGAGGCCTGAACACGAGAAGGGTCGTCAGGCTCACGCTCGTCGATGGCTGGAACATGACGCACATGGACGCCTACTCGGAGCTGATCTCCCGCGCTGAGCCAGACTTCGTGGAGGCAAAGGGATATGTCTTCGTGGGAGGGTCAAGAAACCGGATGAAATGGGACAACATGCCGAGCCACGATGGGGTTCGGGAGTTCTCGAGAAGGCTGTCAGACCAGCTCGGGTATCCCATCCTGGATGAGAGGGAGGAAAGTCGGGTCGTGCTCCTCGGGTCCGGCAGCAAGGACAAGAGAATGCCCGCCCCCGTTCGGTATTAATATCTATAAGAGTGTTAAGGTGCGAGTTCGATGGTCGACCTGATTGCCTTTCTCGAAGAGGTCCTCTGGAACCCGGTCCTCTTCTTCCCGCTGCTATTCCTATACAGCGTCTTGGTGGCAGTCATACTACCGATACCCATCGAGTTCGCGTTGATATGGCCCCTTCTGAGCGGGGACTTCATGCTCTTCGCGGCCGCGACCCTGGTGATAGCGGCAGGGAAGACTGTAGGAGCCTGGGCGATCTTCTTCCTGGGAATAAGGGTCGAGGACAACATCAGGAGATGGTCCGAGAAGTACAGATTCTGGAGGAAGTTCGTCGAGCTGATGATCAGGTTCGTGCAAAGGACGCGCCATCTTGGCCTTCTCATACTCTTGAGCATTCCCTTGATGACGGACACGGTCCCCATATACATCTACTCCCTCTTCAACACAGAGGGAGAAACGCTAAGCATGAGCGGCTTCCTGGGTGTCAATTTCCTCGCCGCAGTGATTCGGTCGGCAATAATCGCGGTGCTGTTTCTGGCGTTTGGCTTCGAAGCGGCCTAACGACGCAACTATTTTGTCCTCGAAGGAGATGACCACCTGGATGTTCAGGCTACCGTCAGTAATGACCTCTGATGAGCTTTTGGACAAAGCGTTCAAGAGAGTCTCGAAGGTTTCCGTGAGAGGAAGGGACAAGAAGGAGACCGCCAAGAGGTCGTCCATCAAGAAGATCGAGGTTCTGAAGAGCGTCATCGCGTCCGATTTGACGCGGTACCAGAAGAAATCCCCTTCGGTGGACAATCTTCACCCCTTCTATTTCGAGATAGTTGACATACTCGTCGGCAGAGACGATCTGAAGAGGTCCTTGGGCGCACTGAAGTGGTGTGCGGAGAAATCCAGCGAGATCGGGAGGACCTATATCAAGAGCGTGAGAAGGGCGAGGAGCCATGCGGAGATTGAGACCCTCAGAAAGGAGGCTTTCGGCCGGATATCGTCGTTGGTGAAGCAGACGTCCAGTAACCTGGATTTCCTGATTGAGGCAAAGAAGAGACTGCGAAGGATGCCTTCCATCGACCCAGAAGTGCCCACGATAGTCATCGCTGGGTATCCCAACGTGGGCAAGTCCCTGATCGTGAGAGCGATGTCGTCCGGGAAACCGAGAGTGGAGAACTACCCATTCACGACGAAAAAGGTGTCGTTGGGGCACTTTGACAAGGACCGCACGCGTTTCCAGGTCATCGACACGCCGGGTCTTCTCGACAGGGAGATGGCCGAAAGAAACGAGATCGAGAGACAGGCCATTGCGGCTCTGAGGTTCCTGGCTCACGCGATCGTCTTCGTCCTCGACATGACCGAAACATGCGGATATGAGGTCGCGAAACAGGAGAACCTCTTGAGGGACGTCTCCGAGCAGTTCCAGGACATTCCCCTTCTTGCCGTCGAGAACAAATCTGACCTGATGAAACGGGACTCTCCTCGCCTGCAGATGTCGGCACTCACTGGTGATGGAGTTGAGGAGGTCAGACGGGTTGCGGCGGAAGCGGCTATGTCCCGCGCTCTTGAAGTCGCTCGTGCTCAGGAATCTCGTTGATATCCAGACCTCTCATTGGATCCCCGAGGGATTTCGAGACCTCCGCGATAACTGAGGGGTCATCGAAGTTCGTCACGGCCTCAACGATCGCTCTTGCCATTACGGGTGGATCCCCGGACTTGAATATTCCAGAGCCGACGAAGACACCATCACAGCCGAGCTGCATCATGATGGCCGCATCGGCCGGAGTGGCTATGCCGCCTGCCGCGAAATTCACGACGGGAAGCCTCTTCATCTCCGCAATCTCCTTCAGCACATCGTGAATCTCCTCGACCATCGTGGAATACGTCTTCCCGCCAAAAATCGTCATCGTCGAGAAGTCTGCTTTCTCATCTGCCATGTGTGACTTCACGAACCCAGCCAGCGTAAGGTACTTCTCAGCGAACTTCCCGGCGGTTCTGTGCATCTCGGATTCGGACAGGTCGCAAAGTCTGTAGATGGAGGAATTCATTATCCTCATATGGCGGACCGCTTCTACAACGTTTCCCGTTCCCGCCTCACCCTTTGTCCGCATCATCGCGGCGCCTTCGAATAGTCGCCTGGCCGCTTCGCCCAGGTTTCTGGTCCCGCACACAAAGGGTATCTTGAACTGCTTCTTGTCTATGTGGAAGAAAGGATCCGCGGGGGTCAGGACTTCGGACTCATCGACCATATCGACCCCGAGGGTCTCCAGGGCTTGGGCCTCCGCGAAATGACCGATCCTGGCCTTGGCCATGACAGGTATCGTGACCGATTCGATTATCTCCTCAATCTTCTTGGGGTCGGCCATCCTGGCGACGCCCCCCGCAGTTCTAATGTCGGCAGGAACTCTCTCGAGGGCCATCACGGCAACGGCACCTGCTTCTTCGGAGATCACGGCCTGCTCGGCGTTTGTGACGTCCATTATGACGCCGCCCTTCTGCATTTTCGCAAATCCCCTCTTGAGCAGTTCGGTGCCGAACCGCAGTTTACTCAGATCAAGATCCAAAGGCATTTCTCATCACCCACTGGGAGATTTCTCTAGCCCGTGTAGTTATTTCTAGTTTTCGATTCTGTGAAAGCGGGCCAAGACAGTTCAATAGGTTCTTATAGGATTCGATTGAATGACAACTGGGTGGGTAGAATCTTGCCGGTGATATGCGTCACAGGTATGCCCGGTTGTGGGAAGGAGGAGTTCATCAAAGTCTGCTCGAACCATGGATATCAGATCACTAGAATGGGCGATGTTGTGAGGGTAGAGGCGCAGAGAAGGGGGTTGCCCTTCAGCGATGCGAGCGTTGGCGGCATGGCCGACAAGGAGAGGAATATCCACGGTCCAAACGTATGGGCTCGGAGGACGCTTCCGTTCGTTCGATCGTCGAAGTGTGTGATAGACGGGTTGAGGAGCGATGCCGAGCTCAAAGTCTTCCAAGATAGCTTTGGCGGTTCCCTGAGACTGGTTGCTATCCAATCGTCACCCGAGACAAGGTTTCAAAGACTCGTCGCCCGAGGAAGAGAGGACGACATTCTGTCACGAGACGAGTTTGACAGGAGAGAAAGGAGAGAAACTGCTTGGGGTTTGGGTGCGTTGATCGAATCCGCGGATATCAGAGTGGAGAACGAAGGGACCTTGGAGGACTTCAGGAAATCCATAGAGGACTTCCTCAGCGGGCTGGGCGAATGAACATTCTGCATAATGTCAGGTTGAGGACGTACTCCCACGCGACTGAAGATCAGTCAAGAGTGGAATCGGCCATGAGGTTCGTTTCAGGAGCTCAGAATGTGGAGACCGAGACACTCAAGGGACATCACGGCAACCCGGTGGTGAAGATCACGGTCTTCCTGAACAAGAGAAAGGACCTGGAAGCTTTCCTTGAGAAGCTCAGAGATGTGGGTGTCTTTTCGAGAATCCTTGCCTCGCTGGACAGAAGATTGGACGAGGAAGGGAGTCTCCACATGAGATTCTCAAAGCAGGCTGCATACAAGGGCACGATCGAGATGACCGAGAAAGATGATGCGGTATCAGTTGTTGCCAAAGTGAGAGCTTACCCAGCCAATCGGGACGTGGCAATGGGAGTGCTGATGGAAACGCTGCGAGAGGAGTGATTCGTTGCACTTGACGGATGATCAGGAGGAGCTGTTGGAGAACGGCCGTTTCGGGGAAAGGAAGGCGATGGAGATACTCTGCGCTCTCGGCGACGTCTTCGGCGCTGACCGTCTCGTTCCGATAAGCTCAGCGCACGTCAGTGGTGTCTCGTACAAGACGATAGGGGACGCTGGAATCGAGTTCCTCACAGACATGGCGCAGGGGACGAGAGTGAGGGCCAGAACAACTGCCAACCCGACAGCGATGGACAGGCAGAGATGGAAGGAGATGGGAATATCTGATGATTTCGCCCAGAAGCAGCTGGAAATCGTGGGGCTGTATGAGAAGATGGGTGTGGAGGAGTCCTGGACGTGCACACCGTATCTTGCTGGCAACCGACCGTCCCGAGGGGATATCATTGCCTGGGCGGAATCTTCCGCGGTGGCATTCGCCAATTCGGTCATTGGGGCCCGCACGAATAGGGAGGGCGGTCCATCCGCGTTGGCCTCGGCATTGACGGGTCTCACGCCACGATACGGCCTTCACATCGACGACAACAGAAAGGCAACGGTGATGGTGGATGTCTCGAGCCCACTGAAGGGAAAGGACTTCGCCAGTCTGGGATGCATAGTGGGGGAATTCGCGAAGGACGGGGTCCCGTATTTCCGAGGCCTGTCCGCCAGCGAGAGTGAAATGAAGTCCCTGGGAGCCGCTCTGGCATCGACGGGCTCGATCCCCCTCTTCCACATTGAGGGCGTGACTCCCGAGGACAAGAACGCGGTTACCGACAACTTGGAGAGAATCGATATTGGCCGAGAGGAGCTGGATGAGAAGGCAGAAGAGCTGGGTGCGGATGAGGAGCCGGACATAGTTGCCATCGGGTGCCCTCATCTTTCGATAGAGGATCTCAAAGACCTAGCTGGCCGTCGAGAGACAAGAAGGAAAGGGACCGAGATCTGGCTGTGCACGAGCCGTCACGTATACGGCCAGGCCAGAGACCTTCTCGACCGACTAGAAGGCATCGGGAAGGTGCTCTGCGACACGTGCATGGTAGTCTGCCCCATAGAGGACAGAAGCAAAGTGGTGGCAACGGATTCCGGAAAGGCTGCATTCTACCTCCCGAAGTTCTGCTCACAGAAGGTCGTGTTTGACGATGTTGGAAGTCTGATGAGGAGATTCCTGTGAAGCTCTCAGGTAGAAGGATATCGAGAGGCAGGGCGGAGGGTGTGGGGTTGGTCTCGACTTCCCCAATCTCGTTTCTGGGCGACGTCGATCCTGAGAGCGGTCTGATAGCAGATCACAAGAGCGATATCTTTGGCGAGTCCATCCAGGGGAGGGTACTTGCATTCCCTTTCGGAAGGGGTAGCACGGTCGGATCCTACGTCATGTACAGCACGAGGAGGAACAAGCGAGCCCCTTTGGCGATTGTCAACGAAAGGGCAGAAGCGGTAGTGGCAACTGGCGCGGTGATATCCGGAATCCCCATGATGGATGGAATCGACGTTGGCCTTCTGAGAACAGGGGACAAGATGGTTGTGGATGCCGAGGGCTCCTTCGTTGAGCTGCCCGACGTGCGACGGAGAAGGGCGGTCACGTCCTTCCTGTTCAACAGGGGAAGAGTCCTGCTGTTGAAGAGAAGCGAAGAGGTCGGCACGCAGAGGGGAAAGTGGGCCGGTGTTTCTGGGTACTTGGAGGACGATGAGGAACCGGTGGACAGGGCCAGGCAGGAGATACTTGAGGAAACCGCCATTGGGAATCCACAGCTCAAGAAGGTGGGAGAGCCCACCCTAGCACGAGGGAATGACACCATCTGGGAGGTCCATCCTTTCTTGTACAAGGTCGATACAAGAGAGATCACGATTGACTGGGAGCACGTGGAGTACCGGTGGATTCGCCCGGAGGAGATCTCAGGTTATGACCGCGTGAGCAGATTGAAGAGAGCGCTCGACAGCCTCATGTGGCCGGAAGGATCTCCACGGTCCAGTTAGGGCCGTCACAGGCAACGGACCTAAGGGCGGCTGTCACGGAAAGGGACCCAGAACAGTATCCACTTCGCGTTCCAGCAGATTGAGCTGGTGTTCATCGAGTGTCGAAGGATTGACAGATATCAGGAGAATGGACCTGTTGATGGCGACCTGGTCGCGAAGGGATTGGATGAGTCGCAGGACGGTTATGAAGTTGTTGTTCGTAATCAGGTATTCGATGCCGTCGAGGAGCACGACGCCGGATTTCTTCGTGATGAACTGCTCGAGGGAAAGGCTCAGTTTCTCCAAGTCCTTGGGGCGGACCGAGTCCTCTTTCCCAACATTGCTTAGCCAGAGTATGGGAACATCTTCAAGGCCGTATGCCTCCCTCACTTTGTCAGGGAAAACGCGAGTGACGCAGAAGCCAGGTTTCCCTTTCTGGATGCTCTTCAGGAGCATTCTGAATGTGTACTCTGACCTCTCTTCCTTGACGAGATATGTGAAGGCGTCACTTAGATCGGGGACCTCGGCCTCTGCGACTGTGGGTTCAGGTTCCTCAACCTTGACTTCTGGTTTCCCTGTCACAGGTTCGGGTTCTTCGGCGGTCTCCTCGACCGGTTCCTCGACTGCCCCCTCAACCTCCTCGGGAGCCTCGGGAGCAAGCTCTTCGGGGACTTCAGCCTCAACCGGGGGAGCTTTCTCCGGCTCCTCCTCGGCGGGGACCAGCGATGTTCCGCACCGTCGGCACACGGTCGCCTCAGCCTCGACCTTCGTCCCGCAGAGCGGACAAACATGCTCGACTTTGCCGAAGTGGTCAGCGAGAAGGAATGCAAGGCTCTCGCGTATGCCCTCGACCTGCCGTATCTCTTCGAGGTCGGCACCAGCGAGTCTGTCATAGTCGTATCCTTTCGAGAGCAGCCACTCCGCATTCTCCGCAGAGACTCCCCCGATGCGCGTGAGGGTGTCGATCTTGTCCTTAATTACTGTTGCTGCCGCAGCCTCCATGAGCTGGGCCCCACAGTGCTCGCATATGATGGCTTCCGCCGAAACCTCGTTCTTACACTCCGGGCAGATGTGCTTATCTTCTTCGACAGACTCCCCGCACCGCGGGCAGACCGTCGTTCCCGTGGACAGGTCTATGTCGCAGAAGGGACAGACGAAAGCGCGGTAGGCCCTTTCCTCGGGAGAGAGAGATAGGAAGTTTTCAATCCTCCTAACATCGAGCTCATCTATTCCCTCGATCTCCCCGAGTTCTCCACTCGTGGCCTGTTCCAGAGAGGCGAGGCTATTGTACCCTGCATCATACATGAGCACCGCTTTCTTTTCATTGATACCTGGAATCTGTGTGAATGTGATTAACGCCTCCTTCATGTAGAGAGGCGTGATACCGATGGTGACCACCTCTCCCTCGATGTTCCATTCGACGACGTACTCTTCGTCGACATCTACCTTCGAGAGATGCATATCTCTTGACCTTGTCTCAGTTGCTATGAATTCCTTCCATTTGGCTATCAGTCTCAGCAGTTCCTCTCTTCCCTTTATTTTGGTGCTCACGAAATCCTCGACATCGAGGTCAATCTCTTTCCTCATCTCCTGGATTCTCCGGATGGTCTCGCGGGCGAACCCTTCGCCCTTGATTTCCGGAGTGATTTCCATATCAACAAATATCTCACCCTTGTCGTGGACCACGCTCATGACGTTCTTGGGCAGCTTCATTCCGATCTCGACCATGCTCGGGTCAATCCGGATCACATGGCCTTCTATTCCAAGCACGTATTGACCTTTCTTTATCTCTTTGGCGACGGTCTCGGCAGGTCGGCTCTCAATGAGGGTCGCAATCTTGCTGGACCACTGCTTGTAGGCCTTTCCGATCGCGGCTTCCTTCGGTCGGATCTGGAGAACGTAGTCATCGAAGTCTTGACCTGGCTGCAGAATGTCCAACTCCTTGCAGTTGGTCTGATTCGCGAATACGTCACGAAGGACGTCGAAAGCCTTGTATGCGGAAGCGTCAGCTGGCTTCACCGTGATCTTTCTCACCGGCCAGCGGAGTTTGAGTCCCTGTTTCTGCCTGACCTTCAGCACGACCTCAACGATTCTCTGGATTACCTCCATCTGATCCTCAAGCTCGGAATCGATTCGCGACTCGTCAGCCTCTGGCCAGTCGCACATGTGAACCGTCAGTTTCGTTCCATCCAAGTTCTGGTAAATGGCCTCCGCGATGTGCGGGGTAATCGGCGCCAATATCCTCGCGGTTGTAGTGAGGCATTCGTGAAGGACCTTGTAGGCAGAAAGCTTGCTTTTATCCTCTTCTTCAAGCCATGTCCGGCTCCTGATCAGTCTGACGTACCATCTGGACAGGCTGTTCAATATGAAGTCCTCGACCTCACGGCAAGCCTTGTGGATGTTGTAGTTCTCGAGTTCCTCCTCTGTGAGGATCTTGACCTTCTCCAGTCTCGAGAGTATCCATCGATCCTCGGGTCTCATGTGATCGGAGAGCTCGTCCAGGGACCACTTTCCAGGGTCGAAATCATCTATGGCCATGTAGGTGGATGCGAACCTCTGAACATTCCAAAGTATGTTCAGCGTCCTCTTGGCGTTCTTCACCTCATCCATCTGGAAGCTTATATCCTCCCAAGGGGCGCTGGTTCTGAGAAGATAGAATCTCAGAGCATCGGCGCCGAACTCATTGACTATTCCGGAAGGTTCTATCGTATTCCCCCGACTCTTGGACATGGGCAGGCCTTCGGAATCGTTCAACCAACCGTGCACAAGGACAGACTCGTAAGGCGCCCTGTCGAACGCTATCACTCCAGCCCCCAGCTGTGAATAGAACCAGCCTCTCGTCTGGTCGGGCGCCTCCGTAATCCATCTCGCCGGCCACCATCTCTTGAATCCGTCTCTTCTCCCAGGATATCCTAGCTGTGCCCATGAGCAGACTCCCGAGTCGAACCAGACATCGAGAATGTCGGTAATCCTGTGCATTTTCTTCTTGCAGGCTGGGCAAGTGAACACAACCACATCAATGGAAGGTCTGTGAAGGTCCATTCCCTCGACATAGTTCTCCCCTTCCCTCAGTTCCGAGGAGGATCCGACGACGGTCATCTCCCCGCACTCGCACTCCCAAATCGGAAGAGGGATGCCCCAATATCTCTGTCTCGAGATGCACCAGTCCCTTGCGTTCTGCACCCAGTCGTATTGTCTCGAAGCTCCCGCCCATTCGGGCGTCCAGTGGATCTTGTCCACCTCCTTGAGCATCTTGTCTTTGAGCCCCTTCACCTTCAGGAACCACTGTTCCGTGACGCGGTATATGATCGGTGTCTGGCATCTCCAACAGTGCCCGTATCTGTGTGTGATCTCCTCTTCGTTGAAAAGGGCCCCTGAGGCCTTCAGATCATCGATTATCTTTCGATTGGCTTCCCTGACATGCATAGTCCTGTAGTCCCCGGCGTCCGTTGTGAAGTATCCCCTCTCATCCACTGGACAGAACGCCGGAAGGTCATGCTGCACGCCGATGTCGAAATCCTCAGGACCGTGGCCGGGGGCCATGTGGACAATTCCGGTGAACTCCTCCGCAACTATGTCGGATGCCAGAACCTTGTGGACCCAGTTTCCCCGTATCTCATCCAGATAAGGCACATTGCTGGACAACGGATGCTTGTATTCAAGGCCGACGAGTTCCTTGCCAGGCACAGTCTCCTTCACGTCGTAGTTCAGGACCTCCGGTGTGTCCATCACCTGCTCGACGCTTCCCTCGTAGAGCCATACGTATCGGCGGCTGCCTTCCTGGGTGACCAGCACCTTCACGTAGTTCAGATTAGGATGAACGGCCGCGGCCAGATTGGCGGGAAGCGTCCACGGCGTCGTCGTCCAGACGAGGATGTACTCGTCCTCGCGATCGACCAGCGGGAACATCACGTAGAGCGAAGGGTCGGTCTCGTCGAAGTACTCGATCTCGGCCTCCGCAAGGGCCGTCTCGCACCTCGGGCACCATTGAAGAACCCTCTGGGCCTGGTCAAGCAGTCCCTTCTCGTGGGCTTTCTTTATCGTCCACCACGCGCCTTCCATGTAGGAATTCTCGATCGTTCTATAGGGATTGTCCCAGTCCATCCAGACACCCAGTTCCTCGAACTGCTGGGTCATCTTCTCCTGGAACTGAAGAGCGAAATCCTTGCAGGTCTCCACGAACTTCTTGATTCCCAGCTCCTCAATCTGCTTCTTGTTCATGATGCCAAGAGAACGCTCGACCTGGACCTCGATCGGCAGGCCGTGCATGTCAAAGCCAGGCTGGTCCCTGACATTGTATCCATGCATGCGCCTGAAGCGGATGAATAGGTCCTTTATTATCTTGTTCCAGGCGGTTCCAAGGTGCGCGGACTCCGTTGTGTAAGGAGGTCCGTCCAAGAAGAAGTAGTCCTCGCCTTCCCTTCTGCTCTGTATGGTCTTTTCATACGCCTTGGATCTCTTCCAAAAGTCCCTTACCCTCTTCTCAATCTCATATGGGCTATATTCTTTTTCGGCTTGCTTTATCATCGCAATCCTCCTGTGAGGTATTCCGACGCAGCTGCACTTTTTTCATCGGTGCAACCGCAACTGGTCCATACCCAAGACCGCGTATTTAACTGTATGCCAGATAGTTGGGAGGGCCGGGACCGAGAATTCCAGAGCCTCAGCCATCTCTGAGGTTCGTTTGAACTCGGGACAAGGGATCCACAGTCCCTGAGGATAACCAGGCTACCCCACCCCGGCCACTCAGCGTTTGATATATCACCTCAGATAAAGACTTTCCTCAGGCGGGACTTCCCGCTTCTTGCGATTGCCTCAAGGAAATCATGAATGTCTCGTCAGCGACCTGCCATTCTATTGTGTATCCATCCTCGCCTTCTATGTTCTCTTTGGTCACGAAATCGAGGCTCTTCGAATTCGTCTCTCGAGCGATTCTATCTTTCTGAGACTCAAGCTCCGCAAGGAGATCCTCATTCGCGGATATCTTCACTTCGACACGCTGCTCGTCTTCGAGATTCATGTCGCTCCTCATTTCCAGTATTCTTCCCACTATCTCGGTTGTGATGGACAGCTCATCCGCTCCGTCGGCCTCGGCTCCTTCTGCCAACCCGGAGGATGGTGTAGAATCGTCTGCTTCTGCGGTTTGGGGGAAACTGACGTACAGGGATCCGCCACTGAACTTCCGTCTCACGACGTTGTCTGGCAACAGAATCTCGAAGGAAACCATGCTTGGGCTGATCTCCACGCTCTGCCCCTCGATTCCCAGGAAGTACGCGCCCTTGTCAAGCCCTCTCTTGATCTTCCAGGCCGACTGGGATTTGAGCAGCGTCTCAATCTTCCTGGCCCAGAACCTGTATTTCCCCAGGATCATGTCCAAGTGGGGGATGGCCTCAATCTTGAGCCCGTCCCATTCATCGCCCACGGGGACTGTTTCCAATCCCCTTATGTTGGCTTCGCCCTTGATCACTCTCTCAAAAGTCTCCACCGTTTCCCTGATTTCTTGAGTGTCTGGAAGCACGGCAACGAGAACGGGAACGTCCGAATCCACTACCTTCTCAGACCGAGCCGTCTCGACCGCACTAGTGATCCCGTTTATAAGGGCCAGGTAGTCCCTGAGCTTCTCCTCGTCATCCAGCTCTCCGACTTCGGATTTGAGGATTTCCACGCTGAGCGCAGAGAAGGCTTCGTCCCGGGTCATGCCGGGAGGCATCTCTCCCTCCTCCCCCTCTGCCGTTGGTATTGACTCAGCCACCTTCTTCCAGATGTCCTCGTAACCCATTTCCTCTATTTCCTTCGTTATGTCGGAGATGAGCTTTTCGGCTTCGTCCCTGGCGAGAGCGGGCTCGGGGGTTCTTCCAAGACCGAAAGCTCTGGATATCACACTGTCATCGAGAGCGCCGAGCTCTGCACCCGGGAACTCACTCATGAAGAGTAGCCTCCTTACGATCTCTCGGATTCCCTCCAGTCCTTCCATGCTCCCGTTCCAATCGAGGAGGACCCCACCGTAGGTCCCCTCTATCTCCTTCAGAATCTCGATTATGTAGAGCGACAGCAACCTGGGTTCATCTCCCATGACGACGGCGGCAAGGTGGACGGACTTCCCTCTCTCTACTAGGACCTTGCTCTCTCCGAAGTCGAGTTTGGAAAGACCGGTGCTTCCCTGCTGTGAGAAGGAGTCCTTCACGAAGCTCTGAACCGCCCCGATCATGGTGCTGAACTTCTTCTCGTTCAGGTCTTCCCTGTACTTCCTGGATTCGCGTACGACCAGGTTGCCCTGATTGTGTATCAGGAAGACATCCTCAACGAGATATGTTCCGGCATTCTCGACATTCAAGTTCTCTTGGGCATATGTCTCGTAGTTCTTGTCGTCAAAGGGACGCCTGTAGGATATGCTTGCATCGATCGGTATTTCACCCGACTTTTTGGGCTTTATGCCCACATCGAGGTGCTTCTTCTCGTTGACATCCATTTCGGATATGGGTTCAAGACCCTTCACTTCGAAGTCACCGTCGAGCCTGACCTCAACATCCTTTGCTCCCAGGTTTCCTCTGTTCTCAACTTCGACACGATACCGGTTCCACGCATCCTCCTGGAACCCTTTCTTCGGCAGACGGACATGGAGCCTGGGCCTCTTGTCCTTCAGGAACTCATCGATCTTCTCTCCGGCAGAGCTCTCGACTGCCATGATGATGCGCTCCAGCTCGTCCAGATTCCCTTCATCTAGAATGGACCGAGCGTCGGACGTCAGTTGCGTTTCTTCTTCAACGCCCAGACCTGCTTCCTTCGCCCTGTTCACCAGAGTAACGATTTCACTGAGGCGTTTTTCGGCCTCGGCGAGGAGAAGCTTCTTCTTGATTTCCTCAACAGGGGATTCGAGCCGCTCGAGGTAAGCCTCCATCTTGTCAATGTCGTCCGATTCGAGTACTTTCCTTGCATCCACCATGAGGCCATTGGCCTCGGTAACGTCGAAGCCGACCTCACGGGCTTTGGCCACAATGGAGGTCAGTGAATCTACTCTCCTTTCGATCTCGCCCTTCCAGCGCTTGTTCCTCGACTTCTCAACAACTCCTCCTACGGAGGCGAGTAGGCTTGAGACCTCATCGACATCGGAAGACTGGTAGGACGATTCAGCAGACCTGAGAAGACGCTCGGCCTCGAAGACATCGAGACCTTCCTGCTTAGCTGCCTCCACAAGGAGTCTTGCTTCGCGCATATTCTTCTCGGATTCGAGTCTCTCGATTTCCAAGCCGCCCCTGCTTATGATGTCCTTTATCCTGTCGATAATAGACGTGATTGTCGCAAACTGCCCGGTGTTAATCGCCTGCGTGGCTATCTCAAACAGCTCCTCTGCTTCATTCATCCTTATTCCAAGCTCATTGGCCTTGTCGACTATTTCCTTGGCAGCTGCAAGCTGGTCCTCCACCATTGCTATGTATTGGACTCTCGCCGAATTGGCGCTGTCCTCCGCCTCTCGAACGAGATCCCAGGCATTCTTCCAGTCTTGCTTGTCCATGTTTTCCATAGCGTCCTGAATCAGTATCTCGGCCTCTGTGATGTCGGCTCCCGCTTTCTTCGCCTCCTCAATGGCGCCAATAGTCTGGACAACCCTGCTCTTTTCCAGTCCGACGAGGTCGGCGCCAGCGGCGTCGGAGACGTACATCAGTCTCCTGATAATTTCATCTACCCCCTCGAGCTCCGTGAGCAGGCCACTCCAGTTCTCCAGGACATCACTGTAATGCCCTTCAATCTCGCCTATTATCTCGACCATGTGAAGCGGCAGGAAGACGGGTTCGTCTCCCGCCACAACGCAGGCGAGGTACACGTGAGACCCTCTCTCGATGACGATCATACTGTTCCCGAAATCGAGCCTTTTAAGCCCTCCTTCACTTCTCGTCCTGAAGGAATCCTTGACGAATTCCTGCACAATGGTAAGCATGCCGGAGAAGATGTCCTCATCGATGTCCTCGCGGTACTTCCTAGTTTCATGTCCTATGAGCCTCCCATCGAGGTGGACTAGGAAGACATCCTCCACCACATACGTCCCGTAGGACTTGATGGAGAGCTGTTTCGTCTCGTCGTGGCCGAAGACCTGATTATCGAAGGGCCTCTGGTACGAGACAGACATGTCGACAGGGAGATCTCCTTCTTTCTTGGGTTTGACTCCCACCTCTATAGTCTTCGTCTCATTGGGATCTATCTCCGAGATTGTCTCTAGACCCCTGACTTCGAAATCACCTTCGAGTTTGATGTCGATGTTCTCGGACCTGAGGTTACCCTCGTTGATTATCTCCAGAATCAGGCGGTTCCATACGTCCGCCTCGAATCCCTTCGTAGGCATGTTGACAAATACCTTTGGATATTTGTCTTTGATGAAATCCTGAATCTTCTTTCCGGCTGACACCTCCGCTCTCCGAATAAGGTCCTTCGCCTGTACGATTTCCTGCTTCCCCAAGTACTCGTCTGCCATGCCAAGGAGCGCCTGCGCGTGTTCGATGTCGATGCCCATCGCCTTGGCTCCTGCAATCATCGTGGCTATACCCTGGCTCTTGGCTCCGAACCGCTCAATGATCTTCTCCTTCTCGGCCTCCCCCACTATGTCCCGAATCCTTCTGGAAAGCTCCATGACGGCGTCGTAATTCTCTTCGAAGAGGGCATCTCTTGCATCTTTCAGGAGGTCATTCGCATCTGAGACATCGGCCCCCATTCTCTCAATATCATCGATTGCGAACGATGCGCCCTCCAGTTCGTCCTGAGCCTTCGTGATGATATACAACCTCTTTGCCTTCTTGGCGGAGAGTTCAACTTTTGGAACGTAGGCCTCGATCTTCTGGAATTCCCCCCTCTCGAAGTCGGCGGACGCCTTGCGGTAGAAGGTTTCCGCTTCATCTACCTCCAGACCCAGCTTCTTCGAGTCGGTGATCATCACTTCCATTCTGAGAAGGCCGCCCTTTGCCAGGTCAACGACTCTCTCCTTCTTCGCCCTGTCAACGAGATTCCGCGCAATCTCAGCGTACTGGAGTGCTTCGTCGATATGGCCCTCCTCAAGAGCTCTGAGTCCGTTCCTAACCGTTTCTCCTGCGGCTCCGATGTTGAGGTTCTCTTTTCTGGCCTCTTCTGCCTCCTTCTTGGCCTTTTGCAGGAGGTCCCTTGCAGCGACCGTGAGGGACTCCTTCAGACTCAGCGCCATCTCTTCGATTTCCGAGAGTATCTTCTCGGCCTTGGCCAGGTCTCTTACCTGGAAGGCCTGTTTCACTTCCTCGAATAAGTCCTCGACATAGGAGATGTCGACTCCGACCTTTCGAATCTCGTCAACGATCTCCTTGATGTCCCCCAGTCTTTTCGACGCACCGAGCATTTGGATGGGAATGTCCTCATCCGTGGCTCCGAGTTTCCTCTTCTCCTTCGTGAGCCAGATTCTAAGTTGAGACAGGTATCTGCGAGCGCGCCTATTGTCGCCCTTCTCCAGAGCTTCGCGCGCTTTCTCGGCTATGCCATCGGCCCGCGTTATGTCAACCTCGATTGACTTGATGTACTCGATCTCCTGGCACATCGATTTGAGAGCGCTCTCGATTTCATTCCGGCGCGTCGCGCGATCCGCCTGTTTCCGAGCCTCCTTCGTCAGAGCCTTCACGTCATCGAATTCCCGCTTATGGAGAGCGGTCTCGGCCTGGCGGAGAGTCTCCTCGATTTCGCCAGTGTCCGCCCCTGTAGCCCTGGACGAATGCAGGGATTCCTCCGCTTTTTCGATGAGGTCGGAGGCTCTTTTGAACCGCTTGACCTCGTTGACCTCGGTGCGGGCTAGCTTCAGATATTCCTGGACTTCCCCATAGACAGCCCTTTCAAAGGACTCCTCGGCGCTCCTGAAGTATTCTCTGGCGACATCGATGTCTGCCCCGATTTCGTAGGCATAGTCGAGTTTTGGCTTGAAGTTCTGAATCATCACGCGGGCTCTTCTATTCCTCTTCGCCTCTGTGGCTTGCTTCTTTGCCTTCCTCACGAACTCGACGACATCACCGTAGATGCCGCTTTCGAGAGCGATGTACGCCTTCTTGATGAGGTCGTGAGCTGTCGTGATGTCGGCACCGAGCTCTCGAGCCTTGTCGACGATGAGCTCGGCATTGAGAATCATGAGCTCTTTTTTCCTTTTCTCATTGGCCTCTCTTGACTTCCGAAGAAGGATCTTCGCCTTCCCCTCCGCCTCCTCGAAGTTCTCCTCTGACGCTATCCTTCTCACGTGGTCCAGAGCCACCTGTATGCTGGCGATCTCTGCACCGCTCTTCTTGGCGGACCTCAATGCTTTTTCCACGCTGGAGATGAGCACCAGGACTCGCTTTTTCGCTGTGACGGCTCCAGTTTCTCTTCGAGGAACCTTCTCCTTCCCCGTCTCTGTGAGGGAATGACCGCAGTAGTTGCAGAATCTGCTACCCGCTTCCAGCTTCGCCTCGCAACGGGGACATCCTATCCTCTTCTCGTCTCCCATCGAATCGCACAGCCTCTTCCTCCATAAGTTGTTGGAAGCCGTGTATAAATGTGACTGCCTTGTTATCAGACTTGATACTTCCAGGTGTTCCGAATGAAATCACTTTTTGGCAGGAGAAATGAGATCGCAGGAATGCATCTCTCGGGGCTACCGACGATTGGCAGAGTTAACCTTAAACAAGGTTAACCTGAATTCACTAGCTTGCGAGTGACTACTGGCCACAGTGCACAAGTGTTATATAGGGCTGCTATCATCTGACTGACGCTCTGCCTTGGCCAGACGCTATGGGAGAACAAAGAACCCAGCGATATGTCCCACTCCTTTTGGGGCGTACCTGAGGCGCCACGGTCAAGGACCCAACTCGGAGCGTCGGAATCGGAGAAGCAAGAATGCCGAAAAGACACAGGCCCAGACATGGCTCCATGGGGTATTCTCCCCGCAAGCGTGCCGCGAGTGAGGTCCCGAGATTCTCATCTTGGCCCGATATTAGCGATGGCCCTAGAATCCAGGGGTTCGCAGGATACAAGGCCGGAATGACTCATGCGCTTGTCGTGGACTACAGAAAAACGAGCACGACCAGTGGCCAGGAGGTTCAGATCCCTGTCACGGTAATCGAGGTCCCTCCGATGAAGGTCGCTGCTGTACGACTATACAAGGAAACGCCTTACGGCCTCAAGACTATCACCGAGATCTGGTCCCAGAAGCTTGACAAGCAGCTCAGAAGGAGGCTCCCAGTACCGAAGAAGTATGATACTGACAAGGCGTGGAAGGAGGTTGACCCGGTCAAGGTGGACGAGGTCAGAGTGCTCGTGTACACACAGCCATATCTGGTCACAGGCGTTCCCAAGAAATCGCCTGATATCATGGAGAACAGAATCGGTGGAGGGACGATTGAGGAGAGGCTTGAGTACGCGAGGAAGATCATCGGCAAGGACATCAAGATCGAGGATTTCACCAGAGAAGGGGACGTCATTGACGTCGCAGCGGTGACAAAGGGCAAGGGCTTCGGCGGCCACCACAAGAGATGGGGAACGAAGCTCCTCTCGCACAAGGACAGCAAGAAGCGAAGAGGCGTCGGAACGACCGGGACATTCAGACCGGGATACACGAGGCCGACTGTTCCGCAAGCTGGCCAGATTGGATACCACCAGAGGACGGAGTACAACAAGAGGGTCCTCAAGATGGGAGAGAACGGAGAGAGAATCACACCGGAAGGAGGATTCCTCTCGTACGGCGCCGTGAGGAATGGCTACATCCTCCTTCACGGTTCGGTCCCAGGTCCGACAAAGAGACTCGTGAGACTGAGGAATGCGATAAGACCAACCGTTGCACCCGTTGACAAGATTGATCTTGAATACATATCAACAACATCGAAGCAGGGAGCTTGATGGCGAAGAAGAAGATGAAGGACAACGAAGTGAATGTCTACTCGGTCGAGGGCAAGGTAGTCAAAACCATCGAGCTTCCAGAAGTGTTCATGACCAGCATCAGGACTGACCTCATACGGAGGGCGGTGGTCTCGGCTCAGGCCAACAGACGGCAGTCATACGGTCCGAACCCCAGGTCAGGCATGAGACATGCGGTCTCCACGTGGGGAAAGGGTCGAGGAGTCTCCCGTGTCCAGAGGATGACAGGGCAGCGCACGGCGGCGGAATCTCCGGGTACCGTTGGCGGCAGAAAAGCGCATCCGCCAAGACCCGACCATGACTGGTCGAAGAAGATAAACAAGAAGGAGAGGATGATGGCAAGGGCATCGGCTCTCGCCGCGACAAGGGACACCGGGCTCGTGACAGGGCGCGGACACATCTTCGAGGCTGATCTGACGCTTCCAGTGGTTGTCGAGGACGACATCGAGGTCCTGAAGACGACGCAGGAAGCGACTGAGCTTCTCAGATCCGTCAAGGTCTATGATGACGTGCTCCGTGCGAGTAAGAAGAAGATCCGGGCGGGCCGCGGAAAGATGAGGGACAGGAAGTACAGACGGCCCAGGAGTGTTCTCGTTGCCCTCTCATCCAGCTCAGAATCGAGCCGCGCATTCACCAACATACCGGGCGTGGATGTCTCCTCTTCGAAGCAGTTGAACACGGAGATTCTTGCTCCTGGAGGAGAGCCGGGAAGGCTCGTTCTCTTCAGTGAGAGCGCTCTGGAGGAGTTGAGAGCATGGTAGATGGTCGCGAGTTCGAGGTTCTCCTGCATCCCTACGTCACGGAGAAGACGATGACTGGCATCGATGGCTCGGCGAAGCAGGACCTCAAGGATGGGAACAGGCTGGAGTTCATAGTGAAGAGATCCGCGACCAAGGGGGAAATCAAGGAGGCCTTTGAGAGTCTCTTCGAGGTCAAGGTGGAGAAGGTCAACACGAAGATAAGAAAGGATGGAAAGCACGCGATAATCAAGCTCAAAGAAGGCTATTCCGCAAAGGATGTTGGCGATAGGATCGGGGTGTTCTAAATGGGGAAGAGACTAAGGTCGCAAAGAAGGGGCAAAGGCTCCCGCACGTACTCCTCACCCAGCCACAGGCATAGGGGACCGGTTAATCTGCCCAAGCTGGATGATCTTGATGGAGTGGTCGTGGACCTCGTCCATTCCCCGGGCCACACCGCCCCGCTCGCCAAGGTTAGGTTCGGTGAGAAGGAAGTGCTCATGCTTGCCTCTGATGGCCTGCAGGTCGGTGAGACCGTTAGCATCGGGAAGGTCTCGGTAGAGCGAGGTCATATCCTCCCACTGAGTAGGATCCCGGAGAGCACTCTCGTTTTCGATGTGGAGTCCAAACCAGGAGATGGAGGGAAGTTCGCCCGCTCGGCTGGGACTGCCGCCATGATTGTCAGCCACGGTGCGGAGACGGTCATAAGGCTCCCGTCGGGGAAGTACAGATCATTCGATCCTAAATGCAGAGCCATTGTCGGCGTCGTTGCCGGAAGTGGAAGAGGAGAGAAACCCTTCGCAAAGGCAGGTAAGAAGGTGAACGCCTACAGGAGCAAAGCGAAGGCTCCATTCAGGACGAGCGGGGTCGCGATGAATCCGGTGAACCACCCCCACGGAGGCGGCAGCCACCAGCATGTGGGCAAGCCGAGCACTGTCTCGGCCAACGCGCCACCAGGGAGAAAGGTCGGAAGGTTGTCCCAGAAGAAGAAGAAGAAGAGGAGGAATTGAGATGGCAAAGACAAAGACTTCAGGTTCCTCAAAAGCCGCCAGAAGGCGCTTGAGAAAGAAGAAAGGTGCTATTGAGGTTCGAAGGAAGAAGGAGTTCGCATACAGAGGATTCAGCCTTCCAGAACTGCAGGAAATGCCCTTCGACCAGTTCGTCGAGCTACTGCCAGCAAGAGCGAGAAGGACCATCACCAGAGGGCTCAACGACGAGCAGAAGACGCTCGTGGACAAGATCAGAGCAAGCGAAAAGGAAGTGCTGAGAACTCACAGAAGAGAGATAATCATCCTCCCTGACTTCGTCGGAAAGAGGGTAGACGTCTATAACGGGAAAGAGTTCGTCAGGGTCGACATCAAACCAGAGATGATTGGCCACTATCTTGGCGAATTCGCCCTCACCCGGAAACCCGTGAAGCATTCGGGCCCGGGCGTGGGAGCTACACGATCATCCAAGTACATGCCACTGAAGTAGGAGGAGAATGATGGGTTACACCGCAACACCGGAAGAAGAAGACATCGCGAAGGCAATCGGGAAGGAGATTCCAATATCACCGAAGAAGTCCGTGGAAGTTTGCACAGCACTAAGGGGAATGAACGTCGAGGACGCGAAGGAGCTCCTCGAGGAGGTCATCGAGAAGAGGAGAATCATCCCCTACAGAAGATACAGAAAGACGATTTCCCACAAGAAGGGCGGAGTGGCGGGAGGCTACCCAGTTCGCGTTGCCAAGGCCATACTCAAGATTCTCGAGGATGCGCAGTCGAACGCGGAGGTGAACGAGCTCGACCCGGAGACAATGAGAATCGAGGTCATTGCTGCCCATCTCGGTCGGCGGACGGAGGGATTCAAGGCGAGAGCGCGGGGAAGGAGCACGAGTTGGAACAAGGAGACGGTCAACATCGAGGTCATACTCAGGAGCGAGGAGGATTAGCTTGGCGAACGAGAGGAAGATTGTGGAAGAAAAAATCCGCAGGATACTCCTGAAGGAGCACCTCATGGCGAGGACGCGGAGAGCAGGCTTCGGCGGTCTGGACATTCAGAGGACTCCGATGGGATACAGGGTTACACTCGTCACTGAGAGACCTGGATTGGTCATTGGACGGAAGGGAGCTACGATTAAGCAACTCACTCAGGCGGTCGAGGCGAAATTCGGGTTCGAGAATCCCCAGATCGAAGTCCAAGAGGTTGAGAATGCTAGCCTCAACTCGCAAATCATGGCCGAGAAACTGGCGAGTGCCCTCGAAAGAGGCTGGCACTTCAGGAGGGCGGGCCACTCAACGGTCAGGAGGATAATGGGATCCGGGGCCAAAGGATGCCTTGTGGTCATCTCGGGCAAGATAACAGGCCAGCGGCACAGGATGGAGAAGTTCAAGGCTGGGCACATCAAATTCTGTGGTGAACCCAAGCAGCTCTGGATGAGAGAGGGATTCGCCATCGCCAAGGTCAAACTCGGAGTCATTGGAGTGAAGGTACAGATCATGGACCCGAGAGCGAAACTTCCAGATGAAATCGAAATCGTCGACAGGGAACCGGAAGCCGAGGCCGAAGAACCTGCGGCAGAGGAGCCGACTGAGGTCGAGGATGCCCCTAGAGCCGAAACAGAACCCCCTCCAGACAAGGAAGTCTCGAACAAGAAGGCCCAACCAGAAGAAGTGAAGGACGAAGCGGAAACCAAGGAGGTTGAAGATGGCACTGCTGAGGACGAGCGAGATAAGGGAGATGAACATAGAGGAGAGGCAGAAGAAGCTAAAAGAGCTCAGGAATGACCTCATGCACGAAAGAGGAGTCGCAGCCATGGGCGGTGCCCCAGCAAGTCCAGGTAGGATTAGGGCGATTAGGTCCAACATATCACGATTACTCACGATAATCCGGGAAGAGGAGACGAAAGAGAAGGAGGCAGTCAAGGAGGATAAGAAATAATGGCTGGGATCTGCCCAGTTTGTGGGCTTCCACAAGAATTGTGCATGTGCGAAGAGATAGCAAGGGAACAGCAGCGCATAAGGATCTACAGTGACAGGAGGCGTTATGGAAAGGTGGTCACAATCGTCGAGGGAATCGATGCCGCCGACATCGACGTCGAGGACCTGGCAAAGAGGCTGAAGACGAAGTGCGCTGCAGGCGGCACAGTGAAGGGAGGACGAATCGAGCTCCAGGGAGAACACAAGAAGAAGGTCAAGCTTGCCCTGGAGAAAATAGGGTTCACAGTCGAGATCAGATGATGTGAAGAGGTCTACGATGCTCCACAAACATGAGCTGATAGGGCTGGAAGCAGAGATCATCAGCTCGACTTGCAGTACCCTTGTCGGGTTCAGGGGGACTGTGGTGGACGAGACCAAGAACACCATAGTGATTGAGGTGAAGGACGTGGAAAAGACGATACCGAAGCGGGGAACGCTGTTCAGGTTCCATATCGACGGAGGCATTGACATAGATGGAGCGAGACTCCTCCACCGTCCGGAAGACAGGACAAAACGAGCGAGGTGAAGCATGCAGAAGAAGAAGGCGAGAGACATCGGAATCGACGTTCCCACTCCAAAGAAGAGTTGCGACGACGCATACTGTCCTTTCCATGGGAATCTTCCGGTAAGGGGTCAGATCCTGGAGGGGAAAGTGAAGTCCGACCGGATGAAGAACACAATAGTCGTGGAAAGGGAGTACATCAGGCTGATACCGAAGTACGAGAGATACGAGAAGCGGACAAGGAAATACCTGGCTCACAGCCCCCCATGTCTGGAGGTCGAGCTCGGAGACAGGGTGGCGATAATGGAATGCCGCCCGCTCAGCAAGACGGTCACATACGTTGCGATCGAGAAGAGGGAGGATTAGCCGAATGAAGGGGATAGCCGGAAGACAGACAAGAGGTCTTCCAAAAGGAGCGTATCTGAGTTGCATAGACAACACGGGAGCGAGGGTCGTCCAGATCGTGGATGTCCCCAAATACCACGGCACGTTGAGACGGTATCCGAGCGCAGGAATCGGCGATCTACTTGTTGTCAGCGTGAAGAAGGGGACGCCTGAGATGAGGAAACAGCTTGTGTATGCTGTCATAGTCAGACAGAAAAGGCCGTTCAGAAGGTCGGACGGAGTGATGGTCCAGTTTGAGGACAATGCCGTGGTGATTACGACGCCCACGGGCGAGACGAAGGGCACGGACATCAAAGGTCCCGTTGCGAGGGAAGCCGCCGAGAGATGGCCTCGCATCGCCGCGACGGCGTCGATTATAGTATGAGGGTGTGAAGATGAAAAGCGGGAAGGCGAGAAAGCAAAGAAAGGATCTGTACACAGCCTCCTGGCATAAGAGGAGGAAGAGGATGTCTGCGCACCTGTCCGAGAAGTATCTCGGAGACGAGAAGAAGGCCTACCCGCGCGCGGTACCCATCCGCAAAGGGGACACCGTGCGCATCACCCGTGGGGCCGACAAAGGTCACGAAGGCAAGGTTGCCACGACGGATACGAAGAGCATGACGATTACAATCGAGGGCCTGACGAGAAAGAAGGCGGACGGTACTCAGATCGGAAAGAAGATCCATCCGTCGAACTTGACAATAACGAAGCTGGATCTCTCCGACCCTATGAGGAGAGAGAAATTCGAAGCGTTGGGAGATAGAGAATGAAGAAACATCTGAAGCGACTGGCATCACCAAGGAGCTGGATGATTCCGAGGAAGAAACACAAGTGGGTGACAAGACCTAGACCAGGACCCCACGGCATGGAAGAGTCGATTCCCCTGCAACTCATCCTGAGGGACATGCTCCACTACTGTGACAGTTCCAGGGAAGCTAGAATACTCCTTTCCTCGAGAGGCGTCCTGGTAGACGGGAAGCCCGTGAGGGATCTGAAGAGAGGCGTCGGTCTGATGGACGTTCTCTCGTTCGAGCAGAAGAAGGAGCACTTCAGGATGCTTATCGACACGAAAGGTAGGCTTCAACTAGTTGGAATAGACGCCAAGCAGGCAAAGTGGAAGCTCTCAAGAATCGAGGGGAAGACGACTGTGAGAGGCGGAAGGATTCAGCTCAATCTGTACGACGGCAGGAACATCCTCCTCGACAAGAATGCATACAAGCCCGGGGACGTCTTGAAGATCAGCGTTCCTGACCAAAAGATAAAGGATCACTACGAGTTGACGAAGGGAAACATCGCCCTCCTTGTCGGTGGAAAGCACGTTGGAGAGTTCGCCAAGCTTGAGGAGTATGGAAAAACCAGAAACCCGAGGGAGAACGAGGTCATGTTCGAGGAGGGCTTCAGCACATCCCTCAGGAATGTCTTCGTCGTAGGGAAGAAGGCCCCTGAAATCAAGATACCAGAAACAAAGGTCGTCTAGGCGAAGGTGTGAGTGACGTGAGAGACTTGAGAATCGAGAAAACCGTGGTCAACATCGGCGTGGGCGAGGCAGGAGAGAGACTCCTCAAGGCTCAGAAGGTCCTGGAGATGCTGACAGGCCAGAAGCCAGTGGAGACCATTTCGAAGACGACGAACAAGGATCTTGGCATAAGAGAGGGCATGCCGATAGGGTGCAAAGTGACGTTGAGAGGCGAGAGGGCTGAGGATTTCCTCAAGCGGGCCCTTTGGGTGAAGAACAACAAACTCGCAAAGTACAACTTCGACCCTGAGGGGAACTTCTCGTTTGGCGTTCCTGACTACACGGAGTTCGAGGGGATGAAGTACAATCCCGAGATCGGAATCTTCGGGATGGACGTCTCCGTGAGTCTCAAGCGGCCTGGTTACAGGGTGACCAAGAGAAGGAGAAGAGCGTCAAAGCTCCCAGTCAGGCACAGAGTGACCCGTGAAGAAGGGGTTCAATTCATACAGGACACGTTTGACATTGAGGTAGTCGGATGAAACCGAAGAAGGAGTTCGGAAGAAAGAGAGGCTGCAAGCGATGCGGGCGCAAGCGAGGCATAATCAGAAGGAGCAGAATCTATCTCTGCCGCCAATGCTTTCGCGAAGTTGCCTTCGAGCTCGGCTTCCGGAAGTACTCATAGGTGATAAGCGTGCAACATGACCCATTGAACGATGCCATGATTCGCATAAAGAATGCGGAACTCTCTGGGAAGAGGAAGTGCATGATCAGGCCATCCTCCAAACTCATCGCCAGGGTACTCAAGGTGATGCAGGAGAATAGGTTCATCAGGAAGTTCGAATATGTAGAGGATGGTAAATCTGGGATATTCGAAGTGGAACTCAACGGAAACATAAACAACTGCGGTGTCATAAAGCCCCGCTTCTCCGTGAGGAGGGTGAACCTTGAGAAGTACGAATCGAGGTTTCTGCCCGCCCAAGACTTCGGTGTCCTCATCTTGACGACGACGGAAGGTGTACTATCTCACTCGAGAGCGAAGGAGCTGGGTGTCGGCGGAAAGCTGCTTGCGTTTGTGTATTAGGGGATATCAATGCCAGTATCAGGAAAGGTTGAGGAAAGAATCGGAATCCCCGACGGTGTCGATGTAACGGTCGAAGAGGATGACGTCACTGTCTCCAGCCAAGGCTCCACCGTCGAGAGACGTTTCGCCCATCCCTTAGTCTCGGTTGTCAAGGATGGAGATGAAATCGTGGTGTTATGCGGGTACCCGAAGAAAAAGGAAGCGGCTTTGGTGGGGACGTTTGCATCTCATATAAGAAACATGATACTGGGCATGGCGAAGGGATTCGAGTGCACAATGAGAATCGTCTACTCTCACTTCCCAATGAAGGTCTCCGTAAATGAGGAGCGGAAGATCGTGCTGATTGAGAACTTCCTGGGAGAAAGGCATCACAGGACGGCCAGGATAATGGGCGAGACCGAGGTTTCGATTAAGGGGGACACAGTGATACTGAAGGGGAACAACAAAGAGGACGTGGGTCAGTCGGCCGCGAATATCGAGCAGGCGACGAAGATTAGAGGATTCGATCCTCGAGTCTTTCAGGACGGTGTCTACGTGACAGAGAAACCCAGGGTGCAGGAGAATGAGTGAGAAGAGGGCTAAGAAGGTCGAGAGAAAGGCAGAACTGCCAACGCTGACAGAGATAGGTAAGGCCAGAAAGGCTGAGCTCATCGAGATGTGCGAGTCTCAGGGCCTCGATACGGAAGGGACAGTCGCTGAACTCAGGAAGAGACTGAGGAGCCGTCTGAAAGAGGAAGAAGAGGAAATCGAAATCGTAGAGGAAGAGGCGGTACGACCAAAGATAAAACCCGTTCTGGATGACGAGACAAAGATGCTTCTCAAGCTCAGGGAAAGACAGAAGCGGAAGAGACCCGCGTTCAGGAGACAGGAGTGGTTTAGATACAAGAAGTTGGGCAAGAGCTGGAGGAAACCACGCGGCCTTCATTCAAAGATGAGAAAGGGGTTGAAGTACAGACCCAAGATGGTGTCGGTCGGATATCGATCACCGCGAAAGGTCAGAGGACTCCATCCTTCAGGCTTTAGGGATGCCCTCATCCACAATGTGAAAGAACTAGAAGTGCTTGACCCGAAGACCCAAGCGGCCCGCATCGGGCACTCAGTAGGGACTAGGAAGCGTGTTGAGATTGAGGCAAGAGCGGACGAGATTGGAATCCGCATACTGAACAGGAGCATGGTTCATGAACCTGAAGAATCAGAGGAGAATGGCAGCCAGTCTTCTTAAGTGCGGGGTCAATAGAGTGTGGATCGACCCGCTCCGAATGGAAGATGTAGCCGATGCCATAACAAGGACAGACATCCGAATCCAGATTGATGCAGGAGCGATAAAGGCAAAGCAGAAGAGAGGAATCTCAAGAGGCAGGACAAGATACTACAGGGACCAGAGAAAGAAGGGCAGAGGCAGAGGCCAAGGAAGCCGGAAGGGCACCAGCAAGGCCAGGAAGCCGAAGAAGGAGAGGTGGATTCAGACGATCCGACCGATAAGAGAGAGACTGCGTGAGCTCCGAGACGAGGGGAAGATAGAGGTATCGACGTACAGGAAATTCTATCTCCAGGCGAAGGGCGGGGTCTTCAAGAGCAAATCACATCTCGAGACCCACCTCAGGTCAGGCGGATATCTTAAGGAGGATGAGTGATGGTCAGGGGTCCGAGAAAGAGGGTGGCCTTCCGGAGGAGACGCAATGGAAGGACGGACTACAGGCTCAGGTCGAGATTGCTGAGGTCCGGTCTACCCAGAGCTGTCGTCAGAGCCTCCAACAGGAGCACGGTGGTCCAAATCATGAGTTTCGATCCGCGTGGTGACAGAGTGCTCAGCTCGGCGGTCTCGACCGAGCTCAGGAAGCTAGGTTGGGAGAAATCGACATCCAACATCCCGGCAGCCTATCTCACGGGATATCTGGCAGGGAAAAGGGCGCTTGAGAGTGGCATTGAGGAGGCGGTGCTCGATATGGGCTTGCACGTGCCTACGAAAGGATCCAGGATTTTCGCTTCTCTGAAGGGTATGTTGGACGCCGGCCTCCGGATACCCTGCGGCGAGGAGATACTTCCAAGTGATGAGAGGACAAGGGGAGAACACATCGGTGAGGACACTGTCAAAGCGTTTGAGGCGGTGAAGTCCAAGATGGAGGATGACAAATGAGACGTGACAGGCCAGACTGGCAACCCAAGACAAGACTCGGGAAGATGGTTCTCCGCGGGGAGATATCGAATATGCGGGAAGCACTGGATACAGGCTTTCCGCTCAAGGAGCCGGAGATAGTGGACATACTGCTCCCTAATCTCGGAGATGAGGTTCTTGATGTTAACATGGTCCAGAGGATGACAGATAGTGGACGGAGAGTCAACTTCGTCATCGTGGCCGTCGTCGGCAATGAAGACGGTTACGTCGGGCTCGGAAGGACCAAGGGGAAAGAGGTCGGCCCGGCAATAAGAAAGACGATAGATGCTGCGAAGCTCAACGTCGTCGAAGTGAAGAGGGGTTGCGGATCATGGGAATGCGGGTGTGGAAGAGCCCACTCCCTTCCGTTCCAGGTCAAGGGCAAGAGCGGGTCGGTCGAGGTCGTTCTGAAACCCGCACCGAGGGGCATCTCCCTCGCCGTGGGAGGTGTCGCAAAAAGCATACTCAGGCTGGCCGGCATAAGGGACGCCTGGGGATTCACCAAGGGACACTCAAGGACGACGGTGAACTACGCTTTCGCCGCGTTTGATGCACTGAAGCAGACGGGTGCCATGAAGATGTCCCAAGAGCAGTCCAAGAAGCTCTGCATAGTCTCTGGGCCAATTGAGATTCGGGCAGAAGATGACACGCTGGAACCACCCGTGGTGACCGAGGACGAACCGAAGGAAAAGGAGAAAACCTCGGAGGCACAGGGAAAGGAAGGAGAGAAAGCAAAGGAGAAGTCTGAATGACATATGCGGTCATCAGGGTCAGGGGCACTATAGAAATCTCGAAGGACATCGCCGACACGATGAAATTCCTCAGGCTGAACAAGCCGAACCACTGTGTCGTTATCCCAGAGAATCCCCAATACAAGGGGATGCTTCAGAAGGCGAAGGACTACATCACATGGGGCGAGATTCAGCCAGAAACACTGGCTAGAATGCTTGTCACGAGAGGCGCGGTCGCTGGCCAGAAGGTAACTGACTCATACGTCAAGAAGAACTCCAAGTACAAATCAGTAATCGCGTTTGCGAAGGCTGTCGCAAAAGGAGATGAGGCCATGGGTTCGCTGAGCGGGCTCAGTCCCGTCATGCGACTCCATCCGCCGCTGAAGGGTTTCGAGGGCATCAAGAAGCCATATACGCTTGGGGGCTCTCTCGGATACCGAGGGGAAAAGATAAATGACCTGTTGACCAGAATGCTGTTCGTTCACGAGGACTAGGAATGGGAAGAACATCAAAGCTCAGAGGGAAGAGGACTCACGGAAGAGGCAAGAAGGCCGGTAGGGGCGCAGGCAAGCGAGGGGGCAGAGGTAACGCTGGCCTTCACAAGCACAAGTACATGACTACAGTCAAGATGAAGGACCCCCACTTCGGTGACTACGGCTTCAGGAGACATTTCAGTCTCCTGGTGAAGAAGAACACAATCAATCTCGCAGAAGTCGAGGAGAGGCTCGACGAGATCATACTGGAAGGGTTCGCAGAAAAGTCCAAGAACCTCGTCACTGTGGACCTGGGAAAGATGGGGGTAGACAAGCTGCTTGGGCGAGGGCATGTCAGGATGAAGATGAAGATAGTCGTTAACGAAGCGTCTGAATCTGCCATCCGAAAAGTCCAGAAGGCGGGAGGAGAAGTAGTCATACCAGAAACGGAGGAATCGGAGAGGAACGACTGATGGTCGAAGAGGGAAAGAGCAAGTTGTACGCCCTGAAACCCATCACGGACAGGCTCCCCGCGGTTGCGAAGCCTGTTGGACACGTCCACTTCAGGACCAAGATGCTCTGGGTCGTTCTCATCCTCGTTCTGTACTTCGCCCTGACCAACGTATTCATCTACGGCCTTGACCCCCAAGAAACCATAGACGTATTCGCGAGTCTCAGAGCCATCCTCGCTGGGGCACAGGGCTCGCTGATGCATCTGGGCATAGGTCCAATCGTGACCGGGTCCATCATAATGCAGCTCTTCGCGGGATCGAAGATCATCAAGCTTGACCTGACCAACGACGAAGACAAGTCCGTGTACCAGGGCACACAGAAGCTCCTCGTCATCATCATGATAGTCGTGGAAGCCATACCGCAGGTCTTCGGCTTCCTTCACCCTTCGGGGGACTTCGTTTCGAGAATGGAGGGGTTCGCCCCAGGACAGGGAATGCTAATGGCGAACTCTCTGATAGTGGGCCAGCTGGTCATCGGCAGCTATCTGGTCTTCCTGATGGACGAGGTCGTCTCGAAATGGGGCATAGGAAGCGGCGTCAGCCTGTTCATTGCTGGCGGAGTCTCTCAGCAGATCTTCGTCGGTACGTTCAACTGGATCCCCACTGAGGCCGGTGGAGTACCCCCGGGTACCATACCAAAGACAATGTGGTACCTGAACAACATGAGCGTTTCTGGTGTTTCCCAGGGAGGTTTTGAGCAAATCCTTCTCCAGGATCCAAATCCTGTGATTGCCTTGGTCGGGACTATGGTTATCTTCCTCATCGTGGCATATGCGGAGTCCATGAGAATCGAGCTTCCCTTGGCGCACGGCGCTGCCCGTGGTGCTAGGGGGAGGTATCCGATACGTCTCATCTACGCATCCAACATACCGGTCATACTGATGGCAGCCGTGCTGGCAAACGTGAGCATGTTTTCCCTCCTCTTCTGGAACAACCCGGACTGGCCCTTGGTCGGACAGAATTGGATGATTGGTTCATACCCAACGTCGGCAGCGGACGCGGAAGCTTTAGGTATCTCGCGTACGACGCCCATGACGGGAGTAGCCTACTACCTCTCGACCGTGATGGGTGTGAGTGATTGGCTCCTCCCGCTTTTAGGTCCAGACAGGTACGAGCACCTCCTTAGAGGCCACACGTACCTGCAAGTGATCGCTCACCTTCTAATCTACGTGACGGTGATGATCGTAGGCTCGATAATCTTCGCCAAGTTTTGGATCGAGACTACGAACATGGGACCGGAGGCGGTCGCCAAGCAAATCGAGGGTAGCGGAATGCAGATTCCAGGGTTCAGGCGGGACCCGCGGGTTCTCAGGAGAGTGCTGGAGAGGTATATCCCTGTGGTGACTGTCATTAGCGGAGCGGCTGTCGGCTCCTTGGCCGCGGGTGCAGACCTGCTGGGGACGGTCGGAAATGCCAGCGGAACGGGGGTCCTGCTAGCTGTGGGCATATTAATCCAGTTCTACGAGGCGATGGGCAGAGAACAGATGATGGAGATGCACCCGGTCTTAAGAGGGTTCTTCGGCTCGGAATGATCTCATCTGAGTAGAGCGAGGAGCAATGCCTTCTGCGCGTGGAGGCGGTTCTCGGCCTGGTCGAACACGATTGATTGGGGGCCATCGATCACTTCACCGGTTATCTCCTGTCCGCGGTGCGCGGGAAGGCAGTGCATTATGAGGCAGTCGGGTGAGGCCAGCGCAACCAACTCCGAGTTCACTTGGTAGTCGCTGAGGGCCTCGAGCCTCTTCTTGACCTCCCCCTCGTCGCCCATTGAGACCCATACATCCGTATAAATCACGTCGGACTCGTGGACTGCTTCCTTCGGGTCCCTCAGAATATCGCACGTGGACCCTGCTCGCGAAGCCAGCCTTTTAGAATCTTCGACGATGCCCTGATCCGGCTCGTATCCCTCAGGACAGGCAACCGAGATATCGATGCCGATGAGTGAGCACGCGAGTAGAAGAGAGTTGCATACGTTGTTTCCATCACCGACATAGGTCAGCTTCAGTCCCCTGGGTGTCCTCCTCTCAGTGATCGTCACGATATCCGCCAGGGCCTGGCAAGGGTGCTCCAGATCGTCGAGTGCATTGATCACCGGGATGGATGAATTGCTCGCCAGATCGAGAACCATCTCGTGGTCAGAGGCCCTGTAGGCGATGCAATCAACGTACCTGCTCAGTGTTCTCGCCGTGTCTGGAATCGTCTCCCCCCTCCCAAGCTGCATATCCTGCGGATTGAGGAACAGCGATTTCCCGCCCAGCTGGTTCATTGCGACCTCAAAAGAGACGCGTGTCCGGGTGCTGCTTTTCTCGAATATCAGTGCTAGCGTCTTACCTTTCAGAACCTCGTCAGTCTCACCTGACCGGCATCCCTTCTTCAGGTCGAGCGCCGACTGAACCAGTTCTGCGAACTCGTCCTCCGCGTCGAGCACCGAGACGTAATCCTTTTGCATCATCGGGTCCTAGATGTCACAGGCTAACAATAAGTTTTCGACACGACAGAGAATATCGGCATTGATAACACAATACAAATCCTTATATGATTTCAAGTGTTCGGAAAGACCCGAGGAATGAGCATTGGGGGAATCCCTTTGAAAAAGAAGATGAAGATGAAGATATGCATGGTCGGCGAAGGTGCAGTTGGAAAGACCAGCCTGATTCGAAGGTTCGTTCTCGATGAGTTCGACGACAAGTATCTCCAGACCCTGGGGACCAAGGTCTCCAAGAAGGAAATCGTTGTGGACGTCAAGGAAAAGGATGTGGAGCTTCAGATCGACATGACGATATGGGACATAATGGGTCAGAAAGGATTCCGAGAACTCCTGAAGGAAGCGTATTTCTACGGAGCCAAAGGCGTAATCGCGGTCTGTGATATGACCCGTAAGGACACGCTTTCCGAGCTGGACGACTGGATCGAGGGAGTCTACAGCGTGACCGGGAGGGTTCCGATAGAGTTCCTCGCGAACAAGGTTGATCTGAAAGATGATGTGGCCATCGACGAGAATGACCTAGAACAGGCAAGCCGGGCCTACGACTCAAGGTTCTTCTACACGAGCGCCAAGACCGGTGAGAACGTAGAGGACGCGTTCAAGGAGCTGGCCGAAAAGATATCCCGCACGAAGCTGGGAGAGCTCGAGGACTAGTATCAACGCTGATAATCTCGTAGAAACCTATATCTGAGAACTTCCGTCTTTTTCAACCGCATCCATAGGGGATGGTGACAGATGTTCGAAAGTAGCGACACCATGAAAATGAAGATATGCTTGGTGGGCGAGGGAGCGGTCGGCAAGACGAGCCTCATCAGGAAATATGTGCTCGATGAGTTTGATGACAGGTACATATCCACTCTGGGAGCGAAGATCACGAAGAAGGAACTGATGTTTGAATACCCAGACAATGGCGGCGAGCTTCGAATTGACATGACGATATGGGACATCATGGGAGAGAAGGGCTTCCGCGAACTGCTCAAAGAAGCGTATTTCCACGGTGCACAGGGGGTCCTCGCGGTCTGCGATGTTACAAGGAAGAACACTCTACCTGAACTAGAAAGCTGGATAGCCGCTATCGAGACTGTCACCGGAAAGATACCTATCCGGTTCCTGGCCAACAAGGCGGACCTAAAGGACCAACTCACATTCACTGAGAGTGAATTACGCGAAATGAGTGCCAAGTATCAGTCTGCCTACCTTTTCACAAGCGCCAAGACGGGCGACAATGTGGACAAGGCCTTCATCGAGATTGCCGACGCAATCGCGAAGAGAAAGGTCGCCTAGTCTGAGAATACAGACTGATAATCAACATTGATAGCCGTACAAGAAGTGCTATTTATCGTGCGGATTATTCGTAGAGGCGAAGGAGGCACCAAAATGAGTGACGTCAGAAACATCAAGATGAAGGTCTGTCTCATTGGAGAGTTTGCCGTCGGCAAGACGAGTCTGATACAGAGATATGTCTACGACACTTTCAGTGATAGGTACATACAGACGATTGGTGCGAAGATCACGAAAAAGGCCCTATTGCTCCAATATCCTGAGCGGAACACGAATCTTGATGTCGACCTAACGCTTTGGGACATCATGGGGGAGAAGGGGTTCCGAGAGCTCCTCAAAGAGGCGTACTTCTACGGCGCCCAGGGTCTCTTGGCGGTTTGCGATATGACAAGGGAAGACACGTACTACGAACTCCCCACGTGGATCAGCGCTGTAGAGAGAATAGCAGGATCCGTTCCCATTGTCTTCTTGGGAAACAAGGTGGATCTCACGGAGTCCAAGACCGTAGAGGAAAACGACATGAAGATGATCGGAGATTCCTACGACTCGTCATATCTTCTGACAAGCGCGAGAACGGGAAGGAACGTGGAGACCGCATTCATGAGAATCGCAGACAAAATCGCGGGAAAGGATGTCCTTGCATAGGCTTCATTCTCAATCTCGATAATTGCGGGGTAGGGTTCTTAATGGCGTCTTCAGATGTGTTTCCTGCAATGTCTCTGGAATCGAAGGACCTCGAGATAGTGAAGACGAAGATCTGCCTTGTCGGAGAGGCGGCAGTAGGCAAGACCAGCCTGATTCGGAGGTATGTCCTTGACATGTTCGAGGATCTCTACATAGCTACGCTGGGAGCCAAGGTAACGAAGAAAGGCTTGCTGCTCCCGAAGCTCGATGGCGGCAACGACATTAAGGTCAACCTGATGATCTGGGACATCATGGGAGAGAAGGGGTTCCGAGAACTCCTCAAGGAAGCTTACTTCCATGGAGCTCAGGGCATACTGGCAGTCTGTGATGTCACCCGAAAGGACACGCTCCTGGAACTGAAGAACTGGATCGACTCGGTCACCAAGGTCACCGGCGAAGTCCCCGTAAGGTTCGTTGCCAACAAGATCGACTTGAAGGATGAGGCGCAGTTCGGAGAGGACGATGTGAGGGAGCTGAGCGAGGAAATAGGTTCATCCTACCTCATGACCAGTGCAATGACTGGAGACGGAGTGGAGCAAGTTTTCGAGGAGATCGCGAGACTCATCGTGAAGAACATTGAGAGATAATCCTCCAGAGTCTCTTTTCTTCGTTCTGTGGTTCGAGAAATCATCTTGCCAGAGTCCGCCGTTCATATACAAACATTTAAGAGGGTGCAGAATTTATATCAGAATTGCCTAGGTATGAGTGCATCCAGATTGGTGAATCGATGAGTGGGGAGCCTACGAACTCTTCAGATGATGAGGACTTGCCTCCGATAGATGAGTGGATGGTGGGTCAGGACATCGGGTCCACTGCGGAGATTGAGATACCTTCAAGCCTCGTGGAACAGGTGATAGGTCAGGACGAGTCCGTTGTGGTCATCAAGAAAGCCGCAGAGCAGAAAAGGCATGTGATGCTCATAGGCGATCCAGGGACTGGAAAGTCGATGCTCGCCAACTCCATGGTAGAGCTGCTCTCAAAGGAGGAACTCCAGGACATTCTCGTCTATCACAATCCGGAGGACCCCAACGAGCCTAGGATAAGGGTAGTGCCCGCTGGCAAGGGAAAGGAGATAGTGAGTGCCCAGAAAGCGGAGGCCATGCAGAGAAGGGAGCAAAAAGCCTCTCTAATGATGACCATCATGTTCATAATCGTGGGGCTGGCCGTGATGCTCTCCATAAGGTACGATTCTGCCACTGGAGCTATCTCCATCGACCCCACACCCCTGATGATAGGCATCTTGATAGCATTCCTGATTTTTATGTTCTCCAGATACACTGGACATAGGCAGGAAGCTCAGATGATACCCAAACTGCTGGTGTCCCACGATCCTGATGATCTTCCGCCTTTCATCGATGCCACAGGATCTCATGCCGGCGCTCTTCTTGGAGATGTTAAGCACGATCCCTTCCAGTCGGGCGGTCTGGAGACGCCGTCTCACGACAGAGTGGACGCAGGTGCAATCCACCGCGCCCACAAGGGCGTTCTCTTCCTCGATGAGATCAACATGCTAAGGTTGGAGAGCCAGCAGAGCCTGCTTACCGCCTTGCAGGAGAAGAAGTTCAGCATAGTCGGTCAGAGCGAGAGAAGCTCTGGAGCCATGGTGAAGACGGAAGCGGTGCCTTGCGATTTCATACTCGTGGCGGCTGGGAATCTGGATGCGGTCTCTGGCATGCATCCCGCCCTGAGGTCCAGAATAAGAGGCTACGGCTACGAGGTCTATATGAAGAGCATCATGAACGACACGCATAGCAACAGAGTGAAGCTCATCAGATTCGTAGCGCAAGAAGTGTCCAAAGACAAGAAGATCCCTCACTTCGATAAGGGTGCCGTCACCGAGATCCTCCGAGAGGCGAGAAGGCGGAGCGGGAGGAAGGGAAGGCTGACCTTGCGCTTGAGAGAGCTGGGCGGCCTCATCCGAGTCGCTGGGGACATCGCCACAGAGGATAAGGCTCCGCTCGTCACAGCCGATCACGTTTACAGAGGAAAGAAGATTGCCAGGTCGCTCGAGCAGCAGATCGCAGACAGGATAATAGAAGACAGGAAGATGTACGCCACATCCATGGTCGAGGGAGAGGCTGTCGGAGTTGTCAACGGTCTGGCGGTCCTGCACGGTGCAAGCGGCATGGTGGAATTCTCCGGCATCCTTCTTCCGATTGTGGCTGAGGTGACTCCAGCCCAGACGAAGGACGGCGGGAAGATAATCGCAACGGGGAAGCTGGGAGAGATAGCCAGAGAATCCGTGCAGAACGTGTCCGCCCTAATCAAGAAGTTCACGGGCCAGGACATAAGTAATCACGATATTCACGTTCAGTTCGTCGGAAGCAGTGAAGGAACAGAAGGGGATTCCGCTTCCATATCGGTTGCCACGGCTGTGATATCCGCACTTGAGGATGTGGAGGTCGACCAGAGCGTCGGAATGACAGGGTCGCTGAGCGTCAGAGGGCAGGTCCTTCCGGTTGGTGCCGTGACGGCCAAGATAGAGGCGGCTGCAGAGATGGGTCTCAAGAAGGTAATCATTCCCAAGTCCAATATGAAGGATGTCCTGCTGGAGGACAAGTACATAGGGGAGATCGAAGTGATCCCAGTCGAGACGCTCAAGGATGTTCTAGTGCACGCGCTCGTCGGAAAGAGGAAGGAGGGTCTTCTGGAGAAACTGGCTGCGTTGGTCTCGAAATCGACGACACCGATCGATAGAGCCATTCCCCAATAAGAAGGGGTTCATTTGAGCCAGACGGAAAGCTGCGACGAATATGCCTTTCACAAGGAATTGGACAGCGATCTCGACGACGAATCTTGCGAGCATTGCTCGAAGTACCTGACAGTCTACTGCCCCCACATAGATGAGTTCTTTGAGGAGGGTTTCGATGAGGACTGACTCATGGCCACTCTTCATTGGCAGATTTCAACCTTTCCACAGAGGACACCTGGCCATGGTGAAACTGATACTAGAAGAACACGGCGGTATCAGGTTCGGAATAGGGAGTTCCCAGTACAAGGATACTGAGAAGAACCCCTTCTCATTTGAGGAGAGGGCCGTGATGATAAGGTCAACGATGGAGAAGGAGGGGTTCGAGGATTACGGGATCGTGGCAATTGAGGACTTGCACAACGACAAACTGTGGGTCGACCAATTTGCGGATCTCGTCCCTGACCTGCAGGTTGTCTACTCGAATGACCCACTGACAATCAGACTCCTCCAGGAAAGGGGCTTTGACGCGAGGGTCATGCCCCTGGTGGAGAGGGACGCGCTCTCAGGAACCGAGGTCAGAAAGCGCATGCTGGAGGACAGAGACTGGGAGGCACTGGTTCCTCCCACTGTTCGAGACGTCCTCGTCGAAGTGGATGGACCCGAGAGAATCCGAAGAACAGCCGGGGAGACCTCAGATACAGACGAGGACCAGAAGCACGGAGACGGATAGACCCGCGAGTATCAGGTGAGATCTTCTCCTTCTCGATTGCCTGGGTCTTCTAGCTCTGCGGAACGGAGCGATCCTCTTGCTGTTCCGAGGCACGACGTAGACCCCCTCGCCATCGGTCACGTCCAGGGAGATATGGCTCACGAATCCCACAACGATGGAGATGAGGAGGAGACCCGTCCACACGTCACCAGCCACAACCGCGATTGCGACACAAATAGCGGAGAGCAGTGACGTCGTGAAGAAGGAATGAATCGCCGAAGACCTCTTCTCATCAGAGCGATGGTCCAAGTCGACAAGAATGGACACGATGGCCGCGTAGAAAGTGAACTCGTTGATGCCTTGGCCGACCAGTGGGAAGCTAACCAGTCCCTGAACCGCGGCCGCGAATAGAACATGAATGAGGAGAGTGGGCATGCGATCACCCCACGAACAGGATTATGAGAGGGAAAATCAGACAACCCATCAAGTGGACTCTCTTGACGCCGACCAGAGGCGGAATCATCCCAAGACACGTGGCAAGGAAAGCGATCACCAGTCCGAGGATCCCGCTCAATAGGAAGACCATCCCGACCAGAAGGATCATGATCGTGTAGACCAGCTTCCTGTAGTCCAGATCTGAGCAGGCAAGAGCGAACCTCCGCCCAATCTTCTTCGTGAGGATGAAGCCCACACACGCTGCAATGACTCCCGAAAGGAGAAGAGTCGCCATTGCCAGAGGAACGAGCTCGATCTCGGTCCACGGCACGAGAGCGTCACCCAACTCGCTTATCATTGCATTCATGACACCGCTCCTTGCCCTGAGCAACACAAAGAGCGCCAGAAGTGTGAAGAAGCAGCTGGATGTGTTCACCGCCGAGACCGCGACAATGAAATCCCTCTCCGAATCATCCTTCTTGTCCCGATCGTCCAGCATCTTGGCAATCACAGTCGCCGTTGCGTTGCTGATTCCAGGAAACCAGCCCGCGACGCATCCCGCCACTGCACCCTTCAGACCTGAGGAGAAACGACCGCGGAAGAGCTCTCCTTCGCTGATCTCCACGCATTGCTCAGGGATTCCGGTGTTCCTCGCAAGACTCAGAATCAGTGTGGAAAGCCCGAACAACCCAGTGAAGAGAGGGAAGAGGCCGACGGAGCTTTTGTCGATAACGAGTGAAGGGAAAGGGAACCAGTTGGTTCCAAAGAGGCCGGTCGAAAGAACGACGTATCCCAATAGCCCGGAGACCAGAAACACGCCGAGTGCCCAGATCTTAGTCAGAAGGGCCTGTCGATACGAGGGAGATGGCTCAACAATCCCCGCTACGTACGCCTTGTCGCCCTCCTTGAGTCTGCACGGTGACTCGAACTCCAATCTCACCGATCCATTCCCATTCGAAAGCAGGGCGAATCGAGACTTTCGCCTCAGAATCGTTCCCTCAACAACGACCGCCTTCCAGAAGTGATGCGAGGATGGGGTCCCTGTCCCCGCTCCTACGAGTTCATGCATCCGCCGGAATTCCCGCTCGTCTCTCAGTATGCCGCCAGAAGTGCAGCGGAGCATGGGCTTGCATCTTTCCATTCTCGTCCGCTCACTCACGATAAGCAGGGCGACGACCGTCACGAGTATGAGCGGTATCGACCACGAGAGCTTCTCGTAGACGTGAAGCGGACTTCCCATCAGAAACCTGGCAGGGAACATCAGGCACAGGAAGAAGAACAGTGCAACCAAGCTCCCGAATGCGGACAGGAGGACCGCTTCGTATCCTCTGCCCTTCAGCAGCATTCTGTGACCTGGCAGGACGGAGAGTGCTGTGTCCGCATCAGGCGCGCCAAGAAACACAGATGGTATGTAGTCGAGGAATGTGTGCGAAACCGCGTTGGCGATGATGACGCAGCATATCAGGATGAGGATGTCTGCGTATGTTGGTTCGGCCCAGCCAACGAGAAAGGTGACGAGGGTGGTCAGCTGAGTGTGGAGAGCCACGAAGGAGGCGGCAACGAGATTCACGTGGATGCCAGGAGTCAAGCCTGTGATCACTCCGAGCGCCGTGCCAACCATTGAGAGGAGGACAACGCACAGCACAAGCAAGACTGGTTCCATCAGCTTAGTATCGAGGGATTCCAGCTTAACCCTGATTGAAAACACACTTGTCCGATTGTCTCACATCGAACCTGTATTCCGGAACCGTTTGACAGCTGGACGTTTTGTTCAGGAAAGACCTTTAATATCCATTGGCCAATCGTGTTTCAGGATGCACTACCTCGCGAGGAAGCTGTCGGAAGAGATGCTGAAGAAGAGGGAAGTCCTTATTGTCACTCACATAGACGCCGATGGAATCACCGCGGGCTCCATTGCCCACAGTTCCCTCACGCGAGCAGGAATCGACCACGACATTCTGTTCGTGAAGAGCCTTGACGATGAGGCGGTCGGAAGAATCCTCGAACGAAGCCCTGAGTTCGTGTGGTTCACAGACATCGGTGCCGGCAGTTACGACCTGATCTCCGAGATTCCAGGAATCGTCACCGATCATCACGTCCCATCGGAATCGTTCGCTGGATGCAGCAGCGGTCGTCTGCTTCCCCCAATCCGGGCCGAAGGGCCCAATATGTTGAACCCACACTTGTACGGCCTGGATGGTGCTCTGGACTTGAGCGGAGCGGGAGTAACGTACATCCTCGCGAAGGAGATGAGCAGCGAGAATGTGCACCTTTCTGGTCTGGCGGTCGTGGGTGCAGTTGGAGATATGCAGGACCAGAACCACAGGCGGCTCATCGGTTCGAACAGGAGAATACTCAGAGACGCTGAGGAATACGGCTCTGTGAGAATCGATACGGACATCCGGTACTTCGGCAGAGAGACTCGCCCCGTGACCAGGCTCCTCAAGTACTCGACCGACCCGTTATTGCCTGGCCTCAACGGCAACCACAGTGCTTGCGTTAGGTTCCTTGAAGAGATCGGGATACCCGTCAAGGCAGGAGATGAGTGGAGATGCTGGTCCGATCTGAGCTCCTCTGAGAAGCAGAGCCTTGTCTCTGCTCTCGTGACACTGTTGCTGGAATCGGGTCTAGGCCGTGAGCACATCGAGAGAATCGTGGGGGAGTGCTACACGCTCGTTCGAGAAAAGGAGGGATCGGTCCTCCGCGACGCAAAGGAGTTCGCCACGCTGTTGAATTCTTGTGGCAGATATGACAAGGCAGAGGTCGGCATGGAAATCTGTCTCGGGAACAGAGAGGAGAGCCTCGATGAGGCACTCGGTCTGCTCCGGACGCACAGGAAGTATCTCGTCGAATCCCTCGAAGTGGCTGCCGACATGGGAATCATCGTGTTGGACCATCTCCAGTATTTTCATGGAGGAACAAGAATAAAAGACACGGTCATCGGAATCACGGCGGGGATCATGATGTCCTCTCCCGAGGTTGACAAGTCGCGTCCTCTCTTCGCCTTCGCGCATTCAGACGAGGGAGTGAAGGTCTCTGCCAGAGCAACGAAGTCCCTCGTTTCGAGGGGTCTTGACCTTTCCGTTGTCATGAGGGAAGCCGCCGAAACTATGGGCGGGGCGGGAGGAGGTCACAATATCGCCGCCGGTGCGACCATCCCGTACAACAGAGAAGATGAGTTTCTCGAACTGGCGCAGAACATCATTATGAACCAAATGAGACCCGAGTGAGGCTCCTCATTTCTTCAGTCTTCTTATCCCGCCCAGGATGACCGCAACCGATAGAAACGCGACCAGAAGAAGTGCGGTATCGAAGCCAGGGACGGGCTCCTCGTTTTTCACCGTGATGGACAAGACGTCTGTCTGCGAGTAGGTTCCGGCAATGTCGTAGACCTTTGCGTATATCGTATGGGACCCGTCGGAGAGCGTTGTCGTGTCGATATCGTGCTGCCATGTCGATGTTCCTTCCACCTCAACCCAGAGCCCGTCATCGATCTTCAGGAAGACCTCGGATAGTGTCCGGCCGCCTGTGCAGCTCCCCTCAACGGTCAAGTCGCCTGAAACGGTGCCATCCGAGGAATCGGCGATCGTGGTCACTGGAGGTTCCCCGAACATGACATTGACTGACTGATAGATCCCGCCATCTGAATCCACCTGAAGAAAGGCCGCGGCACCCATGTTCTCGACGATCCACGAGCCGTCCAGTGCGAAGGTCACCGACTGGGTCGTTGGGGAACTCACCAAATCCACCGAAGTCTCGTTGTAAGCCCTCATGGTGTAGTTGTAGATCTTACCACCAACCTCCAGGATGTTCTCGAACAAGACGACTCTGAGAAAGAGATTCTGGCCCGCCAGCGATTCGCTGCTATCCATTGACGCGTTGAGCGTTGCAGATCCGCTGCCCAGGTCGTATTTGAGTCCCATGCTCACCGGTGTATCAACCTGAAGGCTCTCCTGGACAAAGGTGAGATACCTGTCGAAGGCCTCTTCGTAAGATGTCGCTCTGTCACTTTTGAACTCACCATCGAGGAATAGAGAGGGGAGCCCGGAATCTCCATACGTGTGCCAACGAGCATCCGATTCATTGGTTCTCAACGGGTCCGTCAGGGTCACGTGATACTGAATGACGGACAGTCGTTCAGGACCGATGACTCTCAGCAGTCTGTCGGCAACCGCATCGGCGTATGGGCAGCCTGAGCACCAAGTTGCCGTGAGCAACTCGAGTGTGACGGTTCTATCGCCATTCGATCGCGTTCCTGGCGGGTCCGCCGATACGCTCTCATGCGCCTGAGTGACTGTCAGCAACAAGCAAACAAGGCTCAGGACCGCAACTACTCTCAGGAGATTCAAGTTCCCACCGTATCCTGGCGATAAACAGGCAATCGGTTATTAATAGTCCACGTCTGTGATTGCTCTCCCTTGACCCGTGTCCCCTCTACTGGAGATATGACATGGGACGATCCAAATATCTGAAGGCAGTAGGGCGGTGCGGACTGATCGAAACCCTCAATCCGAGAGGCCCCTATCTCGGTCATCACGTCAGCGGCGGTATTCGTGTCATTGAACCCGGGGAATGCCGAAATCATACCCACTCCTCCACCCTTTGACGCCAGTCTCAACCGAGGTATTCTGGAATCCTATGGATGCTATGCAATGTTTGTCGCGAAGTTGTCGCGCCCGCTAGTCGCCATCATCTACTTCGGGTGGTGGAAGCATCTCCGAGGGCACCTTGTAGCCCTTCTTCGACACGACTATGTCGACGGAAATCCCGACGATGAGAATTACTAGGTTGACCACTAATCCCACCGTAATCCAGTTGCCTCCTTCAGGCACTCTCAGGATACCCGTCAGACTGGAAAGGATTGCGATGGCGATCTCAAGCAGTGATAGAGGAAGGGCAAGGATGGCGATCGTGAACATCCTGTCTCGAGAGAATTTCCTCAGAAGTGCATCCTGGTCGAGAGGACTCAGTTTCTCTCCTATGGGTTGACTCCTCATCTGCCTTCTGTACACGTCAATCTCCTCATCCGGCATGTCTTCCGGTATCGGAACGAATCTGTCGAGAGGTCTCACGTATCCGACGAGGATTCCGAGAAGAACAAGAATGATGGCAAGGATCAGGGCAAGGAGGGGTTTCCAGTTGTACTCTTCCTCCTCTTCAACGACCTCGATTATGTAGGAGAGCACGTTGTTGGTCTCGTTTGCCTCGGATATGGAGTCCATGTAGTCCACGTGGAAGACGACAACGTAAGTTCCAGCCTTCTCGGGAGCCCTCCAAGTGGCTTCGATCTCAGCTGTCATCCTGCCTACAATCAGCGTTCCCTCCACTTCCCTGGCAAACGGGAGACTGGACATCGTATCGTTGTAGAACGCGTTGTCGAACGGGCCTCCGGTAGTGTAGTTCCCTATGTTGACTATGGAGGCTGAGAGAGTGAGGGTTTCACCTGCCTTGGCTGGATGGGGCCCGTCATAGGGAAGCCCGTTGATCTTAGGACCCACTGCCACGAGGTCAGGTGGGAGTGGGGTCACAATGAGGACGACCTCGAGCACATTGTTTGCTTCGTCTACCTCGAGAACGTCATCGTAGAAATCGACCTCGAAGACAATGGTGACGTTCAGATAGTCCATGGGGGCGTGCCAGGTGGCGTTGTGCCATTGTGATAATCCTGGCGAGAGCTTTGGAGCGCCCGAGAGGAGGAGTGGATTATTCCTCTCAGTGGAGTTGTAGATGCCGACGTAGAAGCTAGAAGGCGTCACGTTGGTCCCAGCGTTGACCAAGACTCCGGTCAGGAGAATGGTCTCGCCCCCCGTGACCAAGACTGGATTGGTGTAGTGTACAGTGTTCACAAGGAAATCAAGAGCCACGAGGTCAGGACCCACCAAGCGGAACAGGATGTTGAACTCGTTGTTGTCCTCATCAGCTTCTGATACATTGTCCAGATGATCAACGGAAATGACAACAAGGTAGTCTCCCAAGGACTGCGGAGTCTGCCAAGCGACGTCAATCAGGGAAATGGACGCCGATGCATCCAATGGCCCCAAAGGGCCGCTCAAATCAAACAGCTGGCCATCTTCGATGTATCCTACGGTAAACATATCGATGGAGAGAGCTCCCTGATTGTGAATGGTCACATCGATGAGAACCTCGTCGGAGATGTCTACAATAACGGGACCAACCGGGGAATCCGAGTATTCGTACTGGTTGCTGTTCCCGCTCACGTCTATTGTGACATACAGAGGTATCAAGTCAGGACCCTTGACTACGATGGTCAGTGTGAAAACGTTGTTTGTCTCATTCAGCTCGACGATGTCGTTGGCGGAGTCAGCCACTATCGTGATTAGGTGGAGTCCTAGGACACCGGGATTCGTCCAGCTGGAGTTAGTCAGGATGCGCTCGCCGGGACCCAAGGACGGACAGAGGTTCGAGTAGAAACCAACGGAGTCAGCGAAGTACTCCGTTAGGAATGTCCCATTCGTTCCGATGCCCCCATGATTCTCTATCGCTACTTCGATATGGACTATGGATGAGATGTTCACCTCTACGGTTGGCGTCTCTGGATAAATGTACTGCGTTGTCAGCCCGTCCACCGTCAGATTCACCTGCCACGGGATGATGTCGGGACCTTTGACGATGATTGTCAAGGTGAAGATGTTGTTTGACTCGTTCACCTCCACGATCTCGTCCGCAGAGTCTGCGACTATCGTAATAGTGTGCAGGCTCGGGACTCCGGGATTAGTCCAGCTGGAGTTTATCGGGCTCGTTGCACCGGGACCCAAGGCATCGCTCAGGTTCGAGTGAAAGGCAATTGAGTTGTCCAAGAACTCCGTGAAGAACGTCCCATTCGTTCCGAAGTTGCCCCGGTTCGCGATCTCGGCTTCCAGGCTAACGACTGAGGTTATGTCCACTTCTATAGTCGGCGTCTGAGGATACGCGTACTGGGTTGTCACGCCATCAACGGTCAGATTGACCTGGCTCGGGATGAGATCGGGACCGCCGATGACAAGGTGTATCGTGAACGTATTGTTGATTTCGCTTTCCTCCTGGATCTGGCTTCTATTGTCGACGGTGATGTTGATGTACCGGTCCCCCATGTCAGAAGGGACACTGTACCCGAGAACCCCAAAGGGTCCGTCCGTAGAACCTGGAAGCAGTGGTGGAACGTTGCTCCATTCGGCAATGTGGTCCTGGATTGGATTCAAGGGACCGTCACCGACATAGTAAAACGAAAGCTGAGTGTCGATGCCCACTGGGGACTGGAAGACGCCGACATTGCGGACGCTGGCAGTCATGTTCATCAGATCCCCGGGAAAGACGTAGATCGGATCCGAGATGTAGCTCGCGGCCGATGCGTCAGGATAGGTGAGGCTTGATCCGTCCTGGAGCTCGACTACGATGTCAACTGGCGTCAGGTCGGGAACGTCCACGCCGAAGCAAACGACGAACGTATTGTTCGTCTCCGAAACCTCACTGATGTTTCCAGTCCCGTCAATCCCGTAATCGACCGTGAGATTCAGGCAGTGATAGCCCGTTTGGTTGGGGATTCGTAGGTTGGACACAAAGGGACCTGTCGAACTGCCCGCCATGAGCGGACCCACCTGTCCGCTATTGAAGAGTATCGAAACTGGCGGTCCGCCAGATATGCTCCCCGTGCTTACGATCACGACGTTGAACTGCGCACCGGTCTCGTATCCACCGACGTTTGTCGCGTTCAGGCTGATGGTTATGTCGTCGCCGGGGTTCACGGGAATCACATCAGAATAGAAGGGCGGGATGGTTATTGACGGGTCGGCGTAAGAGTAGTTCCCCGACGGCGTTTCGATCAGGATATCGCTTGGCGAGAGGTCGGGTCCCTCCACGTAGAAGAGAATCGTCGCGGAGTTGTTGCCCTCGTCGTATTCGGTCACGTTATCGTAGAAATCCACAGTGTAGTTGAGGAGGCATTCCCCGACGAAGGGCAGGGCTGGCGCGGTCCAGATCATGCTGAACCTCGTTCCGAGCGGCGCGGAGGATCCTGCATCTATCTCTTGTATCTCCCCGATATGCTCGAAGGCCCCGCAGGAGTCATCAAGCGTGGCTGTGTTCAAGATTCTTATGAGGGGTGTACCCGCGTTCGTCACGTTGGCCTCGACCAGGTGAGAAGTGCCCGCGAGAACGACTATCGGGCCTATCGGCACGGCCGGGTCATAGGGACCGGGATACTCGATTCCGTCGACGGCGATGGCGAAAGGCTGGAGGTCGGGTATCGGAACGACGACGTCCCACTGTTGAGTGTTGTCCGGATCGTTCCACATTATGATGTTGTCGAGCTCGCCGTAAGGAGGGAACTCACCGGGATCGCCTGTCCCGTGGCTCGTGGCGTTCGTATCGAGCCCGCCAAAGGCAGTTGCATCCAATTGGACGCGGTATGTGTCACCGTTGCTCCAGTTGACGTCCCGCTCAGCCGCCTCAAGCGTGTACGCGTACCAGCCACCGCTGGTGAGGACCCAACCGGCTTTCGGAAATCGATTCCAAGAACCGCTGTGGAGCACCCAGATGGCGAAGGGCGTGCTATCTTCCCACGGGAGGCCCTGGAGAGGTGTGTCGTCCCAGAGGAAGATCCTCCCCTCCAGATTCATCTCCTCAGGTTGGCCTGTTGTTGATTGTGCCAGCGTCACGATCGTAAGGAGCACGAGGAAGGACACCGCAATCGACCGCAGCTTCATCATTGCCCTCCAAGAAGCGTTGTCGGCGCTTGGCTTCTCTCCAGCACAACGGAAGCTCATATCGATACAACCTCAGACTCCGGCAAACCCAAAGACCACATCTGATGAAACGTTGATCTTCAGGGTGACGAACATCGCGAATTCCCTGTCGTAGACTCCTGCCTCCATGGCCGGAATATGGGGAACCCACCTCGACTCGGACTGCTTGAACCAAAGGACTACAAGCGCGTCCGTGATGTAGTCAGCGTAGTAAGAAACGTTATGATAGGCGTACTGCCCGTTCGAGAATGGTTTCAAGGGAAGCGAGATGGCTTGATAACCCTGCGTGAAGCGCCCAATCCATATGCCTGAGCTGTAGCTACCAGAACCCGTACCAAGCGAGGCGTTCAGCGGGAAAATCATGTAGTAGAACTCGTCATATGGCTCGAAGATGGCGTTCACGTGATCCACGCTGACCACGGGGCCCGCCGGAGGCACGTAGGAACTGTACAGCGACCAGTAATCCAACCCTGGCTCTCCATAGAACCCTACTCTGCTGTTCGAATAGTAAATGTCATACGCGTCAGAGCCAATGGGCTGTTGCCAGACGATCCTGATGTTATTGCCCACGATGCCGAGCTCCAGGTTCTTGGCGTTTCCCGTGTGGTCAAAGCCGCCGAAGAGGAGCTCATCGTACCTGATCATGGTCCCAGGCAGACCCACGAATGTGAAGCGCACGTCGGACCCGAGTTCCACCACACAGCCTTCCCCCACCTCAATTGCCCGGGTAGGATCGCCACTGCCAGGAACCCTCAGCCAACGCTCCGCCTCCATGTATTCGAGGTAGCCCGCGCCGAGCGCGGTCCTATATTCGTCCGTCGTGTCTATTCGAGCGGCCCCGTCGTACTCGACCCATGGGAAGTATTCCAGGGGAATCGAGAACGTGTTGAATCCTGCGGAGAAAGTGTTGGTCCATGCACCAGCTGTGTTACTGGTCTCACTGACATCGCTCTCGTTCGCGTTCGCCGCTCTTATCAGGTAATAGTACTCACCGTCATGGCTGGCTGCTCCTCCCGCCTCTGGATCCACCCAATCGGTCGTCCCCGCTGGAACCTCGTCATACGCCGCGGCGGGAGACAGGTCGGGGAACCCGTTCTGTGTCTGTGACCTGAAGATGAGGTAATGGTCCAGTTCTGGCCAGGGAACCTCGACCCATCTGAGACCTACGTCGGCTCCACCGTCCCAGTATGTCTCCACGTGCTTGGGCGGGGCGGTGTAGTATGTCACCGTAATCAAGACGAGAGGGAAGGGGACCGTGGTCTGGTTGCCATCCCATTTCACATATGCAACGCGGGCATCAGGATAAACTCCCACGGGATTAGTGCCAATGAGGTCGGAGGTGACATCGTACTCAACCTCCCAAGTCTCATTAATCAACAGTCTACTGATATTCCACTGCATGAATGTGTACAAGCCTCTGCTGCCAATGAAGTGTGGCAGCTTGGGCAGGCCTGAGACAGGATCTCGGAAAGAGCCAGTCACGATGTGTATGTAGGACGGAAGGACGTCCTCGATCATCGGGAAGTCATCGGAGACATCCAAGTCCCGACCCGCCACCTGGTCGACTATCGTTCCGATCTGCTGGTAGATGCCTACCAGATCCTCGGGCGTCTCAGCATAGAAGTACTCACCCCCGGTTATGGCGGCGATGTTCTGGAGCATGCCATGGTCGGCGTCTAAACCTAAGCCAATCGTATAGATGACCACGTTGTTGGCCGCAGCGTTCTGAGCCTCAGTGACGGGATCGAGGCCTGAACCGCTCCGCCCGTCTGTTAGAAGAATACATACCCAGATATGGTTTGGGTCAGCGTCCGACACGAGGTCATTCCAGCATGCATTTATTCCAGTTCCAACTGCGGTTCCTCCGCCAGCAACAAGAACACTGTCTATGTCCGCCTTGATCTGCGGGTAATTCGTGCTGAGCGGGTTCCTTCGCGTCACAACCGTATCGAAGAATATCACCGCGCCTTGATCGGGAAACTTCATGTCGTCGACGTAGCTCTTTGCGCCTAGCTTGGCATAATCGAATTTCGTGGGTGGCTCGGGTGGATTGGTTTGCTGGTTCATGCTGCCAGACTTATCTATGAGGAAAATGACATCCTGGGGAACGGATTTGACTACCCCAGAGCCCTGGCCTGTGACAGTTAGCCGGACAGTCGCGACGGTCGGATAGCCAGGACCCGCGCTTTCGTGGAAGATTGTGGACGGTGCCACGCTTTTCACTGGCTCGATGTGGGGGTATACCCTCACGAGAAGGCTTGCGCTGTCCGACGCCAGTGTGGTTGACGAGGCTGTGCCAGTGACAATGACCGACTGATAGCTCCCGACTGGGGGACTTGAGGGGATGTTCACACCGATTTTGAACTGCAACGTTTGTTCCGGGCTGAGAAGTCCAGAGTCCGGGATGCCGTCACCGTCTCCAGGGGAATCCAATAGAGGGAAGATGCCATTGTCCTGAAGTATTTCAATCGTCCAATTGTTCGGTGTACTCGTCAACGTTATGTCGATGTAGTCCGAGACAAGTTGCTTATTAGTCACCGTCAGATTCAGGAGCAGTCGTTCTCCGACCTCCCCATGAGTCTCATAGTCGGGACCCAGCACCACAAGCGGGAGCGTCGGAGCCATATCGAATTTCCAACCTGCATTTGCGGAGCTGAGGTCATCGTAGCCATTCGACGTCCCATTCCCGTTGGGGACCCGGGTCATGGAGAAACCCTGTGTATGAGGAGAGCTCCATCCTGCCATGTCGAGCAGCTGTCCAGTTGAATCGTAAAGGTAGACGTTATCCGCCATAGAACTCAAGGAGTCGAAGAATCCCGAGTTCATTGGATACCTCAGCACGTAATAGGGATTGGCCTCAGTAAGGACGATTCCACCCACAAGATAATCCTGATTGCAGACAATCGAATAACCCATGAGGTCGACAGACCCGGCGCCTCTGTAGTACGTCTCTACGAATGCTTCATCAGGAGCATTTGGATAGAACAGAACCTCATTGAGCACAACTTCTGGGTTCCCAACGACGCCTGGAACGCTGTTGTCTGCTCCGAATGTCGGAACCTCTTCCCGGACCCATTCATCCGTGTAGCCGTCGCCCACCCTGCGCCTCGAAACGGACTCCCCCCAAAGAGGGTCAGGTGCTGTTCCCATCTGACCATATCCGACTTCGTCTATGAAGGTCATGCTCACGGGGTCAAACAGGAAAAGTCTGGAGCCTTGGTCGTCCAGGTCGAGTGGAATGACCAGGTCCGCAGAAGGGTCGTCGCCAAGCGTCCTGTACTCAAGCGAAGGTATAGTCCCTAGTGCCGTCAAGGAATAGAGCTGGGTATCATCGACTTGAAGTACATATCCGTTCAGGTCAACTGGTTTGAAGCCGAAGTTGTATATCTCCACGAGTTCCGCGTTGTTGGGTGCATCCCTCAGCTCGGTCATCAGGATCTGCCCCATATCGTAGGATGAGAAGTAAACCTCGTTGAAGATACCGCTTCTGAAATCGTCCCAGGAGATGAACACGCCAAATGTCCCAGTGGCAATCGACGGATAGAATTGGGATGAGGAGTCGTCCGAGGGATCCACATTTTCGTCTGTGTCATCAACACGGATATCATTGTTGTTGAGGATCCCGTCTCCCCACGTGATACCCCCATCCTCCGAATAAGAAGAGAAGATGTCCTGATCTCCGGCCCTGTTGTCGCTCCACGCGACGTACAGACCTCTGGGCCCCGAAACGATCGCCGGGGCTGTGTACGATGATGAAGACAGGTAGTCATCCACTCTGACTGGAGTGGACCAAGTCAGGCCGTCGTCGTTGGAGTTCGAATAGCTAATCTCTCTCTCGCCCATCGGGCTCTGATAGTCCCACACAGCGTGAAGAATCCCATTCATGTCGGTCGTCACGTGAGGGTATCTGGAAACGGAGTTGAGCGGTCCCGCGAAAACAATCCGAGGGGCCCACGTGGAACCGTAATCATAGGAACCCGCTATCCAGAGTGTGACAAGCCCGCTCAGATCCTGCTTCCAGGACACGAAGACCACGTCACCGACAGTAGTCAGGGAGGGGAATGAGTTCATCGCATCTTGGTCAGAGACCTGGACTTCAGAGTCGAAACTCAAACCGCCATCCACGGACTTCGATATGAAGATGTGGTTGTAGGAGGCATCGCGGTCATCAAACCAGGCAACATACACGTTGCCCGACGAATCGACGACCACATCAGGCTCGAGACAACGCACGTCCTGGACTGCCGTGTCAATCCTTGTTGGCGCCGCCCAGGTCGATCCCGAATTGACGGAAAAAGTGGCGAAAATGTGAACACCACCGGCCGTAGACGACTCCTGCCAGACGACGTACACTCTGTCGTTAAAGGCGCCTCCGGTCCTGTCAATTGTCATTGAGGGTAAGCGGGCGTTTGCACCAAACACGCCCGAATCGATTCTCCTGGATGATGACCAGGACAATCCCTGGTCAGTCGACTTGGAGTAGTGGATGCCGTAGTAGTTAGTCCTGTCGTCAGACCAGACGACATGGAGGTCTTCGTTTCCATCAACCCCAATGTCAGAGCTCCGAGAGTTAGCGGAGCCGTCATCCACTTTCTGATTCGGGCGACTGAAGGAGATGCCTAATGTTGTCTCGGGATTATCATCGCTCGCGACAACAACGAGACTCGTTACGAGCAGAGTAATGGTAAGGACTCCAAATAACCTGGAATAATCACGCCAAATGCTGGATGCCGCGTCCTTCATAGGTCCTCCTCCAAGGAAGATCCGCAGAACAAACGGTAGGTTCGCGCCTCCGTCTCTGCCCACTATGCCAATTAATGGCATGGCGTGTATATATATTTTCCCTGCCAGCCCCCAGGTCACATCCGCCCTCGAAGTTGATAAATATCTTCTTGCCCATCGTTCCCCGAGGAGCTGGAAACGTGACCAAGGAAATCCCGGCCTCGTCCGAAGATATCCAAGACATACTTCAGAAGTCGCAAACCATTGCCGTGGTGGGGATGTCTAACAAGCCGGAGAGAGCCAGCTATCAAGTGGCAATGTATCTGAAGAATGCCGGATATGACATCGTCCCCGTCAATCCTGCTTACCCTGAGATCGAGGGAATGAAGAGCTATCCCGACGTCGAATCCGTACCAGGGAACGTGGATGTCGTCGACATCTTTCGAAGACCGGAGTTCGTTGAGCCTATCGTCGAATCAGCAATAAGGAAGGGTGCACGAGTCGTGTGGATGCAGGAGGGCGTTGTCAACCCGAAGGCTGCAGAGAGGGCGAAGGAGGCCGGACTCCGGGTCGTCATGGACAGGTGCATGATGAAGGAGCATCACAGGTTGATGGCCCATGGGACAGGGCAATAGTGCCTTCACACGCAAGAAGGAAGTGGGCCCGCCGAGAATTTCAGGCCCTCGCGAGAGCAAGAGCCTTTTGAACTCGAGTTACCAGCACCCCAAGCTGGAAGGATACCAAACTACCCCACGGGCCCTGACCGTGCATGGGACTGTAGAACAAAAAGGCTTCGCATCTAACCGAATGGCAGGACATCATCAATCGTGTCAGCATTCGAAAGCAGCATCCGGCGGCAACAATAGCGGGTCAGTCCAAGAGAATCGAGAACCTCCTGCGGATCCTCGCCCATCCCGATTTTCTTCTGGTACTCTTCCCACTCAGAGGCAACGACCCTTCCGCAGCTGAAACATCTCACAGGTATTATCACAGAATCACCTATAGGACTTCTGCCTTTTCTTCCTTGCGCCTCTGCCCATCGGCTTCTTGGGCATTTTCCTTCTTGGATCGCTTGCGAGCAGGGTCCTGTCCCGTTCCTTGTAGAGCGATTCCAGCTCCTTGCTCTCGAGATATGCCACGATGCCCCTAGCAATAGCGGTCCGTGTCGCATCCGCCTGACCCATGATGCCCCCGCCCTGCACGTTGACCTCGATGTCCAGTTTCTTGATCTTATCTCCGGCCATGACGATGGGTTCAAGGATCTTCTGGCGGGCCAGTTCCGGACTCAAGATCTGGACTGGCCTCTTGTTCACCCTGACCAGGCCCTTCCCTGGCTTGATTGTGGCTCGCGCAATCGCCTTCTTCCTCTTTCCGCTTGTCTGGATGACTTTCATTGGACCACCTAGAACTTGGCCCCGAGCTTCCTTGAGAGGTCGCCGACCTTCGTGTACTGGCACGTCAGTTTCCCGAGGGCCTCCTCGATCCTCTCCAAAGTGGACTCGGCATACGAGTCAGGAACGCCTATGTATACTCTCAACCTCTTGAACGCTTCCCTTCCTCTGGGCTTCTGGTAGGGGATCATGCCTCTGATCGTTCTCGTTACAATCTTGTCCGGCATTCTCGGGAAAAAGGGACCTGACGTCTGGCTACCTATGTCCCTAATCTCCTTGTATTCGTTGAGGACGGATACCCTGTCCCCCGAAATGACCGCGAGCTCGGCATTGACCACAACGATTTCCTCCCCTTCGAGAAGCCTCTTGGCTATAACGCTGGCAAGCCTGCCAAGCACGGAGCCAGTCGCATCGATCACTGCCATGGTTCACCTCATTATTCTAACGCCACTTCCCTTCGGGTTCTTGTTCATGAGCTCCTCAATCGTCAGAACGAGGCCCCCGGAGTCCGTGATCTTCCTCCTTGCCACTTCGGAAGCGTGAAAGGAGGCCACGGTCACAGGCCTGTCTATGTTGCCAGAACCGAGAAGCTTGCCGGGGACGAGAATGACTTCCCCCTTCTTGGCGTATCTGGATATCCTGCTGATGTTCACTTCGGCCCAATTCCTCCGAGGTTTGCTCAGCCTGCAAGCTGTGTCCTTCCAAATGGGTGCTTTGTTCTCATAAGAGTGTCTCTTCAGCTCCTCTATGAGTTCCAATAATCTGGGGTTGGACTTCCCACTGCCAGGCATCGGATATCCTCTGAGGAGGGTCTAAAGAAGGGTCTTCATATAAACCTTTTGTCCATCCGGATTGGGAGAAATCGACATGCCAGACTAACGTTTTTTCGGGCTTCGAGCGGCCCATTGGAGATAGCTCCGGGACCTAAGTGTCCCGGGCAACGGGGTTCTCGGTGCGATCGGAGGTCGCAAACGAGCTTTTCTTGGGGACATTATCAAAAACTATAAATATAAATGCGCGCCAAATAGTAAGACCTTCGAGTTAACAGTCTGGTGGAGTAATGATACGTTTCGGTCCTGCGGGCATTCCCCTATCGTGCAAAGGGAGAACCTTGCGAGATGGAATCGAGGACGTCCATAACCTGGGTCTGACCGCGATGGAAGTTCAGCTGGTCAGAGTGGGGCTCCTTGAACGACATCCCACTGAGGAAGAGGTCGGTCTTATAGCGAGGGACTTGCCGAACGAGCTGGTAGTTGAGATCATCAGGACGGAGGGATCGAGGGAGAGAGTGATTGCCAACCTCGACGCCGAGGTCAAGAAGGGGGACGTCCTTCGCATTCTGGCATCGGGCATAGCGAAGGATTATCACGAACTCGCCGAGCTGGGGAGGCTATCCAGGGACCTCGACATAGAGCTGAACCTTCACGCACCGTACTACATGGATCTCATCGGCGTAGAGGAGGTGCCAGAGAGGAGCGTGGACAGCGTAAAATGGGGCGGGCTCCTTGCCAATGAAATGGGAGCAAAGGTCGTGGTGACCCATCTCGGTCTCTACGGTGACCTGACGAACAGGCAAGCAAGCATAAGACTCCGGAAGAACCTAGATTCGATTCTCAAATGGTTCAGGTCAAGGAGAATCAAGACCAAGCTCGGGCTGGAGTCCAGCGGAAGACAGGAGGTGTTTGGGAGCGTGAAGGAGATCATCTCCCTCTGCGAGAAGTACAAAGGTGTCGTTCCCGTGCTCAACTTCTCACACATACACTCGCGGGAAGGTGGCTCGCTGAGGACCAGCGAAGACTTCCAGAAGCTCTTCAACAGGTTCAAGAAGTACACGAAAGGCCACTTCCACACGCATTTCTCTGGAGTGGAACATGCGGACGGGAACGAGCTGAGATACACGCCAATCAAGAAGGGTGATCTCAGGTTCGAACCTCTCGCTGAATGCATTCTGGACAACAACTATGACATCACACTGATCTCCGGTTCCCCACTCCTGGAACATGACGCGATGTACATGAAGGTCATGCTGGAGAGGGTCTTGGCCAGGAGAGTTGCGAAGTCCGCCAAGGGGGGAAAGAAATGACCAACAGGGCAAACGAGTCATCGCAATACATAGCGAAGAAGATAACCGAGATCCTCGCGAACGGGGATGAGAAGTCCATCGAGGAGGTCATCAGGCTCCTGCTGACCTCGGACAAGGTGTTCATCTACGGTGCTGGCAGGTCCGGTCTGATAGGAAAGGCCTTCGCCATACGCCTGGTTCAGCTCGGTCTCAAGGTCTTCTTCATCGGTGAGACAACGACCCCAATCGTTGACGACACTGATGTTGCGCTGATTATCTCGAACACAGGCGAGACTATGTCAGCGATCCAGACGGCGAACATCATCAGGCGCGTCGGGGCGAAGGTAGTAGTGATAACCAGCAAGAAGCTTTCCAAGCTCGCACACGCGGGTAACGTAGTCGTCACTCTGGATCCCGAGCCAGATGATGGCACCGCGGCTCTCGCCCCACTTGGCACCCTTTTCGAGGATTCAACACTCATATTCTTGGATGGGATCATTGCGCAAATCATGGAGAAAAGGAAGGAAACGGAGTCCAAGATGAGAGGCAGGCACGCTATCTGGGTTTGAGCGGGAGCTTCTTTCTTCATCCTTCCGTATGGATCTTCATATTCCTCCCAGTAGACGGCGAAAGGTGCGACCACGCATTCCTCCCCAGAGAGCGTGAAGGCCTCGATTTGCAGCTCCAACGGGTCCAGGACGATTGCGAAGGGGAACTCCTCCCGGAACATCCGCCGCTGCGTCTCGATGTCCTTGGGCGACATGAAGCAGGTGTATCCAGGGTGGGAGTGGTACCAACCAACGATGACGTAGTCGAAATCTGCCTTGTCGAGGCGATCGAAGAGCGCTTCGAACCCGTTCCTGTCGAAACTCACGGAGATGCCCGTTGCCTGGAGTTACGTTGTAACTGCGTCCTTGACTATGGCGTAGGCTTTGCCCAAATGAGCGAAGACATCGCCCAGAAGCAGCCCCATGACATGCACCTAGCCGCCCTCGGGGTCAGGTATCAGCTCGACCACGTCACCCTCGCGAATCTCCGCATCCACAATCGTGGATTGCCCGCGCAGTACCGTCTTGCCCCGCCAGAGAACATAGGCACCGGGAGAGACCTCCCAGTAGCTGGCCGCGCTCTCGATTATCTCTTCCACGGTATTCTCGGCCTCCAACTCCATCTCGACCGAGGACCCTGTTTCCGCGTTCTTCACCGTGATTCTCGTTGTCACAACCACTCCCCCGTGAGGTTATTGCCTGAGGCGGTCTTAAAGGTTTTCGGAACTGACACATCTAGCGTTCGACGTGATTGGGGCAATCTGGATTCTTTGCGATCTCGAGGGTTTCGGCAACGTTTCTGAACCCGTAGATGTGCGTACGACTATCGTTCGGACCGATGTTCTATTTGCGACCGCGCTCGATCATTCCCATAATCAACAGACATGCCAGCAAGACCCTGCGGTCGAAATCCGGAGGCACGCTCATGCAGTTCAAATCCCAGATGTCTCCTATGATCTTGAACCTCTGATCGATCGCCGCGACCGGAACGCCGTGCAACTTGAAGGTCATCTTCTCGGGGATCAACGCTCCACCGGGTACGTATTTCCTAGCTAGACCACGTCCTTTCTCTTCGTATATTCCACCGATGAGCTGGTCGTGGGCGTTGTAGACCTCCCACTCGTCCCTCACGAACATCGAAGCCAAGGCCTTCCTCTTGATGAAGCCCAGAGTGGTGTTCGTCTGAGAGTCGATGACCGCGAAGGTCGCCCAAACATCCAGTATCTGCTGTTGCTTGATTCTGAAGAGCTCCTGCTTCATTTTCTCGTCAGTGTAGATCCTGATGTCCTCCTTCAGCCTGAACATTTTCTGCTTTGCGAACCCCAGGGTCCTTCCTCTTCGGTCCTCGATCCAGTACTTGTTCCACACGGTCAAGACCTTCTTCCTGATGCTGTAGGCATTCTGAAACCATATGGCTGCGGAAGATGGGGGCTGTTGCGGCGTAGGCTTGGCTTGGATGTATTTCTTGCACTGATAGCAATACCATTTACCATACTTCTTCACCCAGGTCAGTTGACCTTTGCATGTTGGACACACGCTCATGTATCACCCTCCCTTATTCCCTTCTCAAGCTACGTTGACTCGGGCTTGTTCCCTCCAGCCCGAAGTCGTAGGAGAATCCCCCACCTTACTTATATTCCTATCCCTCATTCGTCTGTGGGCCCGTGAATTCGCTCAGTGATGGCCGAAAGGCGAAGGATTATTACTCGTGAGTTCATTGGGAAGGCGAATCCGATGCCAGAAGATTTCATTGTCACGCCATGGGAGGTCAAGGGCGAGATCGACTACGACAAGCTAGTGGAAAGGTTCGGAACTCAGTTGATCTCCCAGGAGATTCTGGATAGACTGGAGAAGCATGCTTCACCTCTGCACCACCTCTTGAGAAGAGGGATCTTCTATTCGCATCGCGACTTCGATCGAATCCTGGACGAGTACGAGAAGGGCAATGGCTTCTTCCTGTACACTGGTCGAGGTCCCTCGGGTCACATCCATCTGGGCCACTTGCTGCCTTGGATTCTCACGAAATGGCTTCAGGACAACTTCAAGATCAAGTTCTACTTCCAGCTGACAGACGATGAGAAGTTCATGTTCGATGATCGCCTCACGAGAGAGGACACCAAGAAGTACGCTTACGAGAACATGCTGGATGTCATTGCCTTGGGATTCGATCCCAAACTGACGAGGATATTCCTGGACACTGAGCTGATTCACACGCTCTACCCGATAGCGATTGACGTCGCCAGGAGGATCAATTTCTCTAAGGTCCGCGCGGTCTTCGGCTTCGACAGCAGCCACAACATCGGAAGCATCTTTTACACGAGCGTTCAGGCGGTTCCCTGTTTTCTCGAGTCGGTGCTCGAGGGCAGGAACATCGCTTGTCTGATTCCCTGCGGGATTGACCAGGACCCTCATTTCAGAATCGCCAGAGATGTCGCTCCCTTGCTCGGATACTACAAGCCAGCGCTCCTGCACAACAAGCTTCTCCCGAGCTTGGCGGGTGGAGACAAGATGTCCGCCTCGCTTCCCCACACGAGCGTGTTCACGACGGACCAACCTGATGACGTAAGGAAGAAGATCGTCAACGCCTTCACAGGCGGGCGGGTCTCCGTGGAGGAGCAGAAGAGACTGGGAGCCAGTCCGGACATCTGCACGGTCTATCACTATTACATGCACTTCTTCATGCCAGAGGATGATGAGCTGAGAGACATCTATCTCAAGTGCAAGGGCGGCGAGATCCTCTGCGGGGAATGCAAGCAGATCCTCACCGAAAAGATCAATGGGTTCTTGAAGGAGCACCAGCAGAAGCGTGAAGAAGCCAAGGACAGGATCGAGGATTTCATACTCCGGGACTGAAAAGAATAAATCGCAAGTGACCATTCGTGATTGTGATGGATGTCGACGACCTAATGGACGAACTGAGCCTCCTCGAGAAGAGAGTCCTTCTCGCGTTCGGAGATGTCAGCTCGGCCGCTCCGGAGGAGCTTCTGAAGCGCGGAAGGTTCGCGGAGCTCGTCGAGGTCATGAACGCCTCCTCCTGGCTCCAGTCCAAGGGACTCGTCACGATAACTGAGAAGGTCATCAGCTACTACTCTCTGGCCAAGAAGCAGTGGGCGACGAAGAGCCTTCCCGAGAGAAGAGCGCTGAAGGCACTGAGGAAAGCCAGGGGAAGGACCGACCTCGGAACACTCCAGGAGAGGGCACGGCTCTCACCGAAGGAGGTTCGGATTGCCATTGGATGGATGAAGAGAAAGGCGTGGGCGACCATAGAGAAGGAAGACGGAGGCACGGTTCTGATCATCACCGAGCACGGAAAGAGGGCCGTCACCGAGAAGGGCAGGGACGAGGAGCTCATTCAGCGCCTCTCAGAAGGAGAGCTGTCCGAGAGCGATGTCGACGCCGCAACGATCGGAATGCTGCTGAGAAGGCAGGATGTGGTCAGGGAAAGGGAAAGAGTCCTCCGCGAGATCTCGCTCACTGACCTGGGAAAGGAGTGCATACAGAAGGGCATCAAGATGGGAGAGGAGGTTGCACAGCTGACACCTGAACTGCTGCAGACGGGGAAGTGGAAGGAAGTCAGCTTCAGGAAGTACGATATAGATGCCTTTGCTCCGCCGGTCTCTGGCGGGAGGAAGCATCCCCTTGTGGAGCACATCAGAAAGGTCAAGCGCATCTTCGCGGAGATGGGCTTCGAGGAGATCGAGGGCGACTTCGTCGAGCTCAGCTTTTGGGACTTCGATGCGCTCTTTCAACCCCAGGACCACCCGGCTCGGGACATGCAGGACACGTTCTACCTGTCAGAGCCAAGGACACTGCCTCTTCCTCCGGAGGAGCTGGTCCAGAGAATCAAGGAGATGCATGAATCCGGCGGGGACACCGCCTCGGAAGGCTGGAAGTACGACTGGGACGTCGACGAGGCCAGGAAGGCGATACTGAGAACACACACAACGGTGAACACGCTCAGATATCTCTCAGAGCACCCGGACCCGCCAATCAAGGTCTTCTCCGTCGGCAGAGTCTTCAGACGGGAGGCGATGGACTCGAAGCATCTTCCCGAATTCATCCAGGTCGAGGGAATCGTCATGGAGGAAGGGGCCAATCTCGCAATGCTCATCGGCGTGCTGAAGGAGTTCTACAGGAAGATGGGATATGACAAGATCAACATCAGACCGGGCTATTTCCCGTACACAGAGCCTAGCCTGGAAGTGGAGATGTACTTGAACGGGGAGTGGGTCGAGCTCGGCGGTGCCGGGATACTCAGACCAGAAGTCACTCGTCCGTTCGGTGTGAAGCATCCTGTTCTTGCCTGGGGACTCGGACTCGAAAGGCTGGTCATGGCCCTAACAAGCACTGCCGACATGCGAACAATATACGTGAGTGATATCGAGTGGCTGAAGAAAGCCAAACCCATATTCTGACTACATTTGGGAAGTCTTGGATCTCCCCTGAAGACTGATCTTGTAGGACATCCTCAGGATCTTCAAAACATAGCTGGCTCGATTCAAGGCTTCGAGCGTCTCCAAGACCCGGCCCGAGTCATCGACGTTGAACTCCCTTTCCGATAGCGGATAGACGAGCTTGTCCCCTCGAACCCTCCAACCATAGGGACGTGTTGCGGAAACAACCGACCGCGGTGGATTCTTCGTTCCCTCAAGCCTCAACTCCAGATAGGCGCCAGATATCATGATCGCAACCATTACGAAGAGCATTCTGAGCCATTAAGCCACTTTCGTCAGGATTATCATCCGTGATAATCTGGTTTCCGACTCCTGACCAAACTTTTATCTCGGTGTTGTCAATACGGCACTTGAGAGGACTGCTCATGAAAGAAGTCGAGGAAGAAATCGCCGACGGCGAGAGGCTATTGGGGATGTACCAATACGATGAGGCGCTCAAGCATTTCAACAAGGCAACGAAGATGGCCCCGGAGAACGCGAGGGGATTCTTCGGCAAGGCGGAGGCGAGCATTGGGAATCCGAAGGCCAAACCCGAGAAGATCGCCGACCTCTACAAGAAGGCGATAGAGCTGGAACCGGACAACCCTCAGTACATTGAGGCCTACGCTTCTTTCTGCATGGACGTTGGAAGATTCAATGAAGCAGAGCAGTTCTACGTCAAGGCCAGCGAACTCGATTCGGAAAGCGCGCCGTACTACCTTTCGGAATTCGCCATTCAATACTATCTAAAGGCACCCATAATAATGGAGAGGTTCCTCGATGAGAAGACGAAGGACATGATAGCCTCGAAGTCGCTGGAGTATCTGTTGAGGGCGTTGGGCATAGAGCGCGACGAGGCGCTCCGACTACTGAAATAGGCGTGTCCTCGGTCTCTCCTGTTTTTCGGGCTTTTGCCTCTTGGAGAGGCACGCCTTGCACGTGGTCATGCGGAAATCGAAATCGTTTCTGCACACGGGCTTTCCACAGAATGAGCATGTGTGCGTCGCGGGAGCACCGCAGATGTGACATATGGATATCAGACTCAACGTGGGTGTATGGGATTAGCGGAATAAACCTTTGCGGGAGCTATCCCCGCAGTTCTCCCAGAGTGGTTACCCTCTCTGCGAAGGCGTTGTGCTTGTGGATCGATTCCTCGCTCTCGCTCTTGACCTGGACCTGAACCCAGTCGGGCAAGTCCTTGAACGCCTCCAGAATGTGCGCCAGGACCCCTCTCACGACGTCCTCGACGAATCTCGGGTTCGAGTGTGCCCGTCTGACGAGCTCCGCCTCGTCCTCCCTTTTCAGTATCTCATACGTCGGGCTGCTCATCGATCTCTCCACTATGTGCACAAGGTCATCTGCCTCAACGGTCATACCCTCTGGAACGTCCATCATCACGAATGTCTTGTTTCTCTGATTGTGAGTGATGGCTTGCTCCACCCTTAAACCGCTGGTGCTGCCGCTGATGGTCTCCATGGCACAGGGACACGTGGTCATGCCAACGACCTCGACTCCGATTGATTTCTTGGTTCCTGGCTCCTCACCGCCGCGGGCTTCGGCCCTGGCAACGAGCTTGTACCTCTCGAGGCTCTTCGTCCCCAGCGGGGTCTCCTTCTCCAAGAAGTAGTACGCGCTGGCCCTGGCCTCAGAGTAAGAGGCGTACTCATGCCGCTCAAGGAGTTTCCTGCATATCATCAGTGAGAGGTCCTCCAGGCCAGCGACCGGCTGCCTGACGGAGCTGTCAACGATCTCGCCGATGGCCTCCAGGTTCCTGGACATATGGCTGCCCTTCATTGAGGAGGGCAGGTCAACAAAAACGTCAAGGTCGACGGTGAGTGTTGTCGCTCTATCTGGTCTCCTCACTCTCACGGGCTTCTTGACGTCCGTAACGCCGACACGAGTGAGGATGAACTTGTTATCGGACCGTTCGTTCTGAATATCTCTGGAAGCCATTGTCTCCCCCGCAAATATGACTGCCTCCCTTAAATTATTTCTCACTGATTCTCTCCTTTCTGGCCTTCATCGGTTCCCTGACGTAGAGCATGATCAACGTCAGAGTGATGAACCCGAGGATCGCTGAGATGATGAATGGAACTCCCTCCCCGGGCAAGACGAAAGGAGGGATGCCGAAGAAGCGGCCCTCAAAGGCCATGTAGACGGCCCCACCTATCGGGGCGCCGATTATCGCCCCCACGTTGAACATCGTCTGCATCATTCCTATCAATCTCCCTCGGACGGCCTTAGGGATTATGTCCACCTGCAAGGCTCTCAATGCAGGCTGACTGATCTGGAAAGCGAAGAATCGGAATGCCAGCACGCCACTGATGGCCACAAGACCGTAGAGATAAGGATCCGCAAACGAGTTCGCCCTCCCCAATGCCCGTAAAGGCAGGAGCCCAATAAACGGAAGAATCAGCATAGAGAACCTTGCCAGATAACCGCCCAAGAGAAGAACAGGTTTTCGTCCGATCTTGTCCGCCTGTCTCCCAGCAGGGATGTTCGCAATCATTCCAATCGCACCAGTAAGGCCGATTATTATGCCAATCAGATACACCTCGATATCGATGACGTCCTTCATGAAGAGAACCGTGACAAAACTCAGTATGCCCATGCTGAACCCATTGACCAACGCGTTGAGGTAGAGAATCCTGAGCTCGAAAGATGTCCTCGAGTCCAGGACGGTCTTATGCTTTGTCCTTGAACTCCTGTCCCCCTTCTTGCGCTTCTCTGGCTTGATCACATCCTCAACCGTGGCGAAGAAGAGGCCCGCCGCGATAAGAGACAGAATCGCGAGGACGTAGAAGGGAAACCGATAGCTCGAGAGCGTATCCAGGCCTAGGACGTTCTGCCCCATGAAAAGGAGCAGCCCGCCAATGAGGGGGCCGAGAACCCAGCCCGAATTGGACGCAAATATGTAGAATCCCATCGCCTGTCCCCGTTGCCTCTCGGGCACGGAGTCCACAAGTAGAGCTTCGCCTACTGGCCAGACCATTGCGGACGCCACACCCTGAAAGGCGCGGACGAAAATCAGACCGACCCAGTCCCCTGGGAGAGTGAAAAAGAAGGCGAGAAATGCATACATCACGGCCCCTACACCGATTATCCCCTTCCTCCCGATTCTGTCCGATAGGTTGCCGAACGGAGTGGCCAGGAGAGCACGAGTTACCATGAAAGAAGACAGGAGTATCCCGATTGCGATGACGTCGGCGCCGAGGAACTCGGCATAGAAGGGCAGAAACGGTGCGATCAGCCCGAACCCGAGGCTGATGAAGAAGGCGAGCGTTGACAGAACATAGAGGTTGACTTTCCTCTGCCTTTCCCCTACAGAAGTAGTTGTGGGCACTGCGAGGAGGATATCCAACCGCGTATAAAAGCCCGATTTGGCGGGCTCTTCCTAGGCTACTCCCCGACCATCTGGACGATAAGCTTCCGGCTTCTCCGCTTGTTGTCGAGCTCCACGAATACGATCTGCTGCCACGTCCCCAGAAGCAGGTTCCCATCCACGAAGGGCACTGTCAGGCTCGGCTTCAAGAACGCAGCCCGAACGTGGCTGTGTCCGTTGCCATCATGCCACATCTGCTCGTGTCCGTATTCCATGTTCTTCGGGAAGAGCCTCTCCAAAGCATCGGGGATATCCCTCAGAAGGCCTGGCTCATACTCGATCGTCGTGACCGTGCTTGTGGAACTCCTCGTGAAGATGCAGGCTATCCCGCTGTTCATCCCACAATCGGAAACGACCCGTCTGACATCCTCCGTCACGTCGATAATGTCAACCTCACCCTGGGTACTGAGCTCAACTGAACCAGTGACTACTGTCAAATCATCACCAAGCTTGCATGGGCTGGAGAGATAAAACGGTGTCGCACTCTAGTCGGTGTCGAAGGCTCTGAACTCTTCCGGATACGACTGGATTTCTCCCTGGGCCTCGAGTGGAGGGAGAGGGGAGAGCCTGCTCTCCCCCGATTCCTGAACGTCAACCGCCACCTGTATGCTCCTTGCCATCACCACGACCTCGTCTTCGAGCACTGTCAGGAAGGTCCTCGATATCCTCTCCACAACGCACTCTATCAAGCCGGCGATCACACCGTTCAGAACGGAGAAGGCCCCGGTCAGCGGTACGTCCGTTCCGAACTTGAGAAGTGAGTCGTTCTCCAGCACGATCGTGGAGTCCGAAGCGGTGCGTAGCTCCCGCAACCCCTTCTCAGCTGTGGTGTCTCGGCCCTCCACGGAGAAAGGCATCACGGGGATTGAGATGACGACAGCGCCGGAATCGCGGATGATTCCGGAGACTTCGGGAGCGCAGCCAGTTCCTATGCCTCCGCCCAACCCGACAATGAGGAATGCAATGTCAGCCCTGATCGCAGAAGAGATGCTGTCCCTAGCGGCACGAGCAAGGTCCCTTCCCACATCGGGAACGCCCTTTGCACCTCTGGAATGCTCCGGACCCTTCCCTAAGCGGATCTTGATGTCGGAGACGACGCTACTGAGACTCTCCTCGTCGGAGTTGATGGCGACTGTCTCATATCTTAGCCCGGACCGTTCCCGAACCTGACCGGCGATGTTGCATCCCGCACCGCCGCACCCAACGATGACGATTCGGGGCTCTGGCAGATCTTTCGATAGTATTCCCATGACGTGGTTCACGATTTCCTGTTCTGTTACTGCGCTCATCGGTTGCCTCCAAAGGTGTTTGCACGGAAATCTGTGTCCCGAAGGTTTGCATCCCATCCCTTCAGTGAGCAGTGCTTCACGGCCCTCGCCGTTCCCATCTTTCTGGCTAGCGTTTGAGTCGCACAGACTTCCGCGCCTTGCACGTCCTTTGTCTATCGTTCGAGAAGCTCTCTTTTGTCGCCGAAATCAACCGAGACCTCCGTCCCAGAGGCTATTCCCATTGTCCTCTTGTGTTCGTCGAGCCTTTTCACGTTCTCTGGGGAGAGGAATTCCTCGATGCATTTGAGAACCACATATTCCCGAGAGAGGAAATAGCCGTCCCTGATCAAAGCATCGATGAACCCGAGGTACTTCGCTGGTATTTTCACCGATATCTCTTCCTGGGTCTTCTCCGTGCTGTCAATGAAGGCCTCTACAGCCACCCTCAGGAACTGGGACCGATTCGAGAATTCCTTGCTCTTCAGCAGGAAAGAATCCATCCTTTCCAGGTTGTCTTTCTCCAGTCTGAGGGTCACGCGTTCGTTGATTTCCTTCATTGAGCCACCGCCTGCCCTCGAGGAGGTATGACTTGGGTCATACAAATCGAGAACATAAGGACGTGTTGCAGACGGTATCTGCAGGACGGTATTTAATAATATCGTGATGTGTCTTATCCCGTAGGACAAGGCGAAAGCCTTTTTTCCGCCCTGGGATTAGTGGGTGAGAACCGACATGAAAACCGACGAAATACTAGCCATGGAGTCGAAGTGGCAGAAGAAGTGGGAGGAGTCCGGCGCTTTCGAGGCCGACGCCCGCGAAGGTCAGCCGAAGTTCTTCCTCAATGTCCCGTACCCATACATGAACGGATACCTCCATTTGGGGTTCGGGGTCACGTTTCTGCACGCGGAGATCCTGGCCAGGCACCTGCGGATGAAAGGGTACAACGTGCTAATGCCACAGGCATTCCACTGCACGGGCCTGCCGATTGTCGCGGCGGCCAACAGAATCTCCGAAGGAGAGGAGATGCAGTTCCGAATCATGAGAGACATGGGCATCCCGCAGGACGAAATCATAAGGTTCAAGGATCCCGTCCATTGGACGCAGTACTTCCCGCCGCAGGCAATGAGCGACCTGAAGAGCCTTGGAGCGTCCGTTGACTGGAGAAGGTCATTCATCACCACTCACCTGAATCCCTTCTACGACAGTTTCGTCAAGTGGCATTTCAGAAAACTGAAGGACAATGGCTTCGCGCGTCTCGGAGAACATCCGGTCATCTGGTGTCCGAAGGACGAGGCCCCGGTGGGCGACCATGACAGATTGGAGGGCGAGGGCGAGACCCCCGCTGAGTTCGTTCTTCTGAAGTTCCCGACCGATGGGAAGTTCCTCTTGGCCGCGACGCTGAGACCCGAGACGGTCTACGGGCAGACAAACCTCTGGGTGGATCCTGACGTGGAGTACAAGGAGGTGCGAGTCGGATCCGAGATCTGGGTGGTCAGCGACGAAACCGTGAAGAAGCTGGCGGAGCAGAAGAAGGACGTCGAGATTGTTGGTTCCGTGAACGGCAGGGACCTCGTAGGGAAGATGGTCAGAGCGCCCGAGATAGGGTCGGAGATACCGGTCCTTCCATCGAAGTTCATAGACCCGGCAAAGGGCACGGGAATAGTGACGAGCGTGCCTTCGGACGCCCCCGACGATTGGATAGCACTCAAGGATTTGCAGGAAGATGACGAGACCCTCGCCGAGTTCGTTTTGGACCCTGACGAGATCAGGAAGATAGAACCAATCGCGATCATCACGTCCGAAGGATGGGGGCCCCTCCCAGCAGTGGAGATCGTAGACCGCATGGGAATAGAGAACCAGATGGAAAGGGACAAGCTCGAGAAGGCGAAGGACGAGATATACAGGACAGGCTACTACACAGGGGTCATGAACGAGGACTGCGGGGACATCTCTGGAATGAAGGTCGAGGAGGCGAAGGACGTAATCAAGCGGAAGATGATCGAGGCGGGTGAGGCCGATATCTTGTACGAGCCCAGCGGGGAGGTCATCTGCCGTTGCCTGACACCAGCCGTCGTCAAACTCGTTCGCGATCAGTGGTTCCTGGACTACGGGGATCCGGAGTGGAAGAAGCTCACCTACGAAGCTCTGGAGAAGATGAAGCTGTTCCCGGAAATCTCGAGGAGGCAGTTCGAGTACGTCGTGGACTGGCTGCGAGAGTGGGCGTGTGCCCACCACCACGGGCTCGGCACGTACCTTCCCTGGGACGAGAGCTGGGTGATCGAGTCGCTTTCCGACTCCACCATCTACATGTCATACTACACGTTCTGCCACCTGTTCCCTGACGAGAGCGCTGACAAGGTCGATGATGATTTCTTTGACTACGTCCTGTTCGAAAGCGGGGACGCGAAGTCGGTTGCGGAGAAAACGGGAATCGATGTGGGAACGCTGGACGCGATGAGGAAGGAGTTTCTCTACTGGTATCCCTTCGATCTCAGAAACTCGGGCAAGGACCTGATCCAGAACCACCTCGTGTTCTGCATATTCAACCATGTCGCGATATTCCCCCAAGAGTGCTGGCCGAGAGCCTTCGGAGTGAACGGGTTCGTAAAGCTGGAAGGACAGAAGATGTCGAAATCCCACGGGAGAGTGATCTACATAAGGAAGGCGATAAAGGCCTGGGGCGCCGATGCGACACGAATCACGCTCGCGCAAGGCGGGGAAGGGCTTGATGATCCCTCCTTTGACGGGGATTTCGCCGACTCCGTCGGAAGGAAGCTGCAACTGTGGATGAGGTTCGCACTTGGTGATCATAGAACTCGAAGTGACGTACGACAGACAGACAGATGGTTCAGATCGATAATGAACGGAGCTCTGAGGAAATACAACGAAGCCATGGGTCTCCTTAACCTGAGGACAGCGTTGAAACACGCGTATTTCGACCTTCAAGGAGACTGGAACTGGTATCTCAGGAGGTGCAACGACATCCCCAACTCGGAGCTTCTGGCAGACTTCGTTGAGCTGCAGACAATGCTTCTTGCCCCCTTCGTTCCACACGTGTGCGAAGAGATATGGGAAGGAATCGGAAGGGAGGGTTTCGTATCGCTCGCCAGACTCCCTGAGATTGATGAAGACAGCATCAAGGTGGAACTGGAGGCGTCCGAGAAGTTCTTCCGGAACACGCTGGATGATGTGAGGCAGATTACCAGGGCGACGGGCATGAGCCCCGCGCGGCTTGTGTTCTACACTCATCCGAAATGGATGGCGAACATTTTCGAGGTCGCTGTCGGATTGAAGAAGGAGGGCAGACTCGAAGTCGGAGTCCTGATGAAAGAGGCCATGAAGGATGACCTCGTAAGGGCGAGTTCGAAGCAGGCCTCCAAGTGGGCGCCCAAGCTTGTGGACCAGGTCACCAAGATGAAGCCATCCGATGTCGAAATGTTCTCTCAGTGCATCAACGAGAGAGACTACTTGGAGGAGTCGAAGGACTTCCTGGAAAGGGTGTTCAAGTGCGAGGTCTCGATATTCACCGCGGATGACCCGGAACGACACGATCCCGGGTCAAGGGCCACGGGCGCAAGGCCTTGGCGCCCCGCAATCTCCATCGAATAAGGATAATATAGTGAGTGCGCTCTCAGTCACCAGATGGGCCTGTAGCTTAGCTAGGTTGAGCGATCGGCTCTTAACCGATAGGTCAAGGGTTCGAATCCCTTCAGGCCCGTACTAATTGCGGTACGAAACCATTATATTGGGGTTAACTGATAGTCTCATCGTGACGAAGCGGAAGGGAAGAGGAACTGCTTACAAGTCGCTACTCGAAGACAAAGAGGTCAAGCGCTGGTATGACAACGTGGCAAGAGGTTCCATCGTGACTGCTGATGTCTATTTGCGTCGATTGGGCAACTTCTGCAGAGGCCACGAGCTCACGCCAAGAAAGTTCGCTGCAAAATCGAAGAAGGAACTCTACAAGGTTCTTTTGGACTACGTGACCGAGTTGGAGGACAAGGAACTGACAGGTTCATACATAACGTCGATACTGAAGGCACTCAGATCCTGGCTTGGCCACAACGACAAGGTCATACAGAAGAAGATCAAGGTCAGAGACTCTGGGATTCATCCTACATTGAAGGACGAGAGAGTGCCAACTCCTCAGGAACTCAAAGGGATCTTTCTTTCTGGAGACAAGAAGACCAGGGTCATGTGTGCTCTGGTGGCACATTCAGGATTGAGGATACAGACACTGGGCAGCTACACAGGAGACGATGGACTTGTCGTTGGTGATCTTCCTGAGATGAAGGTAAAGGGCGATTCGATTGCTTTCGAAAAGACACCGACCATAGTCGTGGTCAGGCATGAACTGAGCAAGGCTGGACAGAGGTACTTCTCATTCCTGTCCGAAGAGGGTTGCGAATATCTGAAGGATTACCTTGAGGAGAGACTCCGCAATGGAGAGAAGATGAAGATGGATTCTCCCATTCTCACGCCAAAAACTGCCAGGAAGCCTTTCATATCAACGACCAAAGTCTCACACGCGATTAGGGGAGCCATAAGGAAATCTGGCTTTCAATGGCGGCCCTACGTTCTCCGATCCTATTTCGACACACAGCTCATGCTTGCAGAATCGAAGGGGTGTGTCCTCCGTGATTACAGAACTTTTTGGATGGGGCATGTGGGAGACATTGAGCATAGGTACACCACTAACAAGGCCAAACTGCCTGCTCAGGTCGTTGAGGATATGAGGGAAGCCTACAGTAGGAGCCAGGAATTCCTGCAGACAAAGGTCCCCGAACTTCCCAAAGAGGAAGAGCTGAAGCGAATATTCCGCACAGAGCTGTTGCGCATGTCCGGGTTCACTGAGGAGGAGATAGAGAAGGACTCGCTCTGCAACATCTCAGATGAGGAACTGAGAGACATCATCAGGAACCGTCTGGTCGGGGCCAATCCAAACAACAATCATCAGAAGGTCGTGGGCGTAGATCAAGTCGAAAAATATGTTGCCGAAGGATGGGAGTTCGTGACAGCCCTTCCGGACAACAGAATCATCCTCCGATATCCCTCTTGAAAAGGTGAAGCCAGATATCTAGCTTTGCAAGAAATTCCTCAGCTGTCAGCTTCTCATTCTCCGCCATGAGAACCTCTCGAAGAACGGATGATGAAGGAAGTTTTTCTGAAGCAAAGCGACGCAGACTCGAGGTCTTGATGATTCTATTCTCGGGTGAGGGCTGGCTATCCTCATTCTCACTGTGGGTGACCTCGGTTCCAGCCTCTGGCATGACGATATCCCTCCTTGGGGTCCTTTCTTGGACCATCGGGTAGACCTCGATCTCACTCGTCTCAATGAATGCACGTCTTCTTGGCACGCGTTTACGTGCCTTCCTAGTCCATCTTCTTGGGACGATAGCAAGCGGCGTCTCAGACTGTGCAACGCTCATAGAACGCGTTTCTGCGGGCTTGGCGGCGAAACTGGTGAAGACCACCTTGACCTCCCGTTCGGGAACACGACGCAGGCCTTTTCTACGAACTCGCGCCCTCCTAATAATGGTCGTGTCTTTCTCTGATTGAGACTTCTCCTTACAAGTATCATCAGATTCCGTCATTCGTCAGACCTCGTACCTGGAGCTATGTTTCTGTCGCAGTTCGCACGACGTCGCGGTGTTGGACATTCCATCCCCTCCTTTTGATCTGCCTCCACTGCCGTCACAACATTGCCGATATCTCCAGTCCAATCGTGGCCTATTCCGCATCATCCTGATCCTCTTCCTCGGGATGACGCCAGAAGTAGCATCCAGTGTCGTTGCAGTTCTGGCAATTTTCGTCGCAATGTGTGCCTGATGGATAACGGCGTTCGCAATCAAAGCCCTCACAATGTCTCTTGTCGCAATCCTTTGGCGCTTCCGTGCACCTGATCCTGCAATCATCAAACTTCTCACAGGTCTTGCAGAATCCATCGTTCTCGCACCTATCCCCGCAAGCATCGAAACTGCAATAGTTGCAGAGCCCATCACAGAATCTTCCAATGCAATCCGCTTCTTGGCAGGTCATGCATGCCTCCTCTTTAGGGATGCCATCACACATCTCCACAAACTCCTCCCCACCTTCGTCTGTCGACTCCTGTTCTTCCGGGATGGCATCTTCTTCGTTGTCATTCTCTTGAGGCACCTTTTCCTCTCGTCCAGTCTTTCTTCCGTCATTCCCATCCATTGACTTCACCACACAATCTTTGCATTCCGCATTCTTCCTATTGTCCATTCGACACTCATTCAGACACTTCTCACTGCAGAGGTATTGATGACAATAGCCAGGTATCACGACAAGGTGGTTCGGAACCCTCCTGCCGCACATGAAGCACGCTTTTGAATTGGGACAATCGTGTCCCTCAAAGCAGCCTCTTCGGTAGTCGGTGCAAAGAACCTCTTGGCAGAAATCGCAGCGGACCGGAGATAATGACGGTTGCAGGCACCTCGCACACGTTTCCTTTGGTTCCGAAACGCTGGGTTTGGCGCTCCTAACACTCTTATCTCGAGGAGGCATCCGCCTCGAAGGACGGTCAAGCCCCTCGCTTGAGAGAGCAGCGTCGGTCTTGAGAGGTTCGACATTCCGTGATTGCTTCGGAGGCGGTTCCGTGACAACCTCCTCTGCTCTTCTCTTGAATATCGTTTTCTTCTCGGGCTTACTGACTTCAATTCTGCTTTTTGGTTGGTCGGGAAATCGGGTGGTTCTTTCCGATGGAGGCGGAGGAGGAGAAGGTTGCTTCGAAGCCGTCGTTTTCTTATCAGGAATCACTACACTTTTCCAGGATTTGAGACCCGGCTTTGTCGTAAGGATGCTGTAGTTGCCTGGTCCATATCTGCTCAATTCCTGAAGACTCGGGGCGTGATCTAGGGTTCCGACATGCCTTAGCTTACCCATATGATCTCTCCTACGAACGAGCCACTTTTGATTCGGCAGGCTCGAAACATCGGACGGCTTGGAATCCCTTCGCTTGCCCGAATCGGCACCGTCCCTTTCCTGGAAAATACGAAGCAAGAGCAGAAGTTCTAGCACGGTACAGAGGCCCGAGACTCGGTGCGAAGTGGCTTGGAACTGCCCTTGGAGCCAGCCAATCCCGAGCCCGAGGCCCGAGATGCCAATCAAGAACCGAGGTCTTCTTCTGCATTTGACCGAAGACGGCTGAGGCTTGAGGAGTCCCTTCTCACGAGTGCAATTCCTGCTTGAAGAGTCGCTGCTAGTGATTTCCCCGAGTGAGGTCATGCTATACCACCTAAATACTTCCGAGGACTTAAATATTCGTATGCGATTCACCAAATAGGTATTAGATTCATACAGAAGACAAAGGGGTGTTACAAATGGGCCGAGGTAAAGGATTGAAGGAGATTCAGGATTTCAACAGACAGCCCTACCGAACGATAATCGAAATGTTCAAAGACATCGGAAACGAGCCGCTGACCTTCAGAGAGTTGCGCTTCCTGCTTCTGGAGAACCACGAGCTGAACAGGCTGTCGCACGGTGGCAAGATTCGGCAGGAGATTCTCAACAGGCGCTTGAGATTCCGTGGTGGAGAAATGCCTCTTGAGGAAGTTAGAAGTAAGCTGCTCGAAGAAGAAAAGGTGCTACTGAATACGACGGGGCGAAACAAGGGCAGACCCATGACGGTCAACGGATTGAATCGGTTGCTGCAAACAATGAAGAACGATTCAAAACCCAAAGTCCTGGAGAAGATCGAGGAGACATATCGATTGTCCGAACTACCCCTTCTTCAGCTCTCACGTGCGATCCGTGAGGAGAGAATCCTGAGATGTCCAGATGAGAAGATAAGTCAGCTTCGTGGCGAAATGATAACAGTGTACAACGTTGTGGCCGACTCTGATCTGGAGAGAGAGTTTGAAGGAAGGGAAGGCGAGACGCACAGGCAGCTGAGAACCTTCACAAATGAAGTAGTAAAAGTGTGGGCCAGGCAGAAAATCAGTTCATTCGCTGAGAGACTCAAGGCCATTAGAGACATTCAAGATAATGGCAACTTCCTGGGGTATTGCCACGAAATGGTCACATGGTTCATTGGAAGCCTGGGCCTCGATGAAGATGATTTCAAGGATGACCTTTGTCTGATAGAGGAATTGGCTTCAGACGATGAGACAAAGAAAGTGGCACGAATCTATCGACGGAACGTCAATGCCTGCAAGCGGAAGCTCAAAGAGAAGAGGGTGGAATTCATGTTCCCTTACTCCGAGAAAGAGGGGGAGCCCAAACCTGAAGAGCGAAAGAGAGACGTATCATTGATCAGCGCAATACGTATGGTCTCGGCAGTACGGAACATACCAGTAAGTGATGCCATAAGACAAATGGTTAGGGAAGGCAAGATGGGTAAGACGGATGGAGATTGGCTACTCATGGAGCAGAATATGGGGGAGCTATACAGGAGACACGGGCTATGGCAGCTTCTCAGCTCAAAGACCTTCGACGATGAGCCCATCATAGTCATAGACACACGCTTGATTCACTAGCCTCAAGATGTTGCACAGAGATATGACTCGGAAGTAGAAGCGACTAGCCAAAATTCTTTTCCCCGCATATTCCAAGGGCGACCCAACAATGTCGTCGTTCTCATTGAAGCACGACAACCAGGGCTTCTTCCTGAGGCGCTGCTGTGACGGGCCTGCAGTCAGACATTTCGCCAACATTCTTCGAGAGAGCAAGGGTTATATGCAGCCTGGTCCGTTTGTGGCTCTCGAAACGCGCAGTCCTCTGGGAGGAAGGACTCGTGAATGGAGGGAAGGATGATGGAAACTGGATCTGCGCCCGGCGATTTTGGTGTCGAGTGCGCGAACAGAATCCGCAGTCGCGTGTTGGAGGTTTTGGAAGCAAAAGGCCTCATTCCGCCTGTGGACTCTCCATCAGAGTGGTACGACCACTGTCGCCAACTCACCAACCCAGTTCAGGACACCCTGCAGACAAGAGGGATTCCAGGCCCCCCAGGGTTTCCAGATTTCGCGCGTTCAGAGCATCCGGAACTTCATAAGAACTTCCCAAATCTGCTCACATTCGGTCACTCCATCGCCGGCCTCTTTCACCGCCTATTCGATGGGGTTCTGGAGTCGAAAGAAGTCGTGCAACTTGCTGGAGCTCTGTTCAACGTTGCAGTTTGTTCAGTTGATAGGATTTGGGATGTCGAGCAGGAGCATCGCGCCCTTCTCGAGGGCCGCATCACTAAGGATAAGGTTACAGCAGCTCTGACTGCGCCGTCCTTGGATTCTCCCGTCTTCTCCCAAGGATTGGGCAGACGGACCGCGCTTCTGCCGGCCTTCACATTTTGGGCTCTCGACGCATACGTCTCCAATATCCGCCGTCTGTTAAGTCGATCATCTTTCGAGAAGTCTGCTCGGAGGGCTCTGTCGGAGAGCATCGTTCGATTGCTCCAAGGACATGCCAGGTCCGCCCAAATCCAGATCGAGGACTCGAGTCCCGGTGTGGACGTCCGCGAAACGCTGCGTGAAGTGGGTTCCGGGCCCTTTCGGGTCATCGCGCAGGCGTCAATCATGACCCTGAAGGAGTGCGACGAGTCTACCTGGAATCGGCTTTCAGAGGAAAGCCTAAGGATTGGCGACATATTCCACTGGATAGACGATCTGGATGACCTAGTTGAGGATATTACGCGACGGAGGTGGAACTCAGGCTGGCTAGACTTCGTGGAACGGGGAGGCGAGATAAGAGATGAGCAGGGATGTACGAGACCTACCCAGGAGTTGCTCCATGAGTTTCGGGATCTGGGGATAGCGGAATCTGTGGCAGAGCGGATTGTCCGCCGAACATCCGTCTTGGATCAGGCTGGTAAGAAGGAGGTCTCTTATTGGATATGGAGGTGGCTCTCATAGCATCTCGGAGGCTTGGCCGTTGACAGGGGCGAGGTCGTCGATTGCGACATCTTCAGCGCACGAGGAGGTTCGGCGTAGGATGATCCTTGCCATCGAGCAAGGAGGCCTTCGAATGGACCCTCATTCCTGTGAGGCGTACCATGTCCAGCGAAATGCGGTTGGAATCCCCTTCGCGGCCGAGATCGTACAACGCTTGGAGGACCACCACACCCCTGAGACGGACATAGAGATATCTCTTCTGGAAAGCATCCCGACGATGACCGCATTTGCCTGTACTGCCACAGATGCACTGTATCGTCTAATAGCTACACGAAATGACCATCGTAGTGACATCCGACGCATCTTCAGCCTGTTCATCGTCGGTTCGGCCGTTTTCGATCATATCTGCGACAGAGAGGACTCCCTGTTTCCGGAATTGGTTGAAAGGATTTCGGAGCAAGAGTTGAAGTCGGCCCTTGGTGGTGAGGCGACAATCTCCTTCACCAAGCCTGGAGACCGCGGCCTCTTGGCCTACGTGACTATGCTCGTAGAGGACCAGCTGCGCATCTGCCACGAGTTGTTGAGCAGGACAAACCAGCAAGAAGTAGTGATTCACCTTGAAGCTTTCAACGAGACGATGATTCAAATCTACCGCGCCGAACTCCTATCCCGCCCCGACACCAAAGTAAGGGGCACCGTCCCCAAGACCGTGCAGCGTGTTTGGACAGAGCCCCTGTGGGCGGCCAGCCTGCTAGTTGCTCTCACGCCGGATATTCGGCCTGGACTCAATCTCAATGAACTGCATTCGAAGATTACTGCGGTAGGTCGCCTTTTCTCTCTCATCGATGACATCGTCGACCTTCAGGAGGATTGGTCAACGGGCAGCCGTAATTTCGTTCTGGAACGAGTTCGGCCCCACATAATCTCAGCGGAATCCTCGATGAATCCTCTCTGGAAGACCCTCCTTTCGGACGAGGTGTGGACACCCTACATGAATGAGATTACCTCTCTCGTCTCGTACGTTTCCGATCCCCTCTACGAAGAAGACCTAGCGTGTTGGCTCTACTCGTGGCTTGCATAGGAGGTCATCTCTCCACATCACACGTCTGAGAGGCGTCTGGGACGGGAGCCCAAATGGCCGGGGTACGATGAGTTCCGTCGGCAGTCCTATGGTCCTGGCTAATGCCAGCGTCTACTGTGTCTGGTTCCGCTCCCGTGGCAAATCATATTGTTATGCGGATGTCGTCCACGACATATACACTCGGGAATGCCTCCGTGATGGTCGGTGGGGCGAAGAAGCACAACTTGTAGAGATCTGTGAAACCACTGCTCAGGAAGGCCTTGTGGGAGACAACTACATTGTCATCGATACATATCGAGTATTTCCGTGTATCCATGTTCACTTCAATATGGACGAAGTGCGCTTTGCCTGGGTCATAGGAGCCTTCTATCCGGACATACGAGTCTCCTTCCCTGCGGTGATATGAACCATCGAAGAGCTTCAGGGAGAGGGCGGCATCTCCGCTCTCTGATCGAACGGAGATTGCCATCCCCGCAATCAAGTGCTGGGGAATCGTTTCACCGTGAGCCCTAAACTCCACAAAACCCTTGCCTGAGGTGTATGGCATTTGCCCACCGTAGGGAGCGATGTCTCCA
>JAGLRN010000026.1 GCA_023136265.1 Thermoplasmata archaeon
TTGACCCTGCCGAGTCCGTTGACCAACCCGTTCGTCAGGCCGTTGACTCTGCCAACACCGTTGACAAGCCCGTTGGTCAGACCATTCACTCTTCCTCTGAGACCGTTCACCAGGCCGTTCGTCCGTCCGCGGCCGTTCGTCAGACCGTTCGTTCTTCCCCTACCATTCGTCAGTCCATTCGTGCGTCCTCGACCGTTGGTGAGCCCATTCGTTCTTCCTCTGCCGTTGGTGAGTCCGTTCGTTCGCCCACGTCCCTTTCCATTTGTCAATCCGTTGGTTCGTCCAGGTCCCATGCCGACGCTCTTCCTCACGAGGCCATTTGTCAGGCCCACGCGGGCAGGAGACGGCGTGGGTTCCTTCTCCCGAGGAGCGCCATCGGCTTTCGGAGCCATTCTGGGTTTCCTTGACTTCAGCTCGGCTATCTCCCGTCTCAACATCTCTCTCTTGTCAGCCACTGCGGGCTTCGGAACCTCGATCTCGGTTGGCTCCACACCGGGCTCAGATGCTTCAGATGCTTCAGATGCGGATACGTCGAATCGGGCACCGCAGTTCTTGCACTCGGTAGCATCCTCGGAGACGGATTGTCCACACATGGGACACTCGTACTGCTGTTCTTCCACAGCGTCTTCTCTCACAACCTCTTCCTTGTCATATGACAAAGCCATCTCACGGCACTTGATCGCACTCTCCCTGTCGCCCATTCGAGCGTGTATCTTCGCCTTGAGTATCCAGACACCCGGATAGCGGTGGTCCAGGTCCGTGAGCCTGTCGAGGACCTCTATCGCACGTTCATGGTTACCGACCTTCTCGTAAGTGGCACCCTTGACAAAGAGAGCGTCCGCGTCCTCTGGGTTTCGGTTCAGCTTCACGTCACAAACTCTCATTATGCGGTTGATGTCCATCCCGCCGACATTCACCGTCGACTCGTTCATACCGCAGTTGTCACAGAACTTCGTCCCGCTCGGGATGGTCTCCGAGCAATAGGAGCACTCTCTGCCGGGTTCTTCAGGTTCTGGCGGTGCTGTCTCTTCGGGCTTCTTCGCGCCCTTCGTGGAGTAGACGAGCGCTTGCTTGTAGCATTCCGTCGCCTCATCTGTCCTGCCAAGCTCCTTGAGTGTATTCGCCTTGGAGGCCCACGCTCCAACGTGGGATGGATTTGTGCTCAGAATCTTGTCAAAGCATCTGAGAGCTCTCTTAGGCTCACCCTGGAGGAGCAACCTTGTACCGAGGTCAAACCAAAGCTGCGGGCTCTCTGCTTCGGGGACGTCATCAGTCTTCTCAGGAGCCTCCTTCGCTTTCTCCTCCTTCGTATCTTCCTTGATTCCAGAATCGCTCACAGGTAGAGGAACATAATTCGAGTCCACTGTGGTGTCCTTCATCGAGAGCGCGCCGACCTTCCTCACTATCCGGTCCCCTTCACGGCTGCGTTCGATGTCGATGACGCCGTCAAAGGGTTGGAGCAGCGTGGAAAGGGTGACGCTGTCGTGCATCTCCTTTTCCACCAGGAACAGGGACGTGAAGCCCATCTTCTCCAGCTTCGCCTTCGTGCTCTGAGCAAATCCGTAGACCTTCTTGATGTCGTACTCGTTCAGAGCGGGGGAGAGGATCTCCACGACGGCCCTCTTCTTCGTGCTCTCGTCCAGGTCGGCAATGGCCCGACTGAACGCAATCCCGACGTTTATCAGGTCAACGGAGCACCTGAGAATGCCGCCGTCTTCCTCTATGTCGATAATCGCCTTCTCCTTGTGGGAGTACCAGTCTATGATCCTCAGCAGCCCCTTCTTCTCGAGATCCTCGGGGTCGATGCCCACCGCGTGCATTCCCCGCTTGAACTCGTCCGGCGAGATCGAGGACAGGGCGATGACGACCGCTTCGCCCTTCCGGATTCCCTCCTTCAGGAAGCTCAGCGCCAGGTCGTACTTTTCGTTCCCTGATGGCCCTTGCACTGCAACCGACGTCTTTCGTGGAATTCCCCCCTCGATGAGGGAGTCAATGACCTTGATGCCTATTCTGGCTCTCTCGACCATCCTACACCACCTTCTCCCCGGACATGACCTCGATTCCCCTCGGAGTGATGAGGAACGGATGCTTCGCGGTGTCGTGCTTCGTGAACCTCATCTTCCTCACGGTCAGGGTCCGGCGAAGCTCTCCTCTCACATCCTCCAGTCCCAGGACTATGAAGGAATCCGCAACGAACTGCTCCACCCCGAACCTCGTGAGATACTGATCCTCCAGCGACTCGGTGATGAGAAGGGTCGTCAAGTCCTGCTGTCGCAGGTAGCGTGAGAAAGTGAACAGCTCCTCTCTGAACTCCTCCACGTTTCGGTAGTACAGACTGACGACTGGAAGCGAGTCCAGGATGAGCCTCTTGGGCTTCGACCTCGCGATGAAGCTCTCGAGGAAGTCCGCGATCTCTCTGAAGCTGACGACCCCCCGGTCCTGCTCGGTCCTCATCTCGCCGAGGTCTATGAGGAAGAGTCTTCCCTTGTCCTCAGGTCCATCCAAGTCCATCTCGAAGTTCTTCATGGCGCGGATGATGTTCTCGCGGTTCTCCTCGAGAACGATGTAGAGGCCCGCGTCGCCGTTGTCCCTCGCTCCGTTGAAGAAGAACTGGGTCGCGAGCAGCGTCTTCCCGCTTCCTGCCGGACCAGAGACCAGGTTTACACTATTCCTGGGGAATCCCCCCTTCGAAAGGACATCCAGTCCCTCGATGCCCGTCTTCACCCTATCCTCGCTTTCTGTCATACACAGCGTCCTCTGAAAAGACATCCAACAGTCCGTACTCCGCCGCCAGGCTCGAAGCCCTCTTTGGCGACGTCCTCAAAGCCAGCTGGAATATCCTGCTGGCGGTGGTTGGTCCGACTCCTTCGCTGCACAGCCCGAGGACCCTCTCGAAGACGGCCGTGAATGCCTTCTTGAGATCGATCAGCTCACACTGGAGCTCACCGCTTTCGATGGCCTCCCTCAACCTCCTGAAGGTCGAGGCGTGTCCTCCCTTGACGTCGATGTACGCGATGATATCCGAGATCTCGTTCTCAGAAGAATCTTGAAGCTCTGAGAGCGTCTCTTCCACGGCGGGGTTTATGATCGCCCATCCGATCTTCTCGGTCTTCTTGATCATCCCGAAAAGGACCGATGAGTAGAACTCGCACACGGGGACGAGGTCGTCGTCCTGGCTGTCCCGTATGTCGACGTCCAGGGAGATTCTCGGGCTCCTGAGCCTGTATTCATGGGCCTTCCTCGTCCTGCAGTCCCTGGTTCGTCTGTCGAGTATGCCGACCTCGTGCAGCTTTGTCAAGTACTTCGAGGCGGTCGTCGTATGTATCTCGAGCTCGGACGCTACGTCGCTGGCGATGGACCAGCCTCTCGAATGGAGAAGTCTGAGTATCGGTAGTCCGTGCCCTCCGGCAAGGATTCCCACGGTCGCTCTAAAATGCTCTCTTTTCATGTTGGCCCCGCTAAGTTCTAACCTCGTTAGAGTGGCTTCTGAAAGGTCTAAGAAGAATAGAATCTCGACATATATGTAGACTAGTTGATAATTATCACAGGTGATAATCCACTTTCCATCTAGCCACGGGCAAGCGCGTCCCTTTCCGACCGACTACCAATGACCATCGTTCGATTGACAAAGGATTAAATCGAAATGTTCCTATCCGAGATGTGTGAGCGTAAGACAGATATGGAAGACCGAGTCCGAGGAACGACTGGACCATATCCATCTCTTGGCGGGGGAAAGAGGGATACTCATCTCCAGCGGGTCGAAGACGATGTTTCTCGATGAGGCCGGGCTGAAGAGGTGGACGGTCTCCCTGAAGGGGAGGGTAGTCGGGTTCGGCTTCTCCCCGCACGAGAACACGTTCTTGATCGCATATGAGAACGGCATGCGCTTGGTCAACCGCATAGGAGTCACAATGAAGGAAGTGCCCCTGGCATCCTCACCGGTGGATTTCGCGGTCTCCGACATCGCTGCCATCCTTTCGGAGGAGGAGCTGTTGGCCTTCAGCAGGGAGGGGAGAGAGCTCTGGAAGACGGACTCCGGCGGGAAACATGTGACCTGCTTCCGCGGAAGAGTCTTCGTGGGAGGCGGGAAGAATCTGATCGCACTCTCCAAGGCTGGTCGACTTATCACTGAGGCCGAGTTCCCTGAGGCCATTGTGGCACTGGCATCGGGTAAGGAATCTCTGTTCGTTGCGCTTCCTCACCGATTCCTTACTGTCACTGAGGATTGCGATGTGTCTTCCGAGAAGTCCCTAGACGACCGTGTACTCGATCTCTCAGCCGGTGAGTATGTGGCGGTTCTCCACCCGCACAAAGTCGTATTGTATGACGAAAGCGGTGAGAAGAGATGGCTGTTGCGCGAGAACGCATCCGCTGTTTCTACTGGGGGAAGAGGTGTCGCAATCGCTGCGGGGAATAAGCTATCCTACTATGAGGAGGTGGGCGAAGGTGACATTCTCTATGAGATAATGTGCCGGGGCGACTCACGCTGTGGCACCTTCGTGTCATCTTCATACATCAGGCAATGCCCAAAATGCAAATCAACAAGGATAACGGTGAGGGTTGTTAGGAGAGGCATCGACTAAGCCATGATTCTGGTTACCTGGAATCTTCCTCCCTCGAAGACCATCGCGAAGTATCTCGTGTCATGCCGGACACTTCTCATCTTCACGCATCTTATCCTCCTCTGCACCTCGAAGTCCCCTCTTTTCTCCATCTTCAAGAGTACGATCCCATCGGCGAGGTAGTCTTCTTTGTGCTTCCCGAAGGAATTCCAGATGTCCGGGCTTGACACGAGGGGAGAACTGACCCCCGGCATCTCCGTTATTATGAGGGTCGTGAGTCCGAGAGACTTGAACCACTTGAGCAACTTGAAGAACTCCATCCTGAAGTCGTCGAACTTCGCCAGAGCCTCAACTGCGTCAAGCGAGTCGAGAACCAGAAGACTGTAGTCAAACCCCTTCTTGATGCCATTCGTATACATCTGAAGGAAGTCTATCCAGACATCCTGGTGTGCATCCTGCATCTTCTTCCTCAGCTCACTCAAGTCGAGGACGCTGACCTGGTCCTTCACAGTTTCAGGATTCATTCCCAGGCTCCTCATGTGGTCGAACAGACTGGCTCTCTTTTGCTCAAGCGATATGTAGAGCCCCTTCGTTCCATTGTTGATTGCATTGTTGTACAAGACTGAGTACGCCACTGAGGATTTCATAGTTCCAGGGGTACCCACGATGAGCACATTGTGTCCTTTGGGTATTCCCCCGTCCAGAATGTCATCAAACCCATCTATGTACGTTCTAATCCTCGGTTTCATGCGACACCACCATCTGATACAAGTCCCACTATCTCATCTCTCATGCGATATCCCTTCGATTTCATGTCCGTCCTAATGTGGTCTATGTCCACGATCTCCCCGAATTCCATCATCGCCTCTTGCGCTCTGTCCGCGAGAGGTATGAGGTCCGCCTTCGTAAGGTTGTCCAGGTTCTTGTCCAGTTTTCCAAGCTCTCTCGCCAAAACGAACCTTCCCGCCTCTCCGAAGTGCTTCAAGAAAACCAACAGCAGTCCTTCTTTCATGGCCTTTTCTGACCTCTTGTTGGCTCTTGCATTCCTTGTGCTCGGCGGGACGGCTATTCCGGCATACACAACTTGAGACAGAAGCGATTCCGTGGTGACAGGCGGGGCCGTCGAAAGCCTCTGGGCTTCCTCGATGTCGGAGTTGTAGAATCTCATCAGGTCTAGAGAGGTCGAATATGATTCGTTCTTCCAGTTCCTGAGCATAGCGCCGTCACCTGCATAGACACCTAGGGTGTCCAGCGTACTCGTTATCCACACGGCAAGGTCTGGAACATCCTCGAGCAGCAAGTCCTTGATCATGATGCCCCTGCTCTTGCAGTATTTCCGGAGGAGGTGTCTGCTGAGGTTACCGATGTGGGCTTCGAGTCTCTCAAGCACTTCGATTTCGATGTCAGGGAACTCCATCACGCTGTCTCCAGGTCTGATGAGTTGAGAAGATTCAGTCCTTGTCAAGAGGGACAAGGGGACGAGGAAAGTGCAATCTGTGCGTTTTGCAAGGCTCCGCATAGAAGAGACCAACTCTCTCACCGAACTCATGTCATTGTTGCACACCAGTGCAGGGAAAGCGTCGACGAGTACAACGCTATTCCTATGAGCTGCCGCAAAGTCCCGGATGCAGTAATGGACCCGACCCAGATCCCAGGCCCTGATGCTGTCCTTTCCGTTTGTGAACGAGACCTTCATTATGGCCGCATTCCCGATTCTGGACTTGAACGCGGATTCTCGTCTTCCCGAGGAGATCAGCACGAGTCCCGGCTTCCCGTTGTCAAGCTCATCAGCGAAGATTGATCTCGAGTACTTGGGTCTCGCCTCGCTCACGAAGTGGAGCCTTCCAGGTTCAGGACAGAATCTCGATATATCCCTTTGAGTCCTTCTCTTGGTCTTGAGACCCACCGGCGAATAGTCTGTCCTAAGGAGGGCCATTAGCATCACCCCACCGGAGAGGGGGAACCCCAGGTTTGGACCAATGAAGTCGTCAGCGTTCAGAATTCTCAGCTCCTGGTAGTAGGTCGGTCCAGTGGCAAGAAGAATCATGAGGGTAAGCACGAGGAGATATCCCTCCTTTCGAAGGATTGAGGATCTCAGCCAGACTGCGGTGGACTCCGCAAGGGAAATGGCAAGGCAGAAGACGATGTAGTACACGAAAACGGAGTGATCGTAGAGGTCCGAGCTCGTCCATTTCTCTACGAAAGAGACATAGACTATGCCCAGGGACGGAAGGAAGATCATGATTGGCAGGTAGATTCTTCTTGTGAAAGAGCGTCCGTGGAAGAATGCAAGGGTGAGGATTGCGATGACGGGGAAAACCATGACCGTCGAGGACAAGGTGAGAAAGTCCAATCCATTCTGCTGGAAGTGTCTCCCCATAAGCCAGGAAGTGTTTGCCACGAGAAACAGGATGTGAAGTGCGACGAACAGCGTCTTCATCCTTCCTCGATTGAGAAACAAGATTCCTGCGACCAAGACCGCCAGCGTGAGAACCGAAATCACAAGAACAAGGATGAATTCTGGCGTCATCTCCCTCTCTCCTTCTCAAGTCGCTCGAAGATGATTAGCTCACCGTACGCTCTCTCGTCCAGTCTCCCGTCCAACTTCCACCACATCTCGGAAAGCTCACGCTCGGAGCCAATCCCAAGGGCCTGGAGATCTCCTTTTTCGAAGTCAGCTAGGTACTTCCGGTCTATGCCGACTATCCTTAGTCTCAGGACCTCAGTGTCATCGGCCCCCCTCAACCTGGCTGACACCACGCTGCCAGGCCGGAATGTCCGCTCTCCTTGAGGCTTCCTGAGTGTGGACTTCTTCAGACCGTGCCTGACCCTTTCCAACTCGTCCAACTCGAACTCAAGAGATCCCTTTGGTCTCGAGAATGACAGGTTCCTGCCGGAAATCACGAATCTGAAGGCAAGAACCATCATTATTACTGTCACTGCACCAGCAATCATCAAGATGGGAAGGCCGAATCTGTAGAACTCAGCATGGAACCAGAACCCGCCAACGAGGATAGCAGAAAGTGCGAAAAGGATCAGAGCCCTCAACAGGAAGAGTCCCAGCCGTTTCCATCTCAAGGTCATCCCATCCTAGCAGATTGCTTTAGTGATTTCGAACCACTTGTTCTCGTGTATGAGCGTGAAGTAGTCAGTCTTGTGATTGACGCTCCTCATTTTCACACATCTAATCCTTCTCTGGACGTCAACATTGTTCACTATCTCCATCTTAAGCTCGAAAATGGCGTCGGCGAGGAAAGCTTCGTCGAAGGTTTCCTGGAACCTGAGGAAACCCAGCAAATCTGGAGTGGACTCTGAGACCACGAAAGTGGTCACGTTGAGTGATCTGAGCCACTCGAAGAAATCGAAGAGGTCCTTCCTCCTGTCAGGGAATTTGGCAACAAGCTCCAAGGCCTCGAGCGAGTCTATGACCAGCAGATCGAAACCGCGCCTCCTCTTGAGCTCCTCCACCTTAGCCTGGACTATGCCAAGGAACCCGTTCTCTGCTATGGGACTGGTCGGGACTCTCTTCTTGAGCGACCTCATCTTCTCATCTAACTCTTGGAGCTTATCTCTCCCCCTGCTCAGGTCGAGTATTGGAATGAGTTTCGATGCCGCCACAATCTCCATGCCGAGCGATTCCATCTGGTCCGCCAGGCTTTCCGCATCCTGTTCGAGCGTGACATAGAGACCCTTCCTTCCTTCCAGGACGTTGTTGTAGAGGATGTAATAGGCCAGCGAGGATTTCATCGTCCCAGTCGGGCCGTAGATCAGGGTAATATGTCCTGGAGGAATACCTCCCCCCATCTCCTCATCGAACCCTCTAATGTGGGTCATGATCCTTTCGTTCGAAGGTTCCGCACTCCCTGACCACTCTCTGGACGTTGAGGAAGCCATGTTATCTCCTGACCACTCTTGTGACGTTGAATGAGCCATCATCCCTGGAAAGGGCCATGTATCCTGTGCTGTGGTTCGCCTCTCGCATTTTCAGACATCTGATTCTTCTCTGGACATCCACGTCGTTGACCAGATGGAGCCTAAGGTGGAGTATGCCATCGGCAAGGAAGTCCTCTGCGCTCTTGGACTGAATCACGTTTCCGCCGATCACGAAGTCAGGTCTCTCGCACACGACGAAAGTTGTGACTCCGAGTTGCCTCAGCCACTCGAAGAGCCTGAAGACCCTGGACCTCTTGTACTCAAGCTCGCCAAGCGTCAGCAGGGCGTCGAGTGAGTCGATTACAATGAAATCCAGGTCGAGTTTCTTCTTCAGTCTCTTAACCTGGGTGTAGAGCATGTTCATCCATTGCTCCTTTGTCCTCGATGTGTGGCTCTTGATATATGCCATATCGAATATCCTGAGTGACTTCCGCACTCTTTCATACTCCATTCCAAGAGAGGAGGCCTGGGCAATCAGGCTGCTTGTGTTTTGGTCGAGCGTCACATAAAGCCCCATTCTTCCCCGTTCCAAGGCTTGGTTGAAGAGGATGGAGAATGCCAGAGAGGACTTCATTGTACCCGGTGCACCGGCGATGATAACCGTGTGACCCCTTGGGATTCCGCCCCCCAGAGCTTCATCGAACCCCTTCACGTAGGTCAATAGCAACTCCTTCTGCTTTGCTGGTTTGACCCTGAGCTTGCTTGAGATGAAGACCTCCTCGTCCTCTGCCTCTGTGGGGGGAGACTCGTCCTCAGATGAAACGATCTCATCTATCTTCCTCTCCAGCCTCGAAACACTCTCGGCGTCTATCTCGTCCTCTCCCGGTCCATCAGATTGAGGCGTCCCGACTGCAGTCTCCTCTACTTCTTCGGTTGCCACTTCGGAGTCGTATGTGTCATCATCAGGTGCCCTTCCTGTCGGACTTGCCTCGTGACACTCGGCCCGACCCGTTGAGGGGAGTTCTTCCCTTTCGGCTTCGTATGGGGTTTGGGCCGCTTGGCCTGCTATGGAAGCGGACCTTTGGTAGCATTCCATCGCTCGCCTACGTCTTCCCATCCTAGATAGGACATCCCCTTTCTCTCGCCAAAGGAAGGAGTCACTGTCATCCAAGCTCAGTGCCTGATCGTAGAGGTAAAGACTCTCCTCAAGCCGATTCTCGGACATGGCATCCTCAGCTTGCGAAATCAGGGCGATTCTCGATGTGCTGGGTCCAGACCGGGCATCGTAACGCATGCCACTTGGCAAGTCATTCCAAGAGGTTATCCCAGCAATCAGCGTTTGCAGACCCTTGTTTGTGAGGGCCATCTCTGCATCGTCCCTTCTGATTCTAGCCTCTGTATGATCTGGATTCAGCCTGAGAGTCTCTGAGAAGGAGGCATAGGCCTCCGCGATTTTTCCAAGAACCTCAAGCACTCCTCCCTTCGAGTACCACGCCTCAGTGAAGTCAGGCCTTATCTCTAGGGATTTGTCCATTGAGAAGAGTGCATCCACGAATGATTTGGTCTCCCTTTGGGACCTCCCTTTCATGAACCAGAGTCGGGCGTCTTCCGGGTTCTCTTCGATGGCCTTCTCATAGCACCTGATGGCATCGACGTGGTTTCCCAGCATGGCAAGGCACACGCCCTTCTTGTACCATCCCCTCGGATCCCTCGGTGACAGCTCAAGAACTCTGTCCAAGAACTCAATCGCCTTATCGTACTTCTTGAGTTCCATTGCTGCGCTCGCCCTGGCCATCCAGTCGTCCGCCTGATTTGAGTGATCCGCAGATACCGATGCGTCCTGCATCGCAAGGCTTCCCTGCGCCGTCACCCCCGATTCCACAGGCTCGATTGTCTCCTCCTTCTTGGGTTCCGCTTTCCCCAACACGGCTGTGAAAACCTCGCCTGTCATCACTCGCTCCAGAACGACAGGTTCTGGGGAAAAATCGCCTTGGGACCTCTTATCCTCTCTGAGACGCTGTCCGCACATGCGACATCTGACAGCATTCAATCGATTCGGTGATTGGCAGCTCGGGCATATTGGCGGACGTTCCATCGCGATTCCCTGTCCTACATGCTCATCGGTCTTGTTATGCTGAACACGCCGTTCTCGAACACGAGGGCGAAGTAGCTGGTCTCATGCCTGGTCCCTCGCATCTTGACGCATCTTATTCTCCTTTGTACATCCACATCGTTGACTTGGTGCATCTTCAGATGGATGATGCCATCCGCGAGGTAGTCGGCTTCACTTCGCTTCTCTCCCCACATGAGTCCTTGGATTGTCGGCTCGGACGGGGCCTCAGTTATCAGGAACGTGGTGACACCCCACTCCCTCAGCCATTCGAAGAGGCGGAAAAGTTGCGATCTCTTTCCCTCGGCTCTTTCCAGGAACTCCATGGCGTCCAAAGAATCAAGGACGAAGATGTTGAAGTCGGAGACTTTCCTTTTGAGGTTGATCACCCTTTTCAAGTACTCAATCCAGAACTTGGCCTCGGTTCTTTCGCCGACTTCCTTCTTGATTCTGGCGATATCGAATATCTCGATGTTCTTCAAGGGCTCCTCTCTTGCGAAACCCATGGAATGCATCTGAGACACAATGCTATCGCGCCTTTGCTCGAGTGTCACATACAATCCTCTTGAGTTGCTGTGCGCTGAGTTCTGGAAGAGGATGTTGTATGCCAATGAGGACTTCATAGTTCCTGGAAGTCCAGATATTAGCACTACGTTGCCTTTCGGAATCCCTCCCGTCAAGGCATTGTCGAAGCCCTCTACAAACGTCCTCACTCTGCTGCTAGCTCCGCGGTCCGAATCGGGTGACGATGACATCGACATCAGCTCCTTTCTTCTTCGACTAGGGACTCCATGATTTTGCACCATTTCCTCACATGACATCGCTATTCGATGTTAGTTGCCTCGACGGTGACGAGATCAGCGTTGCTCTGTTTTGTCCTCCCCTGGGAGAAGCCATACTCATAGTCGAGGAACTCGTTGACTAGCCTTTTCTCGTCAACTGCGGTCACAAACGCATACTTGTTAGCATCAAACCGAGTCCAGCGCGGATCGGACGCTCTGCCCCTGTAATGATGGACTCGCCACTCCCGCCCAAGGTTCTCGTCATAGCGCATCTGGATGACTCCATCGACGAGAGATTCCAGGAGACAGACTGTTCTTTCATCATGCACGCCCTCTTGGAGAACGTACAGAATCGAGCCATATTCGTTCTTCACACGTGACGAAACGATTTGAAAGAACTTCGCCATGGCCTGCGGGGAATTGTACAGGAAGAGTGTGGACAATGTGTAGAAGATAATCCGCACAGGTCTCCCTAGTCTGACAGCTGCCTTTGAGATGCACAGGCCTATGCTCTCGATGTTGCTCAGGCTGTCGACTCTCAATATGTCTGGATCTTGGGACACATCATGCGAGTCCCCAATCGTGGGCGAATAGCAATCCACAAAGAGGAAGCGCTTCCCCTCGCATCTCTGGACATCACCGCCGTATCTCGAAATCCATCGGCGTATCTCGGTAGGGTGCATGTCGACCGCAACGAAGACCACCCTGCCTCCGTTGTCGAGTATGTCGACGGCGCAGTCGATTGAGAACTCGAACTTACCCACGCCTGGAGGGCCCGAGAGCAGGGTGCTCGAGTTTGTCCTGAACGCGTCGATTATTCCCGTACAATCACTTCCCTGTCGTGGGGTCTCGGGTCATCGTCCTCAGGTTCAGCATCATCGTCGAGATGACCATCCAGGACAGAAGCGGTCCCTTTCAATGCTGGGTCGGTTGTATCCAAACTCCGTGTGGGGTCGTCACCATGAATGCGGGAAGAGTCATTGCTGGCTCTCGTGGTCTTGATGAAATCCTGATATTCGGAAACGAGAAGTCCCAGCATTGGAATTGGGTTCTGAAGAGACCAATCTCTGGAGAACTCCAGCTCGATCGTAATGACCCTCCGATTCTCGTCAATGTTCCTTTGTCTGCCTTCGCGTTGCAAGCCAATCCCTGAGCATTCTCTCTCCTGAAGAGTAAAAACCTTTGCACATAAGTCTCTAATCTGATAACCAAACATGGCACCAGAACCGTTGGCATGGGAATTAGATAGCACAGTGAACAGAATCACAGCAAGGAAAGTATCAGAATATGAATCTCAGTCTCATAGGGCCATTCCCCCAACGCTGTAAGGGGACGCTTACAGACAGGGTACCTTTAAATTTCGTCGGGCTTATGTTGAGAGGTCATGGTTAGGCGTGACCTGCTGGAGAGCGAGAAAAGGGTTCTTTGCGGCATCGTTCAAGACCCTCTCTTCTCGGACAGGGAGCTCTCGAAGAAACTGGGCATGAAGAAGACAACCGTCACAGCGATCAGGAGGAGACTTCAGCGAGAGAACTACTTCAGGAGTGTCCAAATGCCCTCCTTCGAGAAGCTCGGATTCGAGATGTTGGTCGTTGCGTTTGGAACCCTCTCATCCGTTCCTCCATTCGATGAGAAGATCGCCCTAGCTCGGCCTGTCATTGAAAGTCCTGAGTTCACATATGCTCTCATGGAGCCACGCCAGGACCTTCTCATTCAGGTCTCAAGTAACTACACGAACGCGATGGCAAACATCCGAGCCCTGGAGGAGAAGTACAGGGAAAGGGGCTATATGGAGGAGGGTCATCAGGTCGTGGTTTTTCCCTTCGATCTTTCGGATGTGCCGAATCTTTTCGACTTCCATCCTCTCTTGAGCAGGATGTTCTGGTCTGAGAAAAGACAGGCCCATGATGAGCCAGTACTCGGTCAGATGCGTTCGACACGCCTGCGAGCAAAGGAGAAAGAGACCCTGAGGGCCATGGTGGAGAATCCCGAATTCAATGATGTCCAGCTCTCAGAGACCCTTGGAATCTCCAGGATGACCATAGGCAAGGCGAGGAGAAGGTTCGCAGACGAGGGTCTTCTCATTCCCCGGAAGATACCCGATCTGGGTAACTTGGGGATTGAGCTTCTCGTCCTCACCTACGGTTCGTTCCATCCCAGGCTGGAAGAGGGTCTGAAGTATTATGTCCCGAACCTCCTCGAAACCGCTGGGACGACCATATTCTCAGCCCTGAACAGGAACGAGGCCCTGGGAATCAGTGCCTTCTCAAGCTATCAGGAATACAAGAAGCAGACCGACATATTCGCCCAGGCCTATAGAGAGCAGGAGATCTTCTCACGACCACCAACGAGGGTCATCTTCTCCCTCGCCGGAGCCCGCCTGCTGAAGGACCACGAGTACGGTCCCCTTGTGAGCAGTGCATTCGGGTCCCTGAGCTGAGACTCTAGCTCCCCAATAGGTTCTTCACCCGTGAGGCGAGATCTTCTGGAGAGAAGGGCTTGGTGATGTAGTCGTCGACCTGAAGGACATCAAGAGCGATGTCGCGGTCAATCGTGTTAGCTTTCACTGTGAGCATCGCGATGGGGATTTCTTTCGTCCTCCTGTCCGCTCTGAGCTCTCTGTAGACCATCCAACCGTCCTTCTCAGGCATCCTTATGTCCAAGAGGATGAGGTCTGGAGTGTTCCGAGTCACATAGTCCAGGCACTTCTGGCCACTCGAAGCCCTCACCACCTCATATCCCTCCGCGGACAGTATCTTCTCGACAAGGTCCAAGATCCTTGGCTCATCATCCACGACAACGATTGTCTTCATTCCGGTCTCCCTTCCCTTGGCAAACGTACTTTGAAGGTGGATCCTTTCCCGGCATCGCTTTCCACTTCGATTCGTCCGCCATGCAGGTCTGCGATCTCCTTGCAGATCGACAATCCCAGCCCCGCACCTCCGTACGTCCTCGTGGGTGAGGAGTCCACCTGATAGAACCTGTCGAAGATCTTGGACTGCTCCTCCTTCGGTATTCCTATCCCTGTGTCCGAGATCTCGATGACCACATCGGAGCCCTCCTCGTATCCCGCTATCTTCACCGTCCCGCCCTCTGGCGTGAACTTGACCGCGTTGTCGATGATGTTGCTCATCAGCAGTTCCAGTCGCCTTTCATCGCCCACAACGTGAGGCAGGTTCTCTGGAAGGTTCACCTCAAGCCTTAGTTCCTTGTGCTTGGCCTGTGACTCCTTTGACCTTGCTGTTTCTCCTGTCACCCGTGCAATGTCGACATCGCCCAAGTGCAGTCTGAACGATTCCGAGTCAAGCGAGGATAGATCAATGATAGTGTCGATCAGGCAGTCGAGTTTGTCCGCCTCCTCGTTCGCAGCTTGCAGAGCCTGCATCTGAGACTGATTGAGTTCACCCATCTTCCCGCCCAAGAGGAACTTGATGTAGCCGCTAACCGTCGTGAGTGGCGTTCTCAGCTCGTGGGACACATTGGAGAAGAAGCTCTGTCTGAGCTGCTCGATTCTCATCTCTCGTGAAATATCACGCACCATGCACTGAGTCGCTGGCCTCCCCCCAAACGTCGTTGGAACGGAGTATACCTCAATCTCAACTAAGCTCTCGTCCTTCCTTACAATCTTCGCCCTCCACGTCAGAGGACCGTCAAGTTCCACCTGTTTTCTTTCGATGCCTTCTCTGTAATTCTCGAGGGATTCCGGAGTCAGAAGAAGGCGATAGTTCATTCCAGTAATCTCCTCCTTCGCGTAGCCGCCGATCCTCGCAAGCTCGTCGTTGGCAAACTCTATCTTGCCATCTTGAAGAATGCACACGCCGATCGGTGAGCCCTCCACCAGTCCCTTGTATAGACCCCGTGTCTCAAGCAGTTCGGCGGTTCTTTCCTCGATTCTCTTCTCCAAGCGCAGTGCATACATCCTTTCATGTGAGCGGGAAATCCCATCCAGTATCACGTCGAAATCCTTGTAGATGAGCTCGATCATGCGGTGCTTGGTTTCGACGTCTTCCATCGACCGGTTCACCTCGTTGACCAGGATGGTTCTGAACGCCCTCAGGCCCGCCTCGGCCTGTTCGAACCCAGGCTTACCGACGAAATCCCTCAGCCGGAGAAGGATGTTTTCATATCCGCCATCTCTTACGGAATCAATCAGAGTGGAGATGATCTCCTCTAGGATTCTCCCGATGGCATCGTCGACTGCGACCCCGTGAGGTTCCATGTGTTTACCGATCCATTTTGCGAATCGGTCTTGAAGCTCATGCCTGGAGTCGGCCATGAGGTCGGCCAGTCCACTTCTCAGCTCTGCAACATCCATAACGACCAACTGTGCGGTTCTTCGAATCCCATCGCGGTTTCTAAGGGATTGTCCTGGGATGGTTTAATCTTTCTGCCCCCTCGCTCAGGGAATGCCAGTCGCCGTGTTGAAAGGCGCTTAGGATTCTACATGTAGAAGCGATATTCTTATATCGCCTAGCATTTTCATTCTAGCAACTTCGGATGGGGGATTCCAAATCTCTGTGGAGACCACATTGGTCAGGAAGCTCGTGCTCTTCAACGAGATCAAGCCATCAATGAGCTTCGAGGCTTTTCGTGAGCGCATATCTGACGGCGATTTGGGCTTGTGCATCACTCGCAGGTCAACCTCTCAGATCGTGAGCGCGCACGACCTCGACGATGTAGAGTACAGAAACCTCGACAGCGAAGGTCGAACGGATGCGATTAACCCCGATGACCTGGACAGGATCGTGGACGCCATCGAGACGTTCGTTGCAGAGAATGAGAACCCCGTTTTCCTGATTGATGGGTTTGACTTCCTCATCGCGATTAACAGCGTTGACGAGGTCGCGAAATTCCTCCAGAGGGTTAGGGGTACATTGGAAGGACGCGGGGGATCTCTCATGGTTTCCCTCAATCTAGACACTCTTGACAGTAAGGAGAGCACGAAGATAATCGGGTGCTTTGACGAAGTGGAGGGGCTTTGAGCCCTTCCCAGCACCTCACCAGAGACTACAGGGTCGTCCGATTATCAAGAAACAAAATAGCATCGAAAGGCTTTTCAGACGCTGACTTGAATGGCGGATAAAATGCCCGAGAACGAAGTGGAGGAAGACATCGCGATCTGTCCCCTATGCTACTGTCCGTTCAATCCGACAGTCGAGGAATGCCCTGAGTGCAATCCCTCCGCGGCGCGAGAGGAAAACACCCTCCCAGAGGCGAACCACGTGAACCCAGTCGTTCACAGCAACTGGCTTGGACGCCTCCAGCGCTCGGTCTCAAACCTTGTCACCAGGTCCTTTTTCCGATCGAACTGGAAGTAGGTGCGTCGTGTTCCTTGCGGTTTGAAATCGTAAACCAGTGACCACAACGGGCGCAGGGTCCTCTACCACTTAGTCAGCGAAAAGGATATGAGGGTGAACGCGTTCTCGGAAAGCCTAGACCTAAGGGAGGAGCACTTGAGGAAGATTCTGAGCAGGGTGAGGGAGGAGGAACTCATATAATGGATCCCATCAAGTACACGAGGTTCGAGAAGGCAAGGATCATCGGCGCGAGGGCTCTCCAAATCGACATGGGCGCACCTGTGATTATCAGTCTGCCGAAGGGGGAGGTCGATCCGATCACGATCGCTGAGCTGGAGTTCGAGAAGGGCGTAATCCCCATAAGCGTGAAGAGGGTGCTCTGAAGTCGCGTTCCGAATTGGATATCCCTCCTCGTTTTTCCGGCGGGCCGTTCTGAGGCCTCTGCCCGCTCAAAGCAGTGCACAAATCTTAAGTCTCCGTGAGCGGTTGGCGACCCGATGGTCAAGTGCTCCGCTCCCGGGAAACTCATCCTGTTTGGCGAACATGCGGTGGTCTTCGGTGAGCCCGCCCTGGCAATCGCGGTCGATCTGAGGGTCAGTGCGAGAGCCGAGAGCGCGGACGCGTTCACGGTCAACGGGCAGAGCCTCGACCGTAGGAAGCACCGATACGTCAAGAACACAATCGAGGAGGTTTGGCGGGGCGGCCCGCTCGAAATGCGGGTGGATTCCAGCGTTCCCGTTGCGGCGGGACTGGGCTCATCCGCCGCTGTCACTGTCTCCACACTCGGTGCTCTCCTTCACATGCAGGGGGAGTTCAACCCCGTCGTCATCGCTCAGAGCGGTTTTCGGGTGGAGTTGAAGGTCCAGGGGAACGCCAGTCCGATAGATACGACCACGTCCACGCACGGCGGCGGGATACTTGTGGAGAGGAGCCCCCGCTCCGGTCTGCTCTGGAGCCTCTCCAGGGACGATAAGAAGTGGTTCCTTCACGACTGTCCCTTACCGGACCTCGGTCTGGTCGTCGGGGACACAGGCGTGAAGGCGGAAACGGGCCCGCTCGTCCTGGGCGTCAAGAAGCTGGCGGCCAAGAGCCAGACCGCGCGTGACCAGATCAAGGAGATTGGCCGGATCACCTTGAAGGGGAAAGCGGCTCTGCAGGAGGGAGACCTCCCTCTTGCGGGAGAGCTCATGAGCGAGAACCACAGGCTCCTGAACTCCCTGGGGGTCGGACATCCTGCCTTGGACGAGCTGATCTCCACCTGCGAAGGCCTCTCGTATGGTGCGAAGCTCACTGGTGCGGGAGGCGGGGGGAGCATGGTCGCCCTCACGGATGAACCCGAGGAGCTAGCAAAGAGGATCCGAGAGGCTGGAGGGGAGCCCTTCATCGTCAGGTACAGTCCCGAAGGCGTCCGCCTGGAGGTGTGAGAATGAGCGATAGGGCGCACAAGATTATGTTGCCGAAAGAGCTGACCGCGCGACCGACGTCGGCGAGGGCCAGGGATGCCGAGGGCATCGTGATAAGGAACGCAGAGCAGGTGGTCACTCTATCTCCCGACAGAGGGCGCCCGCTGCGAGGGGCGGAGATGCGGGAACTGGGGATCCAGACCGATGCGTCCGTCCTGATCGCAGGAGGCAGGATACAACGCATCGGCAAGTACGAGGACCTGATGCGGGGGAGGTCCGAGCGCGACTATGAGGTGATCGACGCTGCGGGCAAGATCGTGATGCCTGGCTTTGTCGACCCGCACACGCACCTGGTCTTTGCGGGACAGAGAGCGAACGAGCTCTCCTGGAAGGTCGAGGGAGCATCCTATCTCGAGATCGCAAAGGGAGGCGGAGGGATCCACAGGACCGTTCGGGAGACGAGAGCGGCTTCCGAGTCCGACCTCATCGACCAGGCCAGCGGGAGATTGGACCAGATGCTTCTCAACGGAACGACCACGCTGGAGGCCAAGAGCGGCTACGGGCTCACGACCGATGACGAGATCAAGATGCTCACCGTTGCCGCGAACCTCGACGAGAGGCATCCAGTTGACATTGTTCGCACATTCCTCGGCGCGCACACCTTTCCCAAGGAGTTCGCCGAGGACAGGGACGGCTACCTCTCTCTTCTCGAGGAGGAGATGATACCCGCCGCCGCCAGGGGGGGACTGGCCGAGTTCTGCGACGTCTTCTGCGAGGAAGGGTATTTCACCCCCGAGGAGTCCAAGAGGATCCTGGAGAAGGGGCAGACGTTCGGTCTGAAGAGCAAGATCCACGCCGACGAGTTCACTTGCAGCGGAGGGGCCCGCGTGGCCGCTGAGGTCGGTGCCATAACCGCGGACCACCTGCTGCGGACATCTGAAGAGGATATGGTCAGGATGGCCGAGAGCGGCGTCGTCGCCGTTCTGCTTCCTGCCGTTCCCCTGTTGTCGATGGAAGAAAGCTTCGCCAACGCTCGGAGGATGATAGAATTGGAGATACCCGTCGCGATTGCCAGCGACCTCAATCCGAACTGCTGGGTCACCTCCATGCAGACCGTCATCAGCTTGGCCTGCTACAAGATGAGGATGACCCCCGAAGAGGCGATAGCGGCCTCTACGATCAACGCAGCGTACGCCGTCGGGCGGGGTGAGAAGATGGGCAGTCTGGACGTAGGAAAGGTCGCGGACGTTCTTGTGCTTGACGTTCCTGACTATCTCCATATCCCGTACATGTTCGACTGGAACTGCGTCGAGATCGTCATCAAGAACGGAGAGATAATTCACAAGAGGGAAAGCTAGATTCGGCCGGTCATTGCGACGATCATGCCGACCTCCCCTCTTGGCACCATTCCGGCTCCAACCATAATGGCCGTCCTTCTCCCTCCCGCCTCAGGCTAATAATCGTTGCACTTCTCACATGGGCACACAAGGCGGAATCGCTAAGTTTTTAGACCGATTCGACATACGAGTTCGCTAGGGATGGATTGATAGAGAAGATTCTTGCGGTTTCGATACTGGTCGTCGTTTACGCCCTCATCCTTTCAAGAAGGGTCCACAGGACGACCGCCGTTCTCCTCGGCTCCGTACTCGTGGTGGGACTCGGCCTGCTTGACGAACGCGGGATTCTCGAGGTCATCCAATGGGAGGCTCTCGGCCTAATCTTCGGGATGTTCGTCCTCATTGCCGCTCTCTCCAAGAGCGGGTTCTTCAGGTGGGTTGGTCTCCTTGCATTGAAATGGAGCCGCTTTCGGCCCCTTCGCATCTTCGTAGCCTTCTCCGCTCTCTCGGCCGTCCTCGCAGCCTTCATGGACAGCATCACAGTCCTAGTGTTCATGGCCGCCCTCATAATCGAGGTGTGCGATATCCTGAAAATGCGTGTAGGACCGTTTCTCATAGCCGCAATCACATCGGCCAACATAGGGGGCGCGTCCACGATGGTGGGCGATCCTCCCAACATCATCCTGGGCACCGCGTTGGGTTTCAATTTCCAGGACTTCGTTGTGAACACAGGCCCAATCGCTGTTGTCGTGTTCCTCGTCAACGTGGGTCTGTTTGCCTATCTCCTGAAACGCCGCGGAGGGACGACCCTGCACGTAGACCTAGAGGCCCTGGAGAAGGAACATGAAGAGCTCGAGCCCGCCTCGGCAATCAAAGATATGAGGCTTCTCCGCATCTCGCTGATTGTCTTCGCATTCACCGTGACACTGCTCGTGCTGCATCACCTGCTTGACCTCCTGGTCGCCTTCGTGGCGGTGCTCGGTGCAACAATCGTACTCATACTCGGCGGCAAGGACATGCCGGACCTGGTGGAGAAGATCGACTGGCACACGCTTCTATTCCTCGCCGGGCTGTTCATCGTCGTCGGGGGTCTGGACAAAACCGGTGTCTTGTCCGACGTGGCCTCTTGGGTGACCGGAGTGGCGGGAAGTAACCTGTTGGTCCTGCTAACCATGCTGCTATGGATCTCCTTTCTCTTCTCGGCATTGCTTGACAATGCACCCTTTGCAGCGGCGATGGTTCCAGTGTTGCAGAGCTTGGCCGCGGAAGGAACCGGCCCCCTCGGCCCGATGACCTGGAGCACTGCTCTTGGTTGCGACATCGGTGGGAATGCGACCCCCATTGGAGCATCTGCCAACGTCGTTGGTCTGGCGGTGGCCGAGAAGCACGGATTGGATATCAACTGGTCGGAATACATGAAGTCTGCTTTGCCTGTCACGATAATCTGCATCATCGTGGTCAACATCCTTCTCGTGATCACGTATCTCTAGGTGAACGTTGGGATTCTCTGTTCTCCTCCAAAAGAGATATCGACATTCCGTCCATGACCTTCCAAATGAGGGACAGGCAGAAGATGAAGCATCCCTCGGACGGATATCACATCATCGCTCCAACCGGAGCTCCGTCCTTTGACCGTTCTCGTCGCGCTCCGAAACCGGTGGGATGGCGCCGGGAAGGAACTACTCGGTTTCCGATCTGCGAAGTCATGCAGACCCCTCACCCCGCAAGCTACTTCTGATTCTTCATCTGCTTCTTGATCCTAATCCTCTGACGCCTCATCTCGGCCTTCTGCTTCTGCCAGCTCTTCTTCTCTTCGATCTTCTTCTTCGACACGAGCCTCTCCCTTGCGAGCTCGAGCTCTGTCTTCCCCTTGTCCCTCTTCTCGCTCAAGAAGACGCCGATCGTCGTCGCTATCACCGTGCTCAGGATGATCAGGAAGCTCAGGTTGAGGAACTGGGACTCGTACGGGGCCATCAGTCCGTGGTAGTTCGAGTAGCCCGCGGCAGTGGCGTCCGTGAACGCCGGTATCGTGAACGCGAGAGTGGCCAACACGGCGGCGGCGACCCCTCTCCCCATCATCGTCGAGATGGCCGTCTGGTCGTCCTTGCTCTCCGGATGGATCGCAATGGTGAGGAAGGAGTTGACGTACCTCGAGATGGCTATCATGACGAAGACCAGTGCCGCGCCTATGAGGAACAGAGTGGGCGTGTAGTCGAGGTCCGATAGGAATGGGATGTGCGAGAACACATCCACTTGACCTCTTATCGCGAACGAGAAGCTCAGCCCCAGAAGCACGAAGAAGAACGTGCGTATGAGGAACGAGAGCTCCGAATGGAACTGGACGATCCTCTCGTCCAGATGGAACTTCGTCTGTATCCGGAACATCTTCCCGAACTCCTCCTTGTTTCCCATCACTATCCCGAACACGAGCGCGGCCATCGCTCCGCTCCCACCCGCATACTCGACACCACCGTAGAGGACGAGCAGGGCCGCCAGCGTTATCATGTAGGAGAAGGGCTTGCCGTAGAGTCTCGTTAGGATGAGGAGCCAGATTACCCCGAAGACAACGCCCATCCCCGCACCCACGAAGAATGCTGCGGAAAGGCTGCCCAATGCCACTCCTATGCTGTCGTCCGCCCCTCCCTTCATGTACTCCATTATCGCCAGGGCGACGACGATGCAGAGGACGTCCGAGAGGACCGATTCCAGAGTGAGCAACGTCTTCGTGTCCTCGGTCAGCCGCATCGTCCGGACGGTCGTGACGGCAACCGCCCCGCTCAGCCCGCCAAGGATGCTGCCGAGCAGCAGACCCACGCTGATGGGATAGCCCAACACGAAGTGGGCGACGAGCGCTATCGTCAGCACGGTGAGGATGAACGCCGTGAAGGTGTGGATTATGGAGACCTTGAGCTTCCTGATGACGAGGTCGAAGCTGAGGTTCAGGCCGCCGTCGAAGAGGATCATCGCCAACGCGAGCGCCGCGAACGGCGGCGTGACGAGGTCGAGGATGTCCGCCGGGACGAGCTCCACGTTGAACATGTTCAG
>JAGLRN010000027.1 GCA_023136265.1 Thermoplasmata archaeon
TTCGTCTTCTCAAAGATGAGGCGAGCGAAAAAGCCTATGAAAATGATGGCGCCTATGGCGACGAAACCTAGAACAACATCCACCATGGGACTCAATCGCCGAATACGCTAGCGTCTATAACTTTTTTTGGGCTGTCAGGAATGCGTTCTTCGGCGGGGAGAGGCTCGCGTCCTCGATCCTCGAGTGCGCCTTCACCGTCATGTCGTCCCCGATTATGCTGCGCACGATCTTGACGTCCTCCTCCACGTTGCTGTTCGTCGAGAGTATGCTCTGGTCGATCTCGCTCTGCCAGCCTATCTTGCTGTCCGCCATCACAACGCTGAGAGAGAGGACGACGCCCCTGTCCACGAAGACGTCGTTGTAGATACAGGACCGGTCGACCAAGGCGCCCCGCCCCAGGAAGACGTTGTCCCCCACGTAAGCGGGCCCGATTATCCGCACGCTCTTCTCGGACACTACGTTCCTTCCCAGTATCACGGGGCCCTTTATGCTCGCGTTCTCGATCTCCACTTCCTGTCCTTCCCTCTTGATGATCTCGAGGCTGGCGTTTATCACATCGAGCGGCCTGCCGATGTCCACCCACACGCCCTTCAGGCGCTTCCCGTAGAGCGGGACGCCCTCCTTCAGCAATGCGGGGAACACGTTCTTCGAGAAGTCGAACATCTCCCTCTCCGGGATGTAGTTCAACACCTCTGGCTCGAGTATGTATATCCCGGCGTTCACGAGATTGGAGAACACCTCGTCCCTCTTCGGCTTCTCCTTGAACCTGATTATCCTATCCTCATCGTCGAGCTGCACTATCCCGAACTGGGTCGGGTCCTTCACTTCCGTCAGAGCCATCGTCGCGATGGCGCCCTTCTTCTTGTGGTAGTCATAGAGCTCCTTCATGTCGACGTCCGCGAGCACGTCCCCGCTCGCAACGACGAACGTGTCGTCGAGGAAGTCCGCGACCATCTTCACGGCACCCGCCGTGCCCGCAGGGTTCTCCTCGAAGGAGTAGAGTATCCCCGCCTCGTAGTCCACGCCGTCCCCGATCTCCTTGATGAGGTGGTCCGACATGTAGCCGGTCGTGACGACTATCTCCTTGAAGCCGGCCTTGACGAGGGACCTTATCACGTAGTCGATGCACGGCCTTCCAGCAATCGTTATGAGGGGCTTCGGCCTCGCATCCGTGAGCGGTCTCAGCCTCTCTCCGACTCCCCCCGCCAGCACGACCGCCTTCACGTCCTCACCTCTCGACCTTTCCCTTCTGGAGCAGGGTCTCCAGGGCCTTAGCCGCGTCCTCCTCCAGCTTCTCCTCGTCGAAAAGGGCCCTGTGGGCGGCGAGGTTCTGGTCCTTGAGTACCCTCCTCGCCTCCGCCATCTCCTTGCGCTTCTCCTTTCTCTCGGAGAGTATCTTCTGCCTCATCTCCTGGGCCCTGTTGTGATAGTGATCGGCCCTCTCCCTAATCTTCAGGAACTCCTTGTGCTTCTTGTCGGACTCCGCGATGAGGTGGGAGATCTCCTTTATCTGGACCACGATCGTCTCGTGGATCTCCTGCGCCGCGTTTGAGAGCTTCACGACCAGCTCGTGCTCCAGGTCCGCCTTCTTGAAGAACTCCGTGATTGTATCGTCGACACCCTCCATCTCCAGGATGAGCTTCTTCTGCTCCTCGTAGATCTCCTCGAGCTCGTCCAGATCCTTCTTCTTGACCCTGACCGCGTCGATCAGCTCGTTCTCCTTCGGGAGGGTCAGCGCCGTCGTCTCCTGCCTCATCTGAAGCTTGTGGATCTCGAGGCGCATGTTGTCTATCTCCGTGGGCAGGCTCGTCTTGAAGTCCCTCCTCTTCCCCTTCCTGAGGCCGATGAGCTCCTTCGCCCGCTTCTGCAGCTCGTTCCTCTTGCTCTTGTGCTTGCGCATCTCCGCGACGAGCGAATCGCGCTTCTGCTTGAGCTCCTGCATCTCGTCTATGAGCTCCCGCTTCTGCGCGTTCAGAGTGTTCCTCTCGTCCTTGGGCACGCTGGCCTCTGCGTTGGCCTCGTCACGCTTGTCCAGAAGGGACCTGTACTTGATCTCGGCTATGTCAAGCTCGGACTTGCTCTTCTTTCTAACCATGTGGCCGAACCATCCTGGGTGGCAACCGCTAATCGAGGCTTGTATTAGATTAACCTTTCGTTATGATTCCGTTGGAAATCCGCGCAATCTGGGCGGGACTCATCCTTTCCACCCTCTCGTCGGACCACTCGGCGTCCCGCAGATAGCTCCTCGCCTCGTCCTCGGTCTCGAAGAGGTCCTGCCAGTGCAGCAGGACGGAATTGCCCATCTTCTTCCTGCGATGCTTGAACAGGGCGTCCACGAGCTTGAGGAAGTGGTCCTCGCTCTCCACGCGGAAGGGCGGGTCTCTGGGCACGATCTCCACGATCGCAGAGTCGACCTTCGGGACTGGGAAGAACCTGTCCTTCGGGACGGTCTCGACGATCCTCGCGTCCGCACGGTAGGAGACGACGACCGAGAGCTTCGAGTACGCCTTCTGCCCTTCCCTGGACACGAGCCGCTCCGCGAACTCCTTCTGGTACATGAGCACGCCCTTCTGGAAGCCCAGGTCGAGCAGCCTGAACGTGATGGGTGAGGAGATCTCGAAGGGCAGGTTCGAGACGACCTTCTGGAATGGCGGGATGTCCACCTTGAGCGCGTCGCCCACGATGAGGTCGAGGTCGGGAAAGCGGTCCTTCAGGAATGCCCCGAGCCTCCTGTCCTTCTCGATCGCTACGAGCTCGCGGGACCTCTCGAGCAGGGGCGCCGTGAGAACGCCGAGCCCGGGACCTATCTCGAGGACGACGTCGTCCCCGAGCGGCTCCGCCAAGGAGACCTGGCGGTGAGCAATCTCCTCATCGGTGAGGAAGTTCTGCCCGAGCCTCCGCGAGGCCCTCATATCCAATCTCTCCAGTGTTCTCCTTATCTCTCGCGGCTCCACGGCGCTCCCTAACGGGCGGGCGGATATACATTTTCGCACGGACCGACGAGACATTGGCGGGCCCGCGAAAGTATTATTATCGATGGCTCCATTCTCGCCCTGATAGGATGGGATTGCTCGCTGGTATTAGGTTCGGTATAGGATGCATCTGCGGGACCATTGTCGCCATCGTGATCGGGATCGTGCTGCTGCTCCTATTTCTGAAGATACTCACTTGGCCCTTCAGTGGTTAGTATGGCCATCAGATTCGTGTGTCATGCTCGACCTGAAAGGAGCTTCAGCTTTCGCGGGAAGAAGCTCCCCCTATGCTCGCGCTGCACGGGCTTCTACTCCTTCATGATCGCAGGCATCGTGGGCGGTTTCCTCCTCTTGCAGGCGGGCGACATATCCTACTTCATCCTTTTCGCGGTCACGATGGTCGCCCTGACGCCCATGGCGGTGGACGGCATGGCGCAGCTCCTCGGCTGGCGGGAGAGCGACAACTACACGAGGTTCATCACGGGGAGTCTGGCGGGAGCCGTGATAGGCATCGATATCGCCGCTCTCGTTCTCGACGCACTCTTTTTATAGGTGTCTGGGACTGCACTGAACCATGTCTCCGAGACGCGAGAAGGAAGCCGAGACATGCGCGATATCGGGCTGCGATGAAGAGGCGGTCCGCTCCATCCCCTCCGGAAAGCTCAAGAGCGCCCTCCCTGACGTGTCCATCGAAAAGGAGCGGGGAAGGATGCGCATCTGCAAGAAGCACTATCGGGAGTACAAGAAGGCGACCAAGGAAGACAGAGAGCTACACAGACTGAGCTGGAAGTAGATCACGGGCTGGTCGGACAGTGAAACCTCAGACCATTCAGTTCCTTGCCAACATGGGGGTTTTCTCATCGCTCATCTTCATTCCGGTCTACGCGAAAGAGCTCGGGGCGAGCGACTTCGAGATCGGACTCATCGCCGTGGCTTTCGCCACTGCGCTCCTGGTCTCCTCGTACATCTTCGGAAGAGAGGCGGACATCAGGGGTCGCAGGCGGATAATACAGCTCGGCCTCGTCCTCTCCGGCTTCGCCGCGCTGACGCAGATAGTCACGACCGAGTGGTACTTCCTTATGCTGAGTCGCGTCCTCGTCGGCTTCTGCATGGGGATATTCCCCTCCGCGCTCCTCGCGTACGCGTTCGAGAGCGGCAGGCGCCTCGGTAAGTTCGCTTCCTTCGGCTCGCTGGGCTGGGGGATAGGCTCCGTTCTCGCGGGCATTATCGGCGTGTTCTCGCACATCTTCCTCTTCTCTTCCCTCATCTTCTTCGCATGCTTCGCCCTGGCCTTGACGCTTCCATCAGTGGCGGAGGTCAGGCTGTCGATTCCGTTCTTTCCCGTTCACATCATCAAGAAGAACGCCTCCGTGTATCTCTCCGTGCTGCTTCGGCACTCTGGCGCCAACATGATATGGGTCATCTTCCCGCTCTTCCTCTTGAGCCTCGGAATGGACAAGTCGATGGTCGGTGTGCTCTACCTCGTGAACGCGGGGACGCAGTTCAGCGTCATGCAGCTGATCGACAGGTTCAACAGCGTCAAGCTCGTCCTCGGCGGGCTCGTGTTCTCCGCCGTAACGTTCATGTCCTTCACTCTGGCGGGAAACTTCGTGGAGATACTCCCGACCCAGATTCTTCTTGGTGTAAGCTTCGC
>JAGLRN010000028.1 GCA_023136265.1 Thermoplasmata archaeon
GCGTAGGCGGTCTTCCCGCCAAGCTTCCTCAGGGACGCGATCTCCGGGCTTACGGGGCGCTTGAGCATCGCCTTGGTCCCGATGAAGGCGTGCGGGCTGCGCCTGTCCTCCTCGGTGACCTCGGACAGCCTCCTGTACTTGAGCGGGACGCCGTGCGCGCGGTAGATGTCGGCGATGTCCGCGATGCCGTCCGTCGTGATCACGTCGTCCGTCACCTTGTTCATAAGCCCGATGAGCTCCTGTGCCTTGCCGAACTCGTATCCCGACATGGCGACGGGGCCGGACTCCAGCTGCGTCTCCGCCCACGAGAGGATGTCCTCCACGACATCTGACTTGGGTCCAAAGACGAAGCCTGGCTTGCCATACGTGGCCTCGACGATGAGAACGTCGCACTCCTCCGGCTGGGCCTTGCCGCAAGTGACACCGCCCTCAGGGTTGAAGTCTCCCGTGTACATGATGTTGTTCAGTCTGACCATCGCGGATCCGAAGACGTGCCCCGCATCGCGGAAGACGACGGGGAAGCCGTTGTACTCCATCTCCGTGTCGTACTCCAGCGACGTGCCCTTCCTGCTGCCTATCCTGACGCCCATGATGTCCCTCGTCTGCGGCGTCATGAGGGCGCCCTCCGCCATATGGTCCATGTGCCCGTGCGTGACTATGGAGCCGTGACACGGTCTGCGAGGATCGAGAACGACCTCGTCCAGTCTCTCCTGGACGTGCACGCCTATCTTGCGGAAGATACGCATCTACTTTCTCCTGGTGAACACGTACCTGATGGGGATTCTCCTCTTTAGACCTGACGAATAGCCGCACGTCTCGCACTTGAAGCCCAGGGTGACCGTCCCGCCGAAAATAGTGAGGTTGCGCACCTTCTTGAGCTTGGACTTGCAGACCGGGCACCTGTAGGGGGCCCGCCTCTCGGCGCTCTCGCGGTAGTGGATCTCCATCTCGAGCCACGGTATGCCGATCGACAGATGCCTGAGGCGGACCTCGCCCATGCCGTACTTCTCCTTGTTGCCGAGCTCCTTCTCCACGAGCTTCTTCAGCCCTCTTTGGGAGTCGACGACGCGGCGCTTCTCGAAGACCTTCTCGATGGCCTCCAGTATCTGCTCGTCCTTGGGAATGCGGTACTTCCCTCTGGGCATTAGTTGGTAATGAAGGGTAGCATTACTAAACCTTTTGGCGAAGGACCAGGGATGAATGGATTCCCCGGGGGGATTTGTCCCGAGGATTTGTCCTTTGTATCGTCGAAAAGCGGGCTTGTTAGAATCGTTATGTCGGATGTTCCAGATGTGTAACTAGACGCACATTCATAAGGGGGATCTGCGGAGAACGAAGTATGAGCAGGCCGGAAATACCCGGAAACCCCGAGAAACCTGCATTCTCTACCCGAGATGGAAGGGGCAGGCCAGGAGCTATCCTATGCAGTCCCAGGAGCATCCCCGAAGGATGTCTATGGTATGTGTATGGTAGGTCTATGGCAGGTCTAGGGGAACCTAGGGCCGAGCCTAGGGCAACCTTAGGAGAAGCTAGGGTGGACCCTAGGGATTCCCTAGGATTTCCCTATGACTTGTCCGAAGAGCATCTCCAGTCGCAGGTGCTGAGCGGGAGCGGGAGAATCGCCTGCCGTAGGAGTAGAAGGAATGCAAACAAAAAACAACGTAATAGTGCGCCATGCAAGCGGAACGCTAGGCGGCCAAGTGGTCGCAAGGGAATGGAAAGGCAGACCATACCTCGCGAACAGGCCCAGCTACCCTCGGGACAGGGAGTTCTCGGAGGAGCAGCTGTGCCAGCAGGAGAGGTTTCAGGACGCCACCGCCTACGGGAAGGCCCTTATCCAACTGGACGAGGTCCCCGAGATTTACCACCAGAAGGCGGAGAGCGCCCGGCTGACGGCATACAACATCGCCATCAGGGACTTCCTCAAGCCGCCCGTGATAAGGGACATAGGGGTCGACGGGTACACGGGAAGGCCTGGAGAGGAGATAGTCGTCCGGGCCAGGGATGACACGGAGGTCATCGCCGTGCACGTCGTCATCAGGAACGGCGGGGAGGTCGTTGAAGAGGGCGACGCCGTGCAGGACCGGTTCAACCAGTCGCTCTGGAGGTACGTCACCGTCGAAGAGAACGGCTTGAGCGGGACGACGATCGAGGCCCTCGCGACGGACAGACCCGGGAACGTGGCCTCGGGCGAAGTGGAGCTCTGAGCGGGCGACTACGCAGTGAACCAGTCGGTGGACGAGCGACGGACCAAACCATGCGACGGGAGACTGAGGGAGAGACGATACCCTCCGATTCCAGGTTCTGCCCGAACTGGGGGAAGAGCACCACATAGCCGCCGGTTCTGTTGCGACAGTACCTGAGGTACCAGCATGCGCGTGCCGCTTGCTCTCATAGAAGCCGAAATCCTCAGACATCCCAGTTTTAGTGACAGATTTCATATAGAACATGGCTGATTGTGAGGAATGAGCATATCGAGGAGGGATCGGAAGTGTATCGATTACCCAGTGGTCTCAGTGTTGTGTGCTTGTGTCTGGCGATTGCGTCCATTGTTGCCCTCGTGTCTGCCAATGCCGATTCCCTTGGAGGCTCGGGGATTCAGGCGGACGTCGGGAAAGGCCCTAGCGGGGACTCTTACACCGCGGACTTGGCACCTGATCTGGAAGAACTGCAATCGCCGTCCTCACGCTTTCTTGCCGGCGACGTCCAGACGGTACCCGCGATCGTAGAAGAAGTCATTACAACGTCGGGTTTTGAGGGCCCGGGCCCGAATCTTCCGCCTTTCCTTTCGGATGTGCTCGTTCACGACAACATGAGCACCGAGCTCTATCCGAGAATCGCAGTGGATAACACAACTGGCGTCTACTGGACCGCCTTCAGCCACAACAACGGAGTGGACGACGACCTGTATATCGCCTACTCACTGGATTCGGGGAGCACATGGTCGATGCACATCAGCCTCTCGAACGCCTGGAACGAGTCCAAACCGGCGATATCGGCCTCGGACGGGACCATAGTCGTGTTCTACGAGCATGATGAGTCGGGCTACGAGCAGCGTATGAGATACGTCAGATCGAACGATAGCGGGCTCAATTGGGCCGCGAGCTATGTTGACTAGACGTTTACGAACGACCCGGGCGCGGAGACGCAGGAGGACTTCGACAACTTGGACGTGAGCTCCACACGCCCAGATTGGTGGCACGTTACCTCGGATTCCTATCATCCGGACGAGGACCTGAGGAGGATCTGCTTCGCCTGGTCGGATGACGACGCGACTTCGTGGACGTCAGTGTATTTCACGAGCGCATCGTTCCCAGGCCAGGATTTCTATCGCCCTGTAATCATGGAGAACACGCTGGACGACTACATGCATTTGGCCTTCGAGATATGGAACATCACCGAGGCGGGCTACGACATCATGTGGTTGGTCATTGACCATAGCCTCTCCATCCATGAGGCGTGGACATCCGGAAACTGGGATGGGGGGAACACCAACATGTATCCCGACATATGGGTGAGGGGCGACGAAGCATACCTCGTTTGGCAGAACGGTACTGCGAACCCAGACCTGGCAGGATTCTACTCGGACGACGGTGGTGACACGAGTCCGACACGTCTGTATATCACAAGTCAGAACGGGTTTGCCGAACGCTATCCTGCCGTGTATGTCGACGAGTCCAACGTACCACACATATCCTGCGTCAACGAGACCAGCGTGATGTACATGAACAACACGGACGTGATCAACCTGCCTTGGCAGTACACGAAGGCCGATGACGCTCCTGGTAACGTTGTCGACACACCCCGGGCAACTGACGTGCTCTACTATGCAGGCAGCCCGAGAATAATGTGGAACGACAACCGCAGGGGCAACAGCGACATCTTCTTCACCGCCTTGGGCACAAACACGGTGCAGTACACCATCACAAAGGACCCGCTCTCCGGAACAGGTGACCTGATCGTGGATAGCGTTCCGTGCACGGCTCCTTGTGTGCTTGACTGGGAGGTCGGGGGCAATCA
>JAGLRN010000029.1 GCA_023136265.1 Thermoplasmata archaeon
CGCCATCGAGGCGAAGGAGTAGATGGGCTGCCACTTCTTGTCCCAGCAGCTGATGTTGTACCTCCAGCACGTGGCGAGGAAATCCAGCTGGGCCTCAGTGAGCCTCTCCAGGGGCATCATCCTCTCGTCCCTCAGCCTGCTGTCGTGGAGCGGGATGAAAAGCAGCGGGACGTAGAACATGTCCAGATCCTTCATCTTGTCCAGCAGCTCGAGGGTCTCCATCGTGTCGTCCTCGGTCTCACCGGGCCAACCCGTGATTATCGTCCCCAAGGGCCGCCAGCCGTTGTCGTTGAAGATGCCCACACCCTGCGTCACGATCTCGTGCCAGTCCTTCACGTCGTACGGCAGGGCCTTCCCGCGCATGTACTTCTCCATTATTCGGATGCTCCCGCTCTCGATGCCGAAGAGGACGGTCGGGAACCGCCTCTCGTAGCTCTTCCTCAGCCTGGGAGAGTACAGGGACTTCTCCTCGAGTATGGGCGTGAGCTCCTCCACCATGTCAGGGTCGTAGACCGCCGGCGCGATGGAAGCGTGCGAGAGATGGATGTAGTCCACACCCGGGTGCTCGGCTATGGACTTGTAGAGCTTGACGACGGCCTCCCGGTTGGGTTTGAACTTCGGGCCGCACTGGTAGATGAACATGTCCTCGGTCGCCGTGAAGATCGAGTTGGTGCCCCCCCTGACGTTCGTCTCCACCTCCTTCATGATGAAGTCGAGCGGGCGGGAGTTCTTCCTCCTGTTCGTCGGGGAGCAGAAAGAGCAGCCCCTTCCGCAGCCTCTCGTGATCTCCACGACGCCATAGCTGGCGGCCCGCTTGATCGAGGGTATGGAGTCGTCGTCCACCGCCGGACCGTAGACCTCCTTGGGAAGCGGCTCGCCGTTCAGGGCCTTGTGGAACAGGTCCGTCAGGACGTTCTCGCCCTCCCCGTGGACGAGCGTGTCGATACCGAGCTCGTCCATCTTGCCGGCGTCGCGGACCTGCCACGAGCCAGCCCCGCCAACGATTATCCTCGGACCGCATCTGGTGAGGGCCGGGTCCCCCAGGACCTTCTCGAACTCGTACGCGTCCAGGGACTCCCCGCCAAAGCCAAAAAGCGAGTTGTACGTGAGAGAGACATAGGCCAGCCCCATGGAGTCCATCGTGGAGACGCCCACCGCCTTCGTATCCGGGCCGACGAACCTGCGCAGGTTGTCCGGGTGGACGGAAGCGACGTTCTCCTCGCCGAACTCGTCGATGAGTATGGCCTCCACCTTCCTCAACCCGTAAGGAAGGAACCTGGCGGTGCCGTCAGCATTGTCCTTCGCCTCCAGCCACTCGCTCTTGACGAAGAAGCTGGGAATGAGCTTCCTCGGGAAGGTGGCGACGAAGGCCGTGAACGGGTCACCGCTGTAGGTGCTGATCTCAGAACGTGGAGCGGTGAGGACTATCGGAACTCCACCGTTTCCCTGCCTAGAGACCACCATAGCTTCTCCTGTTGAAACTCAAGATGAACAAATACGATTGCAGGTTATGATATCTGTCTATTTAACATTTATTCCGAACAATAGCATGCGTCCATATCTATGAAAAGCAAAATTCATATAATCCCGTTGCCTACATGCTCCTGAATGACCTGTCCAGCGGAAAGGAAGGCGATGCACAAGCTCACCGGGTTGGCGGAGAAGATCCTCGGCCTTCCCCAAACGGCGTCCAAGATCCTGAAGACGCTCACGAGGACGACCAAGAAGCTGAACGTCCGCGAGATAGTCAAGCGGGTCCGCAGGTCCGAGAGGAGCGTAAGGAAGTACCTCGTTTTTCTGACCAGGAAGGGCATACTCGAGCGGGAGGCCGTGAGGACCGCCCGGGGCAAGCTAGCGTACCTGTACTATGTGGCCCCGGTCAAGAAGATATCCGCGGTCCTGAAGAGGGAGATCTCGCGGACCGCTAAGAAGCTGGAGAACATTGCGCTGCACGAGTCGTGATCAGTCCCAGAACCTTCTGGTCCTCGCGTACGTGACCTCCGCGGTCAGTATGTCCCGGAGGAAGTCCTCCTCGCTGTCGTGATACCTTCTCAGTATCTTGGCGGCGTTGGCGGCACCTACCCCCCTCGCCATCAGTGCCAGTACGGCCCTCTTCCCGTGCGCCTTCACGAGGTTTGCGGCCGTCTGTATGCGCCTGGCATCCTTCCTCTCCTCGGGCGTCAGTCCCGTCTTCTTGAGCAGCTTGGTCTTCTCCCTCTCCGCGGGATGGACCGCCGCCACCATGACGCCCTCGCAGACGAGACACGATATCTTTGGCGGGAGGTCCCCCACCCGCACCCTTCTTGCCGACCCGCAGTTCATGCAGTACAGGACCGCGTATGCGTCCTCGATCCTCTTCTTCAGCACGATGAGCGTCTCCCGGTCCACCTCGCGCGGTATGAGGAACGCCCTCGACCACTCGATGCCCGTCTTCCCGATGGGGGAGAGCGGACCGACCTGGACCTCGATCTCGCCGTCGGCGATCATCTTGAGGACCTCCACCGCCCCGTCGATGTCCAGCCTTTCCCAGATTGCCTTCTCGATGGCCTCGTCGAACAGGGGCGTGTTCTCGTACGCCTTGAACATCTTGGGCAGGTTGACAGCCTCCCAGTCCACGTCCCGCCTGATGGCGCCGAACTTCTTGGCGACGTGGACGAAGATGCGCCTCATGAACGTCGAGTTCCTCAGGATGACCCTCATGAGCGAGTGCACGCCGTCCAGATGCTTGGGGAAGAGCAGATCCCTGACCTTGGCGGGGTCGTACCTCTGCGGCACGCTGAGCACGATCCGGTAGGGGTCGGTCATGATGCCCACGCTCTCGCCCAGCCTCGCGGACATGAAGGAGGATATCATCTGCCCCAGCGTCTGGTTGACCTTGCTCCCGAAGCATGCGTTGACGATCACGGTCTTCTTCCCCGCCTCCACCGTGACCAGCTTGTCCGTCGGAACGGGCCTGTCTCCCTGCCTGTCGAGGTATTCCTCGAACTGTCGGACGCCGAACTCGTTGCACGGGTACTCGGAGTAGTCCCGCAGCCTCCTCAGCCGACCGACCTCCATCGCGACGTCGAAGGGGACGGGGATCTCCTCTCCCAGCCAGCTCGGCACGGACCCGATCTCGGCGATGGGCTCCACGAGGACCGTCGACTCCTGGAACTCAACGAACCTCCAGCTCGAGCCCCTCATGACGAACGTCGCCCCGAGCTTGGCGTGCTCGGAGACGAACCACTCGTCGAGCGTGCCGACCGTCCTGCGCGTCGAGATGTCCACGACCTTGTACGTGGTGACGTCGGGGATCATGGAGATGTTCTCGTAGAAGTACGTCATCGACCCCCTCGACCTCCCGATCCTGTCGTCCCTGAACCATACCGCCCGAATCTGCCCGAGCTGCTCGACGACCTCCAGGAACTCCTTCCTCAGCAGGTTCCTGAAGCAGTGCGCCCGCCTGAATATCTCGTAGGCCTCGTCCACGTGATATGAGGGCTGGGCCATCGTGAGCGCGACCACCTGGTTCGCCAGCACCGCCAGGTCGTTCTCGCGCACCCTCGAGACCTCGAGCTCGCCGCTCAACGCCCGCCTGGCGATGACGCAGGCCTCGGCGAAGTCGTCCGGGCCGGTCGCTATCGTGACGCCGTCGGAGATCTCGCCCACGCCGTGCCCTGACCGCCCGATGCGCTGGACGAGCCGCGTGACCTGTCGCGGGGAGTTGTACTGCAGCACGAAGTCCGCCGAGCCGACGTCTATGCCCAGCTCCATCGAGGACGTGCAGATGAGAGCCTTCGTCGTCTCCCCCTTGAAGTCGTCCTCCATGCGGATCCTCACGTCCTTGGAGAGCGAGCCGTGGTGGACGCCGACGTTGGGACCGCCCTTCCAGTGACTGAACCTGGACGCCAGGAACTCGGCCGTGTCCCGCGTGTTGACAAAGAAGAGCGTCGACCTGTGCTCCTCTATGAGGTCCCTGCACAATCTCATCGCCGCCGCGTGCTCCTCGCTCATCTTCAGCTTCGACGAGAGCTTGGCGTCCTCCTTCCCTTCCTGCGGATAGTGGACCTCGATCCTCATCCCCTTGGGTATGTCGAGGACCACGGTCTCGATCTCGCGCCCGACCCCCGCCAGGAACGAGGCTATCTCTGCGGGCGAGCCGACGGTGGCGGACAGACCGATCCTCTGGACCTCGTGGCCCGCCAGACTGACGAGCCGCTCGAGGGCGACGGCGAGCTGCCCGCCCCGCTCATCCCCTGCGAGCTCGTGGATCTCGTCCACGACGACGGACCGGACGCTCTTGAGATGCTCCCGCAGCCTCTTCCCGGTGAACATGATCTGGAACGTCTCGGGCGTCGTTATGAGTATCTGCGGCGGGTTCTTGGACTGCCTCGTCCGCTCGGACTGCGGCGTGTCGCCATGCCTCACGGCCACGTCGATGTTGAGCATCTCGCCGAGGACCCGCATCCGCTCGAGCATGTCGCGGTTGAGCGCCCGCAGGGGCGTTATGTACAGGACGGAGATGCGCTCCGGGTTCTTGTCGAGGATCCAGCTCATCAGCGGGAGCACCGCAGCCTCCGTCTTCCCTATGCCTGTCGGGGCGACGAGGAGGACGTTCTTTCCGTCTGCGATGAGAGGGATCGTCTTCACCTGCGGCTCCGTGAGCGTCTCGAACCCGAGCTTCGTTGCCGCGTCAGAGATCTCCGGTCTTAGGCGCTTCAAGACGTCCATCAGACAATAAACGGTGGACCGCATAAAAAGGTTTGATGCGGCGTCGGGAAATGAGATATACGACACGCTCGTTCTGCAAGCGGTGATTTGTTGCTAGACATGCTCAAGAAATGCCTGTCCTCTTTTTCGGGCGACTACGCAGAGATGCGGTTCCACGAGAGGAAGTCCACGTACATCCGCATGGCGGCGGGAGAGCTGGAGGACGCCTCCTACCTCAAGAACGCGGGCGTGGGAGTCCGCGCTCTCGTCGACGGATCGTGGGGCTTCAGCAGTACGAACGTTCTCGAGCGCAGCGCGATAGAGAGCGGTCTCCGCGACGCGGAGAAGGCCGCCAAGGTCGCCTCCCAGAACCGGACGGAGAAGGTCGAGGGGCTCGCTGGCATCGAGCTGGCCAAAGGGACCTTCCGCCCCGTGGTGAACGACCCCGTGGAGAACCACTCGTTGGAGGAGAAGATGAACCTCGTCATTGAGGCCGAAAAGACGGCGAAGGACGAGTCGAAGAACGTGAAGTCGGCCATATCGGTCTACTCGGAGCTCGTCGACAGGAAGATAGTGGCCAACACGGACGGGGCCGAGTTCGAGCTCCATGACGTGAAGCCGGAGTTCTACGTCTACGCCATCGCCTCCGAGAACGGCGACAGGGTCGCGGCCGCGAAAACGGCGAGCGTCACGGGCGGCTGGAAGGACCTCTGGCGCAGGAAGGAGCCGCAACAGCTCGCACTGGATGCCTGCGACCTCGCGTCGAAGCTGCTCCACGCGAAGCACGCGAAGGGCGAGGCGGCCACGGTGATACTGGAACCCTCGCTTGTGGGCCTCATAAGCCACGAGGCGATCGGGCACACCGTCGAAGCGGACTTCGTGCTGTCCGGGTCCATAACCAAGGGCAAGCTCGGGCAGAAGCTGGCGAGCGAGCTGGTCACACTCGTCGACAGCGGGAACCCGCCGGAGGATTCGCACGGCACGGGGAACGTGCTCGTGGACGATGAGGGCGTCCCCGCCAGGACTACGAGGATCATTGAGGACGGCGTGCTCAAGTCGTACCTGCACGACCGCGAGACCGCCCTGATGTTCGAGACCGAGCCGACGGGTAACGCGCGGGCGTTCGAGCACACGGACGAGCCCATAATCAGGATGACCAACACGTACATCCTCCCCGGCGACCACTCGCTGGAGGAGATGATCGAGGACGTGAAGGAAGGATACCTGATGCGCGGAGCGGGGGGCGGACAGGCGGACTCCAACGCCGAGTTCATGTTCGAGGTGGACGAGGCGTACAGGATCGAGAAGGGCGAGGTGAAGGAGCTCCTCAGAGGCGTCACGATAAGCGGGCAGGCGTTCGATGTGCTCAAGAGCGTCGATGCCATCGGTAAGGACTTCCTCCTCGACATAGGCGTCGGCTTCTGCGGCAAGTTCCAGAGGGCGAAGGTCGACGGCGGCGGGGGTGCCGTGCGCTGCAAGGCGATCATCGGCGGGAGACAGGAGGGGTGATGATGCTCGACGTTCTGGATGCGTGCAAATACGCGGTCAAGAAGGCCCTGGAGCTCGGCGCGACGGAAGTGGAGGGCTTCGCCGCTGGCGGGAAGGAGATAAACGTCTCGATCGAGAGGAACGAGATCAAGATGGGGAAGAGCCAGGAGCTCTCGGGAATAGGTGTTCGAGTGATCCTGGACCATTCGCTGGGCTTCGCATCGGTCAACAATCTCACCAAGGCGGAGATCGCAAAGACCGCAGAGAACGCGGTGGGACTCGCGAAACGGGCGCCCCCGCTCAAGTTCAACGAGCTTCCCGGCGTGAAGCCTGTCAGAAAGGTCGAGGGGCTGTACGACCCGAGGAGCAAGGACTTCACTATGGACGACGCCCTGGAGAACGCCACGAAGCTCCTGAAGACCGCCAAGGACTACGATCCCAGGGTCACGGTGGACAGCGGCTACTTCTCCGCCGACGTCGGACGCTCCGCAGTGGCCAACTCGAGCGGGGTGGAGGCCTCCGAGGAGGCGTGCGCCTTCACGCATGTCATCCTGGGCATGGCGGTCGAGGCAGACGACGTCTCCAGCTTCGACTACCGTTTCAACGGGACCAGGCGTGTGGACGAGATCGAGGTCGAGACGAGCGCGAGGGCGCTAGCGGAAACGGTCGTCAACTCCCTCGGCGCGAAGAAGACGGAGAGCTTCAAGGGAACGGTGATACTGAACCCCAACACGGTGGTGGACCTTCTTGCACCCGTGATCGTTTTCTCCACGAACTCGAACGCCGTGCAGAAGGGCATGAGCAGATTCGCGGGACGCATCGACGACAAGGTCGCCTCGGAGGACCTGACCGTTCGGGATGACGGCCTCATCCCCGGCGGGCTGGGCTCGTCGAGCTTCGACCGAGAGGGACTGCCGCACCGACCGCTCCCGATAATCGAGAAGGGCGTACTGAAGAACTTCCTCTACAACACGCTCACTGCAAAGAAGGAGGAGCGGGAGAGCACTGGCCACGCATCTGGCGGGATCTCGGGCCCGCCGAGGATCGCGCCGACGAACCTCATGATCGAACCCGGAGATGCTGACATCGACAGCCTGATTGGCGAGACGACCAAGGGCGTCATCATAAGCAGGTTCTCGGGCGACCCGGACCCGATAAGCGGGGACTTCTCCGGTGCGGTGAAGGGCGGCTACCTGGTCGAGAACGGGGAGAAGATGAGCCCGATAAAGGAGACCCTCGTGGCGGGAAACGTCTTCGAGCTCCTCAACGAGATCAGCGGCATATCGAAGGAGACGGAGAGGATAATGAGCTTCATCGCCCCTTGGGTGAGGCTGGAGAACGTCTCCGTCACGAGCGCTTAAGAGCGAAAAATGGGCCCGGCCGGATTTGAACCGACGACCCTCTGGTTATGAGCCAGATGCTCCACCAGGCTAAGCTACGGGCCCTCGTCGCGAGGATATGCTTTTCCGTATTTAAGACTGTAGCAGTGGTATCGGAGTTGGTATGTGGTATCCGAATTGGTGGTTTCCCGACGAGCCTTATATATGCTGCTCATGATGGACTTATTGAGCCGTAACAGACAGTGTTGATTCTCTCCTGAGATGACGCTGGCCTGGAGGGGGGTGAACGAGCGCTCCATCACATATGCTGGATGCCGGACGAGAGTTCTATGAACGCGACGGCTCCTCCCTCCTTTTTCTGCTCATCATTAAATATCCAGGAACCCATTTAGAAAGCGGGGGATAAGGATGAGGGGCCTCTGTTCCGCATTGATGTGCGTTATGCTGATTCTGTCGATCAGTCCGCTCTCCGTGCCCATTGGTGAAGAGATCATGAGCCAGGCCACGGGGACGGAGTTCCTCACGTTCTGGTCCGGCGATCTCATCATTACGGCCCAGGAGCCTGACACGAAGGTCCACTTGTACGACCTCGACACCGGAGGACTGCTCAGCACAACCGACTCGCGGCTCTCGAGCCCGCCGATAGCGAATCCTTTCATCCTGAGCAACTTCGGCGACTCCTGGGAGGAGAAGGGCGGAGTCGGCAACCTCAACCAGGAGATCAGGCTGAAGGTCGTCACATCCGATGCGACAGGCGGGACCGCTACAAAGCCCGTGACCATTTGGACGGGGTACCTCAATCCTGGAAGCGCCAATCCGTGGATGTCCTACGTCCCCGCCTATGGGGAGAGTGGCAGAAGCGGCACGGAGCTCGGCTACGAGTTCCTCGGCTTCGTGGACGAGGAGATGTACATCTTCGCCCTCAAGGATCTAGGCACGCCCACCAATATCACAGTGGACGACATGGTGACGAACAAGGACGCGGACACGGACGACGACTACACGCTGACGTCAGCCTCCCCCAAGCTGGACTACTCGGACTCAGAGATAGAGATATACTATATCACAGGATTCGAAGAGGACACTTTTCATGTGACCAGCAACGTTCTTGCATCCGTCTTGGCGGGTAAGCGCTCCAGGAACACTGCGCCCCCCCATCTGAACGATTGGTCGGCGACGCCGCCCTCCTACGCGGCAGGTGACGAGGGCGTCGAGAGAGGAACTCTTTTCTACACTTACGTGAGGAGCTATCTCACCGTCTTCCCGCTGGAGGACGACACGCACGTCTCGATCGTGGATCTGAGCGACGGTGATGACTCCTTCAATGTGACTCTGGACGGCGATGATTCCGACGGCACATATGAGTTCTACACGGCCACTAAGCAGAGCCACAGTAGCGGCGTGATGATAGCGAGGGCATCGGGTCCGGCGGTCAACGTCATCAGCCCGGGAAACGAGTTCGACCTCGACTACGTCAAGGTGAGTTCGGACAAACCCGTCCTCATCTACGATGGGCCTGTGGCTAGCAACGTCCTTGACTACGCCGATGTCGCCTATTCAATCCCAACAGGTCCGTTCAGTCAGGAACTGTACTGCTACGCGCAGAACTCCGGGTATTCGAACGACCTTCAGATCTTCGCATACAATCAGTCGACGAATGTTGTAATCACGTCACTGACATATACCGAGAACTTCTGGGCGCCCGTCCACAACGACTTCAAGATTGGACCCGCCGGGACTCCGTGGACCAAAGGCACCGATGGCTTCGGGTTTTGGTGGGGAAGCGACGTCTGGAACGGAGAGATCCTCCATATAACCTCCGACCAGCCCATAACTGTGATAAACGGGGACTACGACGAACCGCAGACGTTCGGCGCTTTCCTCCCTTACACGTTCATCGGCCCGCAGCCCCCGGTGGCGGACGCCGGAGAGGACCAGACCGTGGACGAGGGCGACACGGTCACCCTCGACGGTTCAGGGTCTTTCGACCCGGACGCTGAAGAGAACGGGGTGTCCGAAGTACTTCACGTTTCGATCTTTGTGCAAGACGAAGTCCAGAAGATCGTGGACAGCGTCGATCCGGGGGACCTCTTCGATATCACGCAAGTCAGTCTCACCGACTTCAATCTGGGAACTCCACCGGACCTCAGCGCCTTCGATGCCATCGTGTTCGGCATCAACGACTGCTATGAGCAGCCATACGAGGGCGTTGGGCGGATAGCGGAGCTCAAGACCTACGTCGAAAGCGGCGGTGGTGTCGTTTGGACACACGACGCCCTGGAGTTCAAGTTCGACTACGGTCCTGACGCTGAGATCCCTGCGGGAGTGGACGATATCGGTGCCCCGTGGGTCAGCGGGAACACGATTCTCTTCCCTGGGGACCATGAGGTGATGCACTCTCCCTTCGAGGTGGGTGTGCCCGGGACCATCATTCCCGTGCAGGACACGCACACCGTGGGTGGTGAGATCACGACGGCCACGGCGGTGGCCATATTCGCCAGCTCTCCGCCCGCAAACAACAATTTCTACCTGACCGTTCACGAACACGGCGAGGGCAGAGTTTCGGTGAGCGAGATTGGACACGGTGTCATGGGCTGCGACGGTGCGGGTTTCAGTCTTCCTTCCGAGAAGGAGTCCAAGCTCTTCGTGAACATGCTTCAATGGATCAGCAGATCAGGGGGACCCGCTCTTCAGTATGAATGGGACCTTGATGATGGAGTCGACTCGGACGGAGATGGTGATTACACGAACGACGCCGACGCGACCGGCATCATAGTCAACCACACGTACGGCGACAACGGCATCTACAACGCCACACTGACGGTGACGGATGCGCAGGACCTCAAGGACAACGACACTGTTCAGACAACCGTGCTGAACGTACCGCCGGGTGGACAGATGGGCACGCTCTTCTCGGGCGACGAAGGCTCCGAGATACTGTTCGAGATATCTGTGTCCGACCCGGGAAGCGATGACGTCACCGTCCTGTGGTCATGGGGAGACGGGACGAGCGACGCAGAGACGCACTACAACGACGGTTTGGCACCGGACCCATATCCGAGTCCTGAAGTGAATCCGGTGAGCCTCTACTTGGCACAGACGCACTCGTATGGTCACGCTGGAGCCTACGATGTCATCGTTACGGTGACAGACGATGACGGTGGCGAGACCGTCGTCTCCGCTCAAGCGAGTATCTCCAACCTGCCGCCCGAGGTGGTGATAAGCGTCGTCGCCCCCAATCCCGCGAACGAGGGCGACTTCGTGAACTTCGATGGCTACTTCGATGACCCGAGCTGGCTTGATGCCCACACCGCGAGTTGGGACTTCGGCGACACCTCGTCGACATCTGGAAGCTTCGCTCCGGGAATCGGATTCTCACACCATGAGATGGACGCCGTCCAGCACGCCTATGGGGACAACGGCGTCTATTCCGTCGTATTGACGGTCGAGGACGATTTCCTCGACTCGGACTCCGATCAAGTGAATGTCACGATTCTGAACGTCGCACCGAGTGTCTCGGCCTCTGTCAGCGGTACTGGATTCGAACCCACGACACTCTCGTTTGACGGTAGCTTCACAGATCCTGGATGGCTGGACACCTGGGAATGGTGGTGGGACTTCAGACCGACCCATGACTCGGACGGCGACGGCGATCCTGCGAATGATAGAGACGTTGAGGGGCAAGCACAGGTCGCGGGACAGCTCCCGACCGTCCAGTGGACGTTCAACGACGATTACGACGGGTCCGTATACCTCTACGTACTCGACGATGATGGTGGGCTCGGAACGACCACCGTCGATGTCACGATCGAGAACGTCGCTCCGCAGATGACCACGGAGCCCATGTACTTCTTCAACGCATCCCTGGGGCTGAGAATAGCGGGGGAGAAGTGGCACGATGTCACGATTCACCTCTTCGAGGACGACGCGGAGATATGGACCGCCACTCTCGTGAGGTATCCTGGAAGCCCGAACGAGCAGATGGCGTGGTTCGAGAATCTCTCGATCAACCTCTCGCGGACGTATAGGGCCGAGGTCTACTACACTCCGGCTGACGATCCGGTCAACGGGCAGATCTGGGGAGCGACTCCCGCTTGGCTCGTAGCTGCGTTCGAGGAGGGCTCGGAGTCGAGGATACACCATACCTTCAACGTGAGGCACGAGGAGACGTGGTTCTGGGATGTTGGGAACGTCTCGGACCTGTTCCTCGGGCACAACATCACGTTCGTGGCGGATGGCATTGACCCGGGCAGCGATGACCTGATGTTCGAATGGGACTGGGGAGATGGCTCCGTCGGCACCGTTACGTACTACAACGACGGGGCGGCACCTGACACGTACCCGAGCTACTGGTACGGGACCTATCCCTTCTCGGCGCACTGCGTCGTCATGCACGCCTTCGCCGGTCACGGAACGTACGTCGTCACGGTCCAGCTGTACGACGATGACGGCGGAGCGGTCACGACAACGTTCTCGATAACGATATGAGAAGCGCCGCCGACCGGATTTGAACCGGTGACCCTCCGGTTTCTGCTGCAGCTATTAACAGCCGGGAGCTCCACCAGACTAAGCTACGGCGGCAACGAGCGTCCCATATGGTGGACAACTAAAATAGCTTTTCGTCAGAGGGATTTCCTCAGTTCATCTATCATGTTCAGGGTCTCGTCGAGGCTCTTCTTGACGCGGTCGAGATACTCGGCGACCCTGTCCGTGACGAGGGCCCCGTCAGGTGTTGGCAGAATCAGGCCTTCCTCTTCCAAAATGCGGAGGGAATACCTGACCTTGTGGCGCGGGTAGTTGAACATCTCGGAGAGCTTGATGATGCCGATGGGCTGGTTGTCCCTGATCGTCTTGAGCATCTCTACGTGCCTTTGAAGGAGCTCGATCCTCGACTCGAGGGTGCCTTCCTCCAACTCTTCCGTCATCTCCATCAAACGCCTCCTGGCTCGCACCCTGAATGCGTTTCAGGGCTTAATATGTTGTGGGGCTAGACCTCTCCGATCCACGATGCCATCTGTCGGTTGCTGACCGCCGCAGAGTCGGACAGTGACACCGCCACGACCCCGACGGGGATCTCCGGCGGGAAGAGCGTCATCCCCCAGTCGCACGCCTCCATCGCGGACATGCCCTCGGCCATCTTGTCGTGAACCCTGAGCGACATGACCTGGCGGACTATATCCTCCCCTATGCCCGTGGCGGAGACCGCTCCGTGCCGTCCGCAGTAGATCCCGGCGCCGATGATGGGCGTGTCCCCGACCCGCCCGGGAAGCATGAAGGACGTCCCGCCAGTCGAGTTCCCTGACGCCATCTTCCCCTTGCCGTCGACCGCGACCGCGCCGACGGTGCCGACGCGATAGTCCCTCCACCTGCTCGCCCATTCAGGAAGGTCGCCTTCCTCGAGCTTCTTCTTGATCGTCTCCAACCGCTCGACGGACTTCTCGGTCCTCGGGTCGAAGTGCTCGAACCCCTGCTCCCTCGCGAAGGAGAGCGCCCCCTCGCCCGCCAGCATGATGTGCGGCGTGTCCATCACCTTTCTCGCGACGGCGATCGGGTTCTTCACGTCCTCGATGCCAGCAACGCAGCCGCAGTTCAAGTCGGAGTCCATCAGGGACGCGTCCATCTGCAACGACCCGTCGAGCCTGAGCCGCGAACCCAATCCCGCGTTCGTGCGGGGATCGTCCTCCAGGACGATTATCGCCTCGACGACGGCTTCGATGGCGCCCCCGCCCCCCTCCAGGACGGCCATGCCCGCTTCACCGGCTCTCTCGGCGAGATCCAGAGCGTCATCGGTGGAGCCCGCCCCGCAATTGGTGACAATGCGAAGAGTCATTGCCGCCGAAACGCGGAGGAGACGATTAACCCTTTTCATTGAGCCGGTTTGGAATCGATAACCGTATGAGAAACGCTAAATAACCGCCGACCATAGAACTAGCCGTCTCATGTCCGTCATTCAGACAGAGAATATATCGAAGAAGTTCGGCGATTTTTCTGCCCTCACGGACATCAACCTCACGATTGATGAGGGCGAGCTGTTCGGCCTGTGCGGACCCAACGGAGCGGGCAAGACGACCCTCCTGAGGATACTGACAGGGCAGCTCGTGCCGTCGGAAGGGCATGCTAGCGTGCTCGGTACGGACCCGGTGAAGGAACCCGTCGGAGTCAAGAGAATCATGGGAATCGTGCCCGAGGTGGAGTCCCCGCCGAGCTATCTGACCGCCTACGAGTTCCTCTACTTCGTCTCCAAGGTGAGAAAGATCGAGGCGAGCGAGGGCAAGATAAGGAAGTGGATGGACTTCTTCGACCTGACCGAGAACGAGGGCGTCGTCTGCCGCGACCTGTCGAAGGGGAACAGGCAGAAGCTCATGCTCGCGGGGGCGTTCATGCACGAACCGAGGGTCCTCTTCCTCGATGAGCCGCTGATCAACCTGGACCCGCTGTACCAGAGGAAGGTCAAGGACTACCTGTCAGGCTACGTGAGGAACGGGGGGACCATCTTCATGTGCACGCACCTTCTGGAGATGGCCGAGAAGATCTGCAGTTCCGTGGCGATAATCAGCGGGGGGAGCATAATCGTCCGGGAGGACATCGACCGGCTCCTGGGCGAGTTCGGAAGCCTCGAGAATGCCTTCATCAGCCTCGTTGGCGAGAGAGGAAGTCGATGATGGAGTTCACCAGGCTCTTCCTGCGGGAAGAGTTCAGGATGCACACGTACTACACGAACCCCCGCATGTTCCTCGTCTTTCCGTTCATCGTGTGCATGTTCTCCTTCGGCGTTGCCCTGACCTCCGACAGGATCCTCGCGGACACCACCCTCGACGACGTAATGCTCCTGCTACACGTGTCGGTCTTCCTCTACGGCCTTAGCGTGGGGGCCTTCGGATTCATGGGAAGGGAGTATGTGGAGAGGCAGCACGGCCGGCGGAAATACCTGGTCGCGAGCCCTCTGACCCTTCCGATATCGTTCAGGAAGACGTTCCTCGGGATGTATCTCCGGGACGTGATCTTCTACGTGCTCCTGCTCCTGCTGCCCGCGACGCTCGGACTGCTGTTCTCCGTTCCGCTCAGCGGGTTCAGGTGGACGTCGGTCGTCCTCCTCTTCGTCGCCGCCCTCGTCTCCTTCCTCATCGGGATCTCGCTCAGCTTCTTCGCTTCCGTCGTGTACATAAGGAGCCACGCCGCCTTCGTCGGGGTCACGGTCCTCATCATGGGGCTCTTCGTGGCCCAGGTCGGATTCGACGCCATCCCGCTCACGTTCCTTCTCCCAGGACTCGCCATGCAGCACTCGCTTCCGCCGTACTCCTACACGCTGACGAGCGAGCTGGTCCTCTCCGCGCTGGGCGGCGTCGTGCTCATCGCCCTCTTTGTCGCGGCCGCGTACGCACTGATACCAACGAGGTTCAGCCCGCTGAGGCCTAAGACCGAGACGAGGGACCTTCCCCGGATGTTCGGGAAGCTCTCCTTCGCGAGGCAGTACCGTGGCCTCCTGGCAAAGGAGCTCGTCGACCTGAGGAGGAGCGGGACGGTAACCAAGATGTTCTTCAGCTTCGTCACTCCGCTCCTCTTTCTGAGCTTCACTGCGTGGTTCGTAAGGACGGGCCTCGCGATCCCCGTCGGGTTCAACACGGTCTTCTACGGGGCCATGGTCGGCTTCTTCGGTGTCATACTCTACAGCTGGCTCAACAACGTGGACATCATGGAGTACTTCGAGACGCTGCCCGTCCCGCCGACGAAGGTCATCAAGACGAAGATCATAGCGTTCCTCATGCTCACGTCCTGGATAAGCCTGATATTCCTGTTGGCGATCAGCTTCCTGAACGATGACATGTCCCTGCTGTGGCTGGCCATACCGGTCATGTTCGTGGTCTCCATATACATGGTCGTGATGACCGCCTATCTCACTGGCCTGCGGACGAACACCTTCCTCTTCGACGCCAACATCCTCGTCAAGTTCACCGTGATGTCCATGCTTCCAGACGTCTGCCTCGTCATCATATCCTTCACGATAGACAGGAGCCTCTTCTTCGCCTCGCTCGGGATCCTCGTCGTCTGCTCAGTATTAATACTGACGACTATAATCCTGTACAAGGGGATAGATGACAAGTGGAAGAGAGCTGCGTTCACGGATTAGGGCCGAGGAGTCTGCGGTCAGAAGGCTCGTTCACATCTGTCTCCCCGTTTTCCTGCTCTACTACATAATCCCCGATGACACGTGGATAGGGATAGACAAGAGGCTTGTTCTGCTGGGCGCCGTGTTCTCCTTCATCGTCTTCGAGTTCTTCAGGCTGGCGTATCAGATCCGCGTGTTCGGAACCAGGGAGTACGAGATGGACAACATGGCGGCGTACCTGTGGGCGGGAATCGGGTTCACGGTGGCCTTCCTTCTCTTCGATTATGCGCTCGTCGTTCCAGCGGTCCTCGGGATGGCGTGGATTGACCCGCTCAGCGGCTTCCTCCGGGGCAGGAAGAACGGGCTGTACCCGTGGCTGCCCTTCGCCTCATATCTCGTCCTTGCGGCAGTCGCCTTGATCGTCGTCTCAAGTCTCGCCCCGTGGAGCATCGTCTTCATCGCCGCTGCGGGCGCCGCATCCGGCATCGCCGCCGAGCATAAGAAGATCAGATTCGTGGATGACGATTTCCTGATGCTGATCGTCCCGCTCGTTGTGATGACGGTGATGACGGTGGTGTCGGGAATCTAAAGGGTCTCGAGCTTGCCCTTCCTTCCGATGCTAACCTGCAGGTCTCCCTGCCATTCCTTCACCCATCCGTCCGATATCCTGATCTTGTCGCCAACACCGACCTTGTCAATCTCATCGTTCCATAGGGTGAGGGAGACCCCGGCACCCATGCCGTCCTCGCACTTGACATCGCAGACCCTACCGCTCGATCCGTACCTGCTGGTGAAGTCCCTCGCCTCTCCCTTGGAGACGACTGAAAGCTCGATCGTATCGAACGAAGAGTTGGCCTTGAGATCCTTTACAAACATGGAAACTACCGACACGGGAATTGCGACCAAAGACTTGAACCTTACTGTTTCGGGAGGGCGTCCCACGGGCTAATGGACTAACTCTATATATTCCCAATCCATTACTACCCAAGGTGCACTCATGAGAGAGATTGAACGCATTTTCGAGAGCATAGACCACGAAATCCGCGACCTCAAGGATGCGGAGAACTCCAACATGGATGAGGTGAAGAAGATACTCAACCGCCAAGCGGAGGTCATCACCTTCCTGGTCAGTCGTGTCAGGGACATGGAGACCCGCATGGAATCCGAGACGAAGTGGGATAAGGAAGTGGAGGACATCATCAGGATCATGGCGCTTGACGATGCCAGGATCTGGAAGTTCAGAAAGCACCGGGACATATACGAGGACATAGCCAGAAAGGGCGTCGAAGGGGTGGACAAAGAGCTCTGACTCTCGCGACCAGACGTTCCGGATGCGGTGCTGGCAGATGTCGCTTTCACGACGGATGATATAAAAGCTTTTATTCCCTGAGACCAATATACCCATAGGTCAAATAATGAATCGCATCAAATTCGTGAACGAGCCAGCAGAGCTTGTTCCTATTCTCATGGCGGTCGACAAAGAGGTCAAGAGGGAGGTCCTGAAGGACGTATCCGATAACTGGCGCACCGCAAGAGAGATCGAGGAAAAGTTCGGAGAGGAGGGTCTCGAAGCTCTCAAGTTCTTCGAGAAGATGAACTTGGTCGAGACGAAGTGGCAGACGAGCGAGTCCGACCCGGAGCCCGAGAAGTCTTACCACGCCTTCTACACGTCGTTTCACATAAACGCTTCATCGCCCGTGAACGAGATGTGCGACATCCTGGCGGCAGTTGTGATGCCGGAGAACGAGTACCGCAAGATCGAGAAGAAGATACTCAAGGAAGTTGATGAGGAGGGGAAGTTCTCCGGGGACATCGCCGACGACCTGGGAGTCTCGCAGACGATGCTCAAGGGCCTCATAAAGCGATCCTTCAGACTGGAGTTTAAGGGTCACCAGATTAGGAAGCTGAAATAGGAGCACCTGATATGGAAGGCGATTCCGAGAATCCGTTCGAGAATCGTCCTACCGACGATGAGTCGTCTTACGAAGAGAGCCCCTTCGAGAACGTTCCTTCCACGGCAGAGACCGGGGAGGAGTTCGATGACATCCCAATAATGGCGGACGAGTTCGACAGGAGCAAGCTCGCCATGATATCCGGGATCGGGTTCGTGGGGCTAGCCATATTTCTCTACTTCTTCGTCATCCTGACCTGGGACACGACGCTGATCGTGCTGTCCATCACGGCGATTGTCGTATCCGCCCTCGTGGCCCTATTCTACATGCTCGACGATCTGAGAATCAGGCCCAAGTCCATGACGGAGAGGGGCGCGCACTTCCTTGCGGGCATGACCCTCGGCGTCCTCGTGCTCCTGATCATTTCAACCGCGATGGTCTACCAAAGCGACGTGCTGAAGGCCATGCCCGTTTTCGTGGTCATGATTGTGACCAACGCCAGCGTCGCGCTGTTCCTCTATTCTATGATGTGGGAAGAATGATCTCCGTCCTACGGCTCGGTCACAGGATTCCCAGAGACCGCAGAATCACGACCCACGTCGCCTTGGTCGCGAGGGCCTTCGGCGCGGACTGCGTCCTCGTCTCCACGAAGGACTCGGTGCTGGAGAGGAGCGTGAGCAACGTCGTGGAGAAGTTCGGCGGGGACTTCCACATCTCCACGGGCGTCAACTGGCGCAGGACTCTCAAGGAGTGGCGGGGTACGATCGTCCACCTCACCATGTACGGGGAGAGACTGAGGGACGCGCTACCGAAAATCGGGAAGAAGGACCTGATCATTGTGATCGGCGGGGAGAAGGTCCCTGCCGAGGTTTATGACATCACGGACCACAACGTCTCCGTGGGGAATCAGCCCCATTCGGAGGTCGCCGCGCTGGCTGTCTTCCTCGACAGGCTGCTCGGGGGCGAGCCGCTCGAGCGGGAATTCGAGGGGAGGATGAGGATCGTTCCATCCGAGAAGGGTAAGAATGTGGTCGGGAGGCCCGCAGGACTCCCGTCCCGGAAGGACTGCCTCAAGGCCCTCCGAGAGGCCGGGTGCGACCGTGCGGTGATCGAGCACTGCAAGCGCATCTCCGGGCTAGCGAAGAAGATCGCCTCCCTTTGCGGCGCGGACGAGAGACTGTGCGAGCTGGGTGGGCTGCTCCACGACATCGGTCGCGGGAGGACCCACGACATAGACCACGGGCACGTGGGCGGGCAGATCCTCCGAGAGAAGGGTTTTCCAGCAGTTCTGGCGGGGATCGTGGAGAAGCATGTTGGGGCGGGAATCGCGAAGGACGAGGCAAAGGAAATCGGCTTCCCCGCCAGAAGCTACGTCCCCAAGACTCTGGAAGAGAGGGTGGTGGCCCACGCTGATAACCTCGCTGAAGAGGGCAAGATAGATGTGCTCATCGACCAGATGAAGGAGCGAGGTCTCCTGACCGCCGCGAAGAGGATAAGGCGTCTCCACGACGAGCTCAGCGAGCTGTGCGGGATGGACCTGGACGACCTATGAGCCAACATACTTATATGCCCGCATCAATCCAAACACTGGGTCGAGAACAAGATGCCACTTAGGTCCCGCCTGTCGATTCTTCTGGTTCTGATTCTCTACTTCGGGACAGCTGGTGGCGTAACCGCCGAGGCCGAGGCCCCTGCCCTATCGGTAGGCAACGAGTGGGAGTATTCTGTACACATGTCGCTAGACAATCTCATCGGCCAGGTGGAGGGAGGGTTCGAAGATATGTCCATCCAGGGGACGATCAGGATGGCCGTCGAGCCCAGACAAACCGTGGAGGTCCTTAGCAGAACGTACGATGCATGGGTCATCGCCCTGGAAGGGGATTTCGAGGTGACATTCACGTATACCGTTCAGGACCTAGGCCCTCTCACGATGACCGCGCCGGCGAGCCTGGAGGGGTCCCTTTTCCTCGACAACGACTCCTTCGAGTACGTCAAGTCGTCGCAGGAGATAACGTCGAGGTTCTCCAAGTTCTCAGTGCTCTTCGAGATGGCCGTCGAGGTGGAGACCTCCTTGGACATAGAGACTGACACTTGGCATTTCCCCTTCGACGCCGGGGACACCGGGATGACCACCGGCCAGGGTCTGAGCTATATCCATTATGTGGCGAAAGTGAACGGCGAGGTCGTTGGGGAGGACGAGGCGACAGTGCCATACGCGTACAGCTCTGCCTACGAATGCGTAGGACTCCAGCCAGTGGATGTCGAGGCGGGCAGCTTTCAGGCGTACGAGCTGAACGTCTCCTCCCCCGGGATGTACCTCTTCGGCTACTCCGAAGGCTACAGACACGAGTACTTCTCGAACGAGGTCAACAACAGCGTTGAGGTCGACATCTATGACAGCGGGGACGAGCTCATAGGAGAGTGGAACCTCGTTTCCTACGGGGAGAGCCAGGACGGAGCGATTGACTGGACCACGGCTCTGCTCGTCCTGCTTGCGCTCGTCCTGCTCATCATCATCATTGCGATTGCCGTCCTTCTGTTGAGAAGGAAATCCCGAGAGGCGACGGCTGGGCAGACTCCGTCCTCCGGCAAGAGAGCGTGCAGAAGGTGCGGAGCGGAGATTCCAGAAGGACAGAACGCATGCCCGGCTTGTGGGAGGACAATACGGTGAAATAGCCGGAAGAGTTATCGGGTGAACGAGGATGAGAATCAACAAGTTTCACATAGGAATCGTTCTAGCCATTGTCTGTGTCGGTATGCTCGTCTCGGCGTTCTTCGTTCCCTGGTGGACGATTGAGGCCGATGAACGCGGACCCCCACCCCCAGCCGTCCCCACCGTCTATGTGAATAGTACCCACGATTTCAGACTTCTTGGCGTATCCACTTCTCAACTGACAGAGACTCGCATCCCTGGGGACACTCCTGAAGAAAGGACGTGGTCCAATTCTTACTCAGAAATCGAGGACTCAGAGCTTGATGCGCACTTCCAGATACTACTTGTCCTGGTGACAGTTGGGACCATCTTGGCGGTCCTGTTTCCAGTCTTTCACCTTCTGTCGCGCAGGAAAGCCGTCCTGAAATCGCTTGCACTCGTCCTTGGCTTCGCTGTGATCTTCGTCATGCTGGGTTCTGCGACCTATCTTCACGTCAATGTACCTTCCGAGGTCGGGAACTCTCAAGCCGGTCTCAAAGAAACCCTGGAGATTGAGGCCCCGGACATACAGACGTTTGCAGGTTCCGACTACGACCAGACTCCGCTGAGTGCCACGGAGACAACCTGGGGCCCCTCTCTTGGGTGGTATTCCACCTTCGTCATGTGCGTGATAATGCTGTTCGCAATTTGGTTCACCGAGTCCCGTCCGAAAACCGAGGAGGAGCCAGAAGAGGAGCCAGAGGACTAGCGGAGCTTCGAGAGGTCCACCGGGCTGTCCTCGAGAGTCACCCTGATGATATGCCTGGATGTCTTGGGCGGGTACACGTTGTCGCTCAGGCCCATGGCGATGATCTCGTCCTTCGAAATCTCGTTGACAACCGCTCCGGGCCAGGTCACGACCTCGATGGCGTCGTCCTTGTAGTCGACGAGGTACACCGGTATCCTCCTGCACCCGAGCCGCTTGAGGGCCTCGAACCTGTGATGCCCGTCCAGAATGACGTAGGTCTTCTCGTCCACGACGATGGGCTTGAAGAGGGCGCCGTCCTTGGCAATCTGGTCCGCGAGGCAGTCGAGGATGTCGGGCTTTATCTCCTCGTGGCTGTGCAGAACCTCGATCTCCAGGATCTCGAAGCGGGACCTCATCCAAACTCCCTCATCCTCGGAATACATGATTCCCTGCAAAACAGACTCCTGCCCCTGAGGACTCAGCATGCCCCATGCGTCCGAATATGGCTTGAGGACTTAAAACATTTCCTGGGCTACTTCCCCTTCTTGAGGCTCACGCGCTTGGGGAAGTACTTCAGGATTATGACATCGCCCACACTCTGTATCCACCGGTAGGGAACGGCCACTGACCTCGCACCCTCGACGAGCAGCGGGTTGGGTTCTCCTATGAACAGTCTCTCGACCGTGGAGTTCTCGACGTTCACTATCAGGTTGTTCACGTTACCGAGGAAGACCCCTTCGTGAGTGTAAACCTGCAGGCCTATAATCTCAGAAATTTCCTCCAACATGGCAATCCCATCTGTCCCCTGTATGCGAATCTCAGTATTTTATGTTTTGTGTGGATGGGTTCCACGCCTCTGGGATGAGCGAGCAAACTGGACTCTGCGGATATGCCGAAAGGTATTAAAGCGAAGAATTCATCAAACGGATGCAATGGAGATCGGAAGCAATCGGAATCGCAACCTGGCCATCATCGTAATCGTCGTCACAGCGACGGTTGTCGTGGCGTCGATACTCTACGTCCTTCAGATGGAGCTTCCGGAGGACCGCACGCCTCCGAGCAAGGTGGAGGGGCTTGAGATCTACGACCTGCGTGACGGTAAGCTCTTCCTGTTCTGGGACGAGGCGACCGACAACAAGAAGGTGGTGGGATATCAGATATTCCGGGACGGCAATCTCCTCCCGAGCGAGGCGTCGTACCCGTTCTATGTTGACACTGCCCTCATTGATGGCACCCTGTATTTCTACCAAGTACGGGCCGTTGACAGCTCGGACAACGTGGGTGACTTCTCCAGCACGGTCTCGGGCATGCCCACACCCTCTGACAACGTCCCGCCCAGCCGCGTCGAGGGGCTGGTGGTGGAGAATGCATTCGACGGAAAGCTCAATCTGACATGGGACGAGGCTTTCGACAATGTCGCGGTCGATCACCACACGATTTACAGGGATGGCGTCGCTCTCATCGATGAACCGGTTTCAACATTCTTCCAGGACACTGGGCTCACGAACGGTCAGATCTACGCCTACGAGGTCGCCGCAGTTGACACCTCGGGAAACGAGGGGCAGAGGTCAGTGCAGGTGAGCGGCATGCCCACGGAGTATGATTCCGAGCCCCCGTCCAAGGTCATGGCCCTCGTTGTCACGGACGTGAAGGACGGAAAGCTCAACCTCACTTGGGACCCAGCCACTGACAATGTAGGCGTTGCGAAGTACTACGTCTATCGGGACGGTTCGAGGCTCACCGACGAGCCTGCAGGGACAGCGTTCCAGGATACTGGGCTGAGCAATACTCAGATGTACACTTACGAAGTGAGCGCTGTGGACGCTCAGGGGAACGAGGGTCCGAAATCCGATCCCGCCTCGGGAACGCCTACTTCATCGGTCCCCAACGTTACCATATTGGGCGCTTTCCACAATGTGACCACGTACAACGTCACCGTGTTCTTCGTCTCCGATGTGTTGGACATAGGCCTCTTCGGGGCCTTCCTGGAGACCGATTCGAACGAGACGGACAGGATGGACCCACTGTCGGACGGTGCGATGGCAGGGAACGTCACGTTCCTGGACATGGACTCGGACGGCCTGCTGACCGTCGGGGACGTGTTCGTCATCAACGTCTCAAGCGGGCACGACTATCAGTTCTCGCTACTCTGGCGGGAGACTGATGATGTCGTGGACACGCATCTCTGGGCGGTGCCCTAGTCCAGCCACCAGAGCCAGCCCTTGTGCTCGATGGACAACTTCCCGTTTATCTTGCCGCTCAGCCTCATCTTGTTGAGGAAGAGGGCGGCCGAATCCGGGCATTCGGCGTTCTCCGACCTAAAAAGCTCTTCGATCTGAATCGTGGTCATGGGACCGCCCTCCTTGAGGATGTCCAGGATCATCTCCTCCGCAGTCTCTTTGCTTACCTTGTCGCCTTTACCTGCCATCGATACACCCTCCCCAGATGATGAGGAAGGCGGGACGGTGTTCCCGCGCTCCTACTCCTCGGGCTCTTCCGGAGGCTCCCCAGGTTCCTCTGGAGGACCTTTTCGACGAAAAGAAGCTACCCACTATAAGAAAGTAGCCTTCAGCATATCACGGAGAACTACAGCACCACAGGAACCGTCAGAATCGAGACCCCCGACAGACGCTACATCCCCTGGCCTGAACGCGAATCGTCTCAAAATAGTTATATAGCAGGACAACAATAGCTCAGGCGTCAGTTTTCCCAGTTTTCGAGGGTATGATATGACGCAGATGGCAAATGAGGTAAAGACAGGGACAACCACACTAGGTATGGTCTGCAAGGAGGGTGTGGTCTTGGCAGCCGAGCGAAGGGCAACCATGGGGACGCTAATCGCTCACAAGGCGACGAAGAAGGTGTTCAAGCTTGATGACAATCTGGGCTTGACGACCGCTGGTCTGGTGGGAGATATCCAACTGCTGGCGAGATACATTACCGCAGAGGTCGAGCTCTTCAAGCTCAAGCGGAACGCTCCCATGTCTGTGAAGGCGTGCGCCACGCTTCTCTCGAACATCCTGGCGGGAAGGAGGTACTTCCCCTATTGGGTGCAGCTCGTCATCGGCGGCGTGGACGAGGAGGGCAATCACGTGTACTCCCTGGACATGGCCGGAGGGAGCATACCCGACAAGTACGTGACCACAGGGTCCGGATCCCCCTACGTGTACGGAGTGTTGGAGGACCACTACAAGGACGACGTTAGCCTGGACAATGGCATAGACCTCGCGATAAGGGCCCTGACGGCCGCCATGAAGAGGGATGCGGTCTCGGGTGACGGGATAGACATCGTTTCCATAACGAAGAGGGGCTACGTTCACCTCGATGACAAGGAAGTCGAGAAGAGGAAGTCAGCGATGAAACTGAGCTAGCTCTTCTCTATAGTATTCAAGTGAAACCAAATGAGCGTGGAAAGAATTCTTCGGGACGCTGAAAAGGTAGTTAGAAAGGTCGTCCCTAAAGACGTGGAGATAACGGAGATTGAACTCGAAGGTCCAGTCGTAGTCATCTACACCAAGAGCATGGAGGAGTTCGCGGAGAACAACGATATCGTCAGGCAACTGGCGCAGGGAATGAGACGAAGAGTGGCCATAAGGCCCGACCCCTCGCTTCTCTCCCCGATCGAGGAAGCGGAGGAGAGCATAAGGGAGATAATCCCTGAGGACGCCAAGATCACTGACATCTATTTCGAGCACGAGAACGGCGAGGTCACGATAGAGGCCCTTTCTCCCGGTCTGGTGATCGGGAAGCGCGGGACCATTCTGAACGAGATCAAGAAGACCATCGGCTGGGCACCCAGGGTGGTGAGGACCCCGCCGATTCCGTCGAGGACCGTCGCGGATATCAGGAGCTTCCTCAGGAAGTACCGCGACGACAGGGAGGCGTTCCTGAAGCGGGTGGGGAGAAGACTCGCCCGCGATACCGCGGAAGGAGAGAACTGGGTGAGGTTGACGACCCTTGGCGGGTTCAGGCAGGTAGGAAGATCATGCTCGCTACTGATGACAAGGGGAAGCAAGATAATGATAGACTGCGGCGTCGACGTCTCATCCGATAACAACGGAAGCCCGTATCTCCAGGCCCCTGAGGTCATGCCCCTGGAAGCGCTCGACGGCGTTGTCGTGACCCACGCTCATCTCGATCACTCCGGGCTCATTCCCGTCCTGTTCAAGTACGGATACGACGGGCCCGTCTACTGCACGCCCCCCACGCGCGATCTCATGTCGCTCCTCCAGATCGACTACGTCAAGGTCGCCTTCGGGGAGGCGAAGAAGGCCCCGTACGACTCCAAGCACATAAGGGACACGGTTAAGCACTGCATCCCGCTCAAGTACGGCGAGACGACCGACATCTCGCCTGACGTGCGACTGACGCTCCAGAACGCCGGTCATATACTCGGCTCATCGATCGCCCACTTCCACATCGGGGACGGCATGTACAACGTCGCGTTCACAGGGGACATCAAGTTCGAGAAATCGTGGCTGTTCAACGCCGCCACGAACAGGTTCCCGAGGCTCGAGACGCTCATCATAGAATCCACATACGGAGGATATCACGACCTGCAGCCGAGCAGGAGGGAGGCCTCGGGCCAGGTGAAGGGCATAGCGGCCAGGATCCTCAACAGGGGCGGCAAGATGCTCGTCCCCGTCTTCGCGGTCGGACGATCGCAGGAGGTCATGCTGGTCCTGGAAGGGCTGATGAGGATGAAGCGCATCCCCACCGTCCCGATATATCTGGACGGGATGATCTGGGAGGCGACGGCCATTCACACAGCCTATCCGGAGTACCTCAACAGCTCGCTGAGGACCCAGATCTTCCAGACCGGGCAGAACCCGTTCCTTGCGGAGGTCTTCAACCGCGTGGACAGCCAGGAGATGAGGGAGAGGATCATCAACGACACGGACCCGTGCATCATTCTGGCGACGTCGGGCATGATGAACGGAGGGCCTGTGATCGAGTACTTCAAGGCATGGGCCGACAACCCAAAGAACGCGCTGGTTTTCGTTGGCTACCAGGCGGAGGGCACGATAGGGCGCAAGATCCAGAAGGAGTGGAAGGAGATAACCCTGAACGACAGGGGCAGTCCTCTGACGCTGCAGATCAGATTGGACGTGGAGGTCGTCGACGGTTTCAGCGGGCACTCCGACAGGCTTCAGCTGCTCAACTACGTGGGAACGCTCGAACCGCGGCCCGAGCGGGTGATCATCGGCCACGGTGAGGAGTACAAGTGCTCCGACCTCGCGAGCAGCCTGTACAAGAAGTTCGGCATGGAAACGAGAGCGCCCATGAACCTCGAGACCATCAGGCTGAAGTGAACCGCCCCGCGTGGCTGGCTTTTCTGCGGGGTTGTGCGCGCCATGGCTATAACTGGGTAATATTGATATACGCTTAGACGAATATGCCCCGCTAGGAGGAGGCAGGGCATGAAGAGACTAACGCTAGTTTGGGCCTCGTTATTGTGTTTCTTGCTTTTGAGCAGCGTGCTTCTCGTTCACGTGGAATCAGATGATTCCCCTGGACCTAGTCCGACGGCAAGGTGCCGTGGCGGCTCGAGCACTAGAACGGTGCTCGTCGAAGTGAACACCGCCGACTGGTGCCAATATTGCCCGGCACAGAAGCACTCGCTTGAGAGACTGTACAATGAGTTGGGCCATGACGACATTGTGATTCTGGAGTATCATGCATCTCTTACCGATGAGTTGACGGGTGTCTACGCCCAGCAGAGAAGAGCCTATTATGGCAATCCAGGATATCCCGCAGTGATCTTCGATGGCGGTGGGCCCTACAGTGATCAACGTCTGTGGACATGGGGTGGGACCCAGAAATATGGTATGTACGACACCGACAAAACCCTGCACCAGCAGGAGAGGCAGCCGGACGCCAATAGCAATCTCACGATCACTCTCACGGGGAACATCACATATGACACAGTCCATGTCAATGCTCATCTTGAGGCCACAGATCCGATAACACTGACGAATCTTTGGGTACGGTTTGTGCTTTTCCAGAACAACATATATCACAGAGACCCGAACACAAACGAGATCTATGGCATTCTTCACAGAGTCTTCAACCATGTAGCCAGAGATGGAAAGGCAATCCCGCTCCCTGGCTCTTTCGATCAGCCTGGAGACACGTATGACGCACAGCAGACTTTCACAATCGACCCGTTTTGGTATCCATCCACTGATATAAGAGAGCTGGGTGTTGCGGTGTTTGTGCAGACAGACAACAAGATACCAAACGGGGGATATTTCAACGCTGAAGTCCTGCAAGCCTCCTCGATCGAGTTCGTTGATAAGCCCATTGTCCTGATAAACAAGGACACGAACGACGCATACGACGACGGATTCGATAGATACGATGAATTCCTGACAAAGGCCCGCATTGGCCATGAGAGTTGGGACACACTCGAACCACTCGATAATAACATGGCGAACATGAGGACTCCGCCGGTCTACTCCGACGTGCAGGACTATGCCGTTCAGCTATGGTTCACAGGAACCGGCAGTAGTACGTTTGGCTTGTCTGATAGGGATTGCATCGATGGAGGTCTCTCCGCGGACCAAGGGTTATTAGTTGTCGGTGAAGAGATCGCCTACGAAGCTTCTTCTATGGGTTATCTGAACTGGTTGCAGGCGAGCCTACATGCTGACTTTGAAAACGACAACGCGGGCGCTCTTACTGTTGATGGGGTTCCCGGAGATCCTATTACGATGGGGTTGTCCGGGAAGCAGGTCTTTGGATTCAGTCCTGACGAGATCTCTCTTGCTCCCGGTGGCATCCAGATCTTCACGTATTCTGGTTTGGGGACTGTCGCTGGTGTCAGAGCTGAACATGATGCCGACTCAGGCGTCGTCTTCATGGCATTCAACTACTTCGAGGGCATCAGCTCGTACCCTGGTGACCCGGACTTCGACATGGACGGGGAGATTCTGATGTGGAATATCTTCTTCTGGCTGGATAGCGTCGAAGCACCGCGCGTTGATGTTCTGCAGCCCGATGGCGGTGAAGTCCTGGACCCAGGACAACTGTATGAAGTCCACTGGATCGCCAATGACGTCGACATACCAGAGGATGGTGTGACAATCGAGTATGCGCTGGACTCCTCTTCACCCTCGTGGATACCTATTCAGGTAGGAGAGCCAGACGACGGCGTCCATCTCTGGAACGTTCCCATTGCCCAGACCAACAAGGCGAGAGTTAGAGTCTGTGTCAGGGACTCTGTGGGGCTTCAGAATTGCACCCAGAGCGATGCAGATTTCACCATAGGGACGCCTGGTGACACGACTCCGCCGACGATCCAGAATGTTCTCGCCAATGGCCAACCTTCGATAGCAATCACTGAAGGAACGCCTGTGACACTCACTGCCCAGGTATCGGACCTCTCCACCGGCGGATCGGCGGTCACGGAAGCGAACTACACCATAGGTGCTCAGAACTGGCCGGGAACGGGAATGTCTGCTCAGGATGGAGGTTTCGGTGATGTCACGGAGGATGTGACCGAACCAGTCGACACGACTGGCTGGACCCCTGGAGACTATGACCTGTACGTGTATGGATGTGATGTGGTTCCCAACTGTAACATGGATTCGCCTGAATATGCCCGCATCACGATCACTGATCCAGACACACAGCCACCAGAGATCTGGAACGTGGCGATTGATAGTGCTCCAAGCCAGACCTACTTCCTCTCCACGAGACCGGCCACTGTGCAACTGACGGCGGTCCTGGACGATAGCTCGACTGGGAACTCGAACATAACAAGCGCGAACTGCACGACGAGCCCGGGAGCGTGGCCTGGTATCCTGATGAATGCGTCAGACGGATCCTTCGACTCACCGACAGAGACGGCCTATTATGATATCCCAACGCCTGGCGTCGGGACCTACGATTACTTCGTATATGCGTGTGATGAGGTTCCCAACTGCAACAACACAGGACCATCTGCTTCCCTCACAATCCTGGATGACGTACCGCCTGAGATCTTCAATGTGCTCGTTGACGGGAGCCCGTCCAATGCCATTGTCGAAGGCACCGCTTCAGTTGCGCTCACCGCCACAGTGGTTGATACGGGCACTGGAGGGTCGCCCATTCTGACCGCCAACTACACTTCCGGCGCACAAGCTTGGCCTGGAACGTCAATGAACGCAACGGACGGGACATACGACACACCGACAGAGGACGTGGACGCAACCGTAGATACGTCGTTACTCGCTCCTGGTCTCTACGACCTCTGCGTGTACGCGACTGATAACAGCACGCTTCAGAACGAGAACACCACGGGAAGCTGCGCACAACTCCAAGTCATGGCAGAGGACCAACCACCGGACGTGACGACCGTTCGGATCGACGGTCAGTTCGCCAGGACAATCCAGTTCTCCACGCTTCCTGTCACCTGCATCATTACGGCGACGGTCGATGACAGTAGCACAGGCGGGTCGGACATCGCGGGTGCGAACTACACAACGCCCATCCCCGCCAACTGGCCTGGTACTGACATGAACGCGAGTGATGGTACGTATGATTCGCCTGTGGAAGATGTGGAGGCATCCTTCTCCGCACCTTTCACCGTGGGAACATTTGCCTACTCCGTGTACGCGTGGGATGAGAAAGGCAACTACAACAACTCGGCGCCTTTCGCCTTCCTGATCATACAGGACGACATCCCGCCGGAGGTCTCGAACGTGCTCGTGAATGGAATGCCCTCCATCACGGTCTCGCAGGGAACGATCCTGACACTGACAGCTACCGCGAGCGATGCCTCGACGGGAAACAGCAACGTCGCGTTGGCGAACTACACCGATGGTTTCGCGAACTGGCCCAGCAGCGTTGGTATGAATGCCAGCGACGGTTCGTTCAGCTCGCCGACAGAGGACGTGGAAGCCTCGATCGACACGAGCGGCTGGACCATGGGCGTTCACGACCTGTATGTCTACGCAACGGACGCCGCTAGCAACGGGAATGTCACGTCCTTGGAGCACGTGAGTGTGAACATCACGATACCGGACACGACCCCGCCAGAGATCCTCAACGCACGAGTGAACGGGAACACTTGGGTCGGTGTCAACGAAGGCGATCTGGTCATCCTCACTGCAACGGTGACCGACCTCACGACTGGCGATTCGGTGATAGACGGTGCGAACTACACGATCGGTGCCCAGAACTGGCCCAGCAGCGTTCGTATGAATGCCACGGACGGATCCTTCAATTCCTCGGTCGAGGACGTGACGCTCAGCATCGACACGACCGGATGGACTATGGCAAACCACACGCTCTGTATATACGCGTGGGATATCGTGCCGAACGAGAACACGACCTCAACGGAGTGCGTGAACATCGAGATACTGGCCGTGAAGCCGCTGGCGCCGATGATGACGGGAGCGGACCTCGTCAGTCCCGGACTGCCCGACGTGGAGATACGGTGGGACCGGTCAGGGGACGATGGACTCGGAAAGGACGATGTCGTCGAGTATGATGTGTACCAGGCGATGAGCTTCGCGGGACCATACATCTACGTCACGAGCGTGCCCGCGACAGACTCGCCGACGTACAGCTGGACATGCGTTGGCTGTGGCGTAGGCGACGCCAACACGTACTTCTACTACGTCGAAGCTGACAACAGTGCTCTGACGAAGCCCGCACCCAACAAGGCGTCCAAGTTCACGCAGCCACTCACGGCCGCGCCCCAGCTGATATCCGTTCCGTTGGCTCTATCGAGCAACGACATTGCATTCGCTCTCCAGACGGTCCAGTTCGACATGGCCTACTACTACGATTCCTCTGATACGAGCGACCCGTGGAAGTCCTACATGCCATTCAAGACGTACAAAGGCGATCTCTGGACAGTGAACAGGACGATGGCGTTCTGGGTCAACGTGACCTCGGCCAGCGACTTCGTCGTGGCGGGCCTAGCGCCTGAGACGACGACAATCAGGCTGCGCGCGGGTTGGAACCTCGTCGGATTCCCGTCCTTCGCGAGCGCGTACACGGTCGCGGACCTCAAGGTCGACGTGAATGCCTCCAACGTCGAGGAACCCGACCCGTCGGCGCTGCCGTTCTGCCTGAAGCGGATGCTCGATTCGGACGTCCTTTTGGCGGGCCGCGGATATTGGGTCGAGGTCCCCGAGGACGTTGTCTGGACGATTGTGAATTGAACGCTGCGACCGGGACAAATCCAGCGTTCATGTTATATTCCTAGAGAGCGCTATCGAACGGGATGAGAAGCGTGAGGGATTCCTTCGAGGACGTCAAGGACCTCGTCACCTACGACGAGTTCCGTGAGAGGATATCGGACATAGTGAGCAAGTTCGGCGGCCTCCTTACGGAAGACGTCGCTGCGCTCCTCGTATTGGAGGAGCTGGGGAGATACCAGGTGAGCTACGACAGCATCTCGGACATCCAGCCTGATCAGGCGGTCCGCGTGCGGGGCGAGGTCCTCAGAATCAGCCCCGTGAGGGAGTTCCGCAAGAAGGATAGCCTTGGGCGGGTGGCGAACGTCACGATCTCGGACGGGAGCGGGGAGTGCAGACTCGTCCTGTGGGACGAGGACACTGAGCTGGTCTCGAATGGGGCTCTGAAGATTGGAGGAAACCTCAGAGTGATCAATGGCTACGCCAAAATGACCGACTTCGGACTCGAGATAGCGAAGGGCAGGTACGGAGCCGTTGTTGTGGAATGATTACATCATTCCTGGGGGCATGCCGCCCATACCGCCCATTCCTCCGGGGGCACCTGCTCCTGGCGGGGGCCCCTCCATCTTCTTCGAGGCGATTATGTCGTCTATCCTCAAGATCATCGCTGCGACGTCAGTGGCCGATTTGACCGCCTGGGTCTTCACGCGGATGGGCTCTATGACGTTCAGCTTGATCATGTCCTTGACCTTGCCGCTGTAGACGTCCACGCCCGCGTTCTTATTGGCCTTCTTGCCCTCGTGCTTCGATCTAAGCTCGATGAGCAGGTCTATCGAATCCAACCCAGCGTTCTCGCCCAGCGTCCACGGAATGATCTCCAGAGCGTCCGCGAAGGCCTCGATCGCGAGCTGTTCTCTTCCGCCAACAGTGGAAGCGTAGTCCCTGAGTCTGAGCGACACCTCGATCTCGGTGGCTCCTCCGCCTGGTATGGCCTTGCCGTCCTCGATCGCTACACCGACGACCCTGATGGCGTCGTGCAGAGCCCGCTCGACCTCGTCGACCACGTGCTCCGTCCCGCCGCGTACGATGATGGACACGGCCTTGCTGTCCTTGCAGCCAGTGACGAACGTCATGTCATCGTCGCCAATCTTCTTCTCCTCGATCAGACCGGCCTTTCCGAGCTCCTGCCGACCGAGATCCTCGAGATTGGTGACTATCTTGCCGCCTGTCGCCTTCGAGAGCTTGTCCATGTCGCTCTTCTTGATCCTTCTGAGCGCGTAGATGCCATCCTTCGCCAGGTAGTGCTGGACGAGGTCGTCGATGCCCTTCTGGCAGAATACTGCGTTGGCCCCGCTCTTCTTCAGCTTGTCGACCATTCTCTTCAGGGTCTTCTCCTCTTCCTGGAGGAACCTCTCCATCTGGGACGGGTCGGTGATCTGGATCTTCGCGTCCACCTCGGTTTTCTTGATCTCGAGAGCGGAGTTGATGAGGGCGATCTTGGCGTTCTTCACCCACTTGGGCATCCGCGGATGGACCCTCTCCTTGTCGATGATCATTCCGTCGATGAGCTCCGATTCGAGAACGGAAGCCCCGTGCTTCTTCTCAACCTTGATGTTGTCTGTGTCCGCGATGAACGTGCCGTCCCTCTCCTCGACGATCTTCGAAACGGCGTCCACGGCCATCGTTGCCAGGTGGTTACGAATGGCACCCATGCTGCGGCCGCCTATAGAGGTCGTGGCGATACTCAACAGCTTCTTCTTGTCGCCTCTCCTGACGTTCACAGCCATCTTGTCCAGGACGTTCATCGCCTTCTCGGCGGCCATCCTGAAGCCGTTCACCACGATCGTGGGATGAACGTTCTGCTCGATCAGATCCTCGGATTTCTTGAGGAGCTCACCAGCGAGAACGACAGCGCTCGTGGTCCCGTCGCCGGCCTCATCGTCCTGCGTCTTCGCGACCTCGACCACCATCTTGGCGGCTGGATGTTCTATGTCTATCTCTTTCAGAATCGTTGCACCGTCGTTTGTGATCACGACATCACCCATGCTGTCAACAAGCATCTTGTCCATTCCTCTTGGTCCAAGCGTGGACCGCACGGCTTCGGCGACCGCTTTTGCGGCGGCGATGCTGTTAGACTGGGCACTTCTTCCACGTGTTCTTTCAGTACCTTCTTTTAGGAGTATTATTGGTTGTCCTGCAAACATGCTGAACCTCCTTCAGAATCCCTATGTTTGTTCTTCTATATAAATCATTACATTTGGATTGCAGCGACAAACGGACCGCCTACAGCGGGTCCAATCATCAGAACATTCTGATTATTCAGAAACGCATAAGTACTCTGAGAGACGTATCATATCGAGGCGAGGAACATGGGAACGGAAAGCAAGAACGGTTCGTGCTGCGAATCCTCGAACGAAGAGACCGCCTGCTGCAAGGTGGAGTCGGTTGTGAGCGTCGATGAAAGGGGGCAGATGGTGCTCCCCAAGGACATCAGGGACAGGGCAGGGATCGGCGCTGGAGACAAGTTGGCAGTCGTCATCTGGGAAAGGGGTGATGAGATCTGCTGCATCACACTGATCAAGGTCGAGGGGCTGGCAGAGATGGTCAAGGGTCATCTCAGTCCCATCATGAAGGATGTGCTGGAGGAGTCAACGGAGGTGAAGGAATGAAGGACGATGAGGTCAAGAAGGCAGTGAAGGAAGGCTATGCGAAGATCGCCAAGAAGAGCTGTTCATGCTGCGGACCAGCGGTTGATGCTTGTGGAACTCCGAGGGGGTCCCAGGTCAGCAAGGGCATTGGCTACACGGACGAGGAGCTGAAGGCCATTCCCGAGGACGCGGACATGGGTCTCGGATGCGGGAACCCAGTCGCCCTTTCCTCTCTCAGGGAGGGCGAGACCGTCCTCGACCTCGGCTCGGGCGGGGGCATCGACTGCTTCCTCGCGGCCGGAAGGGTCGGCGAAAAGGGGAAGGTAATCGGCGTTGACATGACCGCCGAGATGGTCGAGAGGGCCAGAGAGAACGCCAAGAGGGGCGGTTTCGAGAACGTGGAGTTCCGGCTCGGCGACATCGAGGACGTTCCGGCCGATGACGGCTCGGTCGACGTGATAATCTCGAACTGCGTCATCAATCTCTCACCGGACAAGGGGAAGGTCTTCAAGGAGGCTTTCAGGGTCCTGAGACCAGGGGGCAGGATGTTCGTCTCCGACATCGTCCTGCTGAAGGAGCTGCCGGAGGCGGTGAGAGCCGACATGGCAGCGTACGTCGGTTGCCTTTCCGGGGCGGTCCTCAGAGAGGATTACATCGGACTGATTGAGCAGGCCGGCTTCCAGGACGTGAGAATCAGGACCGAATCTGGCTGTTCCATGGAGGTTCTGTCGAACGACCCGACCGTGAGCGCCATGATGAGCAACTTCAACCTGTCCCGGGAAGAGGCGGAGGAAGCCATCGGCTCAGTGATCAGCGTGATAGTCGAGGGTACGAGACCCGCTTGAGGGCGAAGAACTCCAGGCGATTCTCGCGCGTCCCTCTGAACCGCAATCCGCGACAAACGATTTATACTGACGGGGCATTGCGCCATCACCGGTTCTGAAGGGAATCTTATGGGAAGTTCTGATTCGCCATCCGAGCTCGTGGAGCTGAACGACGGCAACTTCGACAGCGTCATATCGAGACACGAGAACGTGGTCATCGACTGCTGGGCGCCCTGGTGCGGTCCCTGCCTCGCTCTGGAGCCCGCGATCAAGGAGCTCGCGAAGGAATACGAGGGCAAGATACTCTTCGCGAAGATGAACACGGACGAGAACCTGGATACCGCCAGGAAGCTCGGGATAATGTCCCTGCCGACCATACTGTTTTTCAGCAACGGCGAGTACGAGGACAGGATAACGGGCGGGGTCCAGAAGCGCGTCATCCAGGAGAAGGTCGAAGAGCTGATGGGCTCGAGATAGGTTTTTATCTCCGCCGTCTCTTGCAGAGACTGATTGCTCGAAACGTTGAGACGAGATTGGCTGGCCCGCATAGGGAAATGGGGCCTGATGGACTGGACCGTGGAGACGCCCAACGTCCTCTTCTTTCAGAGTGACAGGGTGCGTCCTCCTGAGAGCTCGGAGGTCCTGCTCCTCTCGAAGGAAACGGAAACCGACAAGCCGTTCGTCCTGGACGCGGGGAGCACCTTTCTTCCATCGGACCTCCAGGGGGAGAACGTGATACCGCCGGACCTGGGCTATCCGATGAGCCTGGACGAGATCAGCATCACGGGGGACGGGGACGACTTCGTCGTCGTCCGCGGCCGGAGCGGGGAGCTTGCAGAGCGCGTCAGGGAGCTCCACGAGCGGGTCTTCGTCCTCGGGAACGCCATGGAGATGCTCAGGCACCCGCTGGAGTTCGCGAAGAGGGTGATGGCGGTCAGGTCCAGCATGTCGCCCCACGGGCTGACATACGCCCCGGGCATCGCCACGCCTGCGAACCTGAGCGTGCTCATCTACTGCGGAATCGACCTCGCGGACTCCCTGAGGGTGGTCGTGGAATCGGGCTACGGCAGGTTCCACACGGAGAGGGGGTCAATGCCCTACGAGGAGGCTAGCAGGAGAATCTGCCACTGCCCCACGTGCGAGGAAGGAGTAACCAAAGACAACCTGAGGGACCACAACTCCCACGTCCTGATGAGGGAGCTCCAGGTGTGCAGAAACGCCATCGAGCGCGGTCGGCTGAGGGAACTGACGGAGAGGAGGATGCTCTCGAGCGCTTGGTGCGTTTCGGTCATGAGGCACATGGACCGGAGGCTCTACGCCGCGGTGGAACCGAGCGTCCCCGTGACGGGCGGGGAGGTTCTCGCCCTGTCCGATGCTTCCCTGTACCGACCGGACGTGCTCAGGTTTAGGAAGAGACTGCTGCGGCGGTACTCGAGACCGCCAGGCGCGGCGGTACTCCTGCTGATCCCGTGCTCGGCCCGCAAGCCGTACTCGCTCTCCAAGTCCCACAGGATATTCAGGCGGGCGGTGAAGGCGTCCGCGAACAGGTCTGCGATCCACGAGGTGATAGTGACGTCTCCCCTCGGACTCGT
>JAGLRN010000003.1 GCA_023136265.1 Thermoplasmata archaeon
GACAGCGACGTCGAGAAGGCGATCCCGCTGGTCGAGGGCTGGCTGTCGGGGATGGACGCTCCCTCGAAGTTCGAACTCCGTGGCAGGCTCAGGCTGGGAGAGCGCAGGAACGAAGCACCGTCCCGCAGGATCGAGCCCAGGTACAGGCTCGGGGACGTGGTCCTTCCCGAGGAAGCGAAGAGCGACATCCTGACGGCGGTCGCTGAGGTGAGAAGCAAGGACAAGATATACGAGACATGGGGCGCGGGCGAGACGCTGGAGAGACACTCTGGGACGTCGATATTGCTCACGGGGCCGCCCGGCACCGGGAAGACGATGACGGCCGAGGCCATTGCCCACCTCCTGGGCAAGAAGCTCCTGGCGGTCAACCTCGCAAGCGTGACGAGCTGCTACATCGGGGAGACGATGAGGAACGTCCAGCGCGTCTTCGAGGAGGCCGCGGAGAACGGGGACATACTCCTATTCGACGAGGCGGACGCGCTCTTCTCGAGCCGCATCCCCGTGTTCGACTCCACGGACGCGCTCATCAACAGGGACACGTCCTTCCTGCTGTCCATGATCGAGAACCAGAAGGGGGTCACGGTGCTGACCAGCAACCTGCCGATGAACATGGACCACGCGCTGGAGAGGAGGATCGACACGGTGATATTCTTCCCGCGGCCGTCCCCGGAGGAACAGGCGGAGATATTCGGAAGGCTGATGCCAAGCGGTGCGCCGGTGGAGAGCATAGACTACGCGAGGATAGCCGCCAAGTACCCGCTTTGCGGCGGGAACATAGTCAACGTCGTGAAGCGCCTGCTGAGGAAGGCCGCGCTGCGGGACGGCCTGAACATGGACCCCACGATAAGGATGGCAGATGTCGAGCGGGCCGCCCATGTCGAGTTCCGCAAGACCTCAAACATGGGAGAGTGCGCGGCCGCTAGGGACGTCCCGGGCTACTCGTGACCGCAGGGGATAAATCGGACGAGGCGCATGGCGTCGCGATGATCCCCGCCGAGAAGTTGGAGAGGATACGCGAGTACGCTCTGCACCTGGACTGGAACGTCGCCTTTGGCGGGAGGTCGAAGGGCAACAGGCACCTGGAGAGGACGGTGAAGATCGCCTTCGCCCTCTCCAAGCGGAAGGATGTCAGGGAGGACATCGTCGTGGCGGGAGCGTGGCTGCACGACGTCGGCCTCCACCTGGGGAACGAGGGGCACTGCTTCAGCGGGGCGCGCTTCATCCAGCCGTTCTTGGATGAGCTGGGCCTGAGTCAGGACGATAATGAGCGGGTGACGCACTGCATCGAGGCCCACGACGGCGAGGTCCCCGCCAAGACGCTCGAGGCGAAGGTGGTGCACGACGCGGACACGCTGGACAAGATGGGCCCGCTCGGGTTCGTCAGGCATGTGTGGAAGATCGCGAACATCACGGACCACGATCCCAGCAATCTGGCGGATGAGGTGGAGAAGCATCTGCCGACGCGGCTGGAGAAGATATACATCCCCGAGGCGAAGGAGAGGGCCGTCGCACTCGAGCGGGAACTGCAGAACCTCCTGAAGAACAGAAAGCTGCTCGTCCGCCTGACATCGCTCGTCGCAGAAGGGTCGCGAACTGGGGTTCCGACTGAAGAGATTGTGGCGGAGCTCATACGTTCCGACTTCCTGCCGGAGAGCACGTTGGACGTCCTGCGGGAGCAGCTGGATCCCCAGTGATCAGAACGGGTACTGTTTTCCCAACACTTCCGTGGACGCGAGAGCCGCCTGGGCGCCTTGAGCACACGAGGTCACGATCTGGCGGGCTCCTCCCGCGATGTCGCCGGCCGCATACATGCCCTTGACGCTCGTACGCTGGAAATCGTCAATCTTCACATAGCCGTCGTCCCTCAGCTCGGCTCCGAGCGCCTTCGCGATCTCGTTCTGGGGGATTAGGCCGATCGAGACGAAGACGGCTTCGACAGGCACATCCTCCCTTTCGCCCGTGTCCACGTTCTCGATGAGAACGGACTCCACCTTGTCCGTGCCTTTGATCTCTACGACCTTGGACTCGAGTATCTTCTCCACGCCGAGCCGCTCGATGTCGTCCTGGTAGGCCTTCTCCGCCCGCAGCATGGGCCGCCTGTGGATGAGCTTCGTCCGCACGCCCAGGTTCTGAAGGTAAATGGCCTCGATCGCCGCGGTGTTCCCCCCGCCGACTACGGCCGCGTCCTTCTCCTTGAAGAAGAAGCCGTCGCACGTCGCACAGTAGGAGACGCCCTTTCCCGTGAACTCTGCCTCGCCCGGGGCGCCCAGCTTCTTGTGCGTCGCCCCCGTCGCCAGGATCAGAGCTGGGACCTCGTAGCTGTCCTTGCTCGTCTTCACGCGGAAGGTGTCGCCCTCCTTCTTGGCCTCGAGGACCTCCTCCAGTTCATGTATGGGAACGTACTGGGCGGCGTGCTCCCTCATCCTCTGCGCGAGGTCCATCCCCGCGATGGATTTCTCGCCCGGGTAGTTCTCTATCACCGGGGAGATGAGTATCTGACCACCCGCCATCGCCTTCTCGATCACAATCGCCTCTATTCCTGCCCGTATGGCGTATATCCCGGCCGCCAGACCGGCGGGCCCTCCTCCAATGATGATCAGCTCAAGGCTCATGCAAGTCCCGAGACTCGAATGCGGACGCGTTATTTCAACCTTAGCGGTTCGACACCATTTTATCCACGTTGCCGCTTTGGTTAGGTCAGTCATGATCCGAACGGAGGAGCTGACGAGGACGTTCAACGGCACCGTCGCCGTCGACAGCCTGAGCCTCGAGGTATCCGAGGGCGAGGTCTTCGGCTTCATCGGCCCGAACGGTGCGGGGAAGACCACCACCGTGCGCATCCTCTGCTGCCTCATAGGGCCCACGAGCGGGCGGGCCTTCATTGGGGAGAACGAGTGCGGACGGGAGCCGGACTCCATGAACATCAGGCAGATGGTCGGCCTGCTTCCCGAATCGCCCGGGCTGTACGAGCGCCTGAGCGCGTACCGCAACCTGGACTTCTACGGCCAGCTGTACGGCGTCAAGGACGGCGAGCGGGCCGAGCGGATAGAGGAGCTCCTCACGATGCTCAAGATCTGGAAGAGGAAGGACGAGGCCATCTCCACCTTCTCGAAGGGAATGAGGCAGAAGATCGCGATTGCCCGCGCGCTCGTGCACAAGCCCAGGCTGCTCTTCCTGGACGAGCCCACTGCGGGGCTGGACCCGGAGGCCGCGAGGACGGTGCGCCGGTTCATACTCAACCTGAAGAAGGAGGGCGGGACGATATTCCTCAACACGCACAACCTGCACGAGGCCGAGCGGCTGTGCGACCGCATCGGCGTGCTGAATACGCGCCTGATAGCCGTGGGCTCCCCCGAGGAGCTCGCACGCAGGTACTGGGGCAGGACGACCGCCTTGCGCGTGAAGACGCTCACCCCTCGGATCACGGAGGCCGTGAAGGGCCTGGACTTCGTCGTGAACGTGCAGGAGCAGGACGGTCAGCTCCTCATCTCTCTTGACGACCCGGACGAGAGGAACCCGGTGATCGCGAAGGCGGTGATGGAGAACGGCGGCGAGATCCGGAACATCTCCGAGTTCAAGCGCGGCCTGGAGGAGGTATACTTGAAGCTGATAGGTGGGTCCACGTGAGGTTCGACAAGATTTGGATCGTCGCACGGAAGGACATGGCCGAGCTCAGGACGAACAAGTACGTGCTCTACACCCTCGTCTTCATGCCGGTCATCATGGCCGTCGTCATCCCGTTCAGCTTCCTGCCTGTCATATACACCGGGGCCTTCGAGACCTCTGGCGAGCAGGTCGAGCTGGAACTCACTCCGAGCGTCACGTTCACGGACCAGAAGATAAACCGGACGATGATCGTGAACGCCACCATAGAGAACTGCACGGTCAGGAGCTCGTACGTGTACTCCTCGCGCATATTCAACTCCACGCTGCTCGACACGAGGGTGAACGGGTCCGAGCTGGTCAATGTGTCCGTTGCGGATGTCAGCGTCTTACGGAACTCGAATCTCTGGAACGTGGACGTGTCCCCGTCATCGACGACGGTGAACTGCGCCTACCTCGACGAGGACCCATCCGACGTCAGGATCTTCGTGGACATCGTGCTGAACAGTATGATACTGTTCTTCATGATGATCCCCGCCGTCATCCCGACCGTCATCGCATCGTACAGCTTCGTCGGTGAGAAGACCAACAAGAGCCTGGAGCCGCTCCTCGCGACGCCGACGACGGACGGGGAGCTCCTCGTCGGGAAGTCGCTGTCGATATTCATCCCCACGATGATAGCGACCTTCATCTCGTTCGTCGTCTTCACGATAATCATCGACGTCGGGACGTACCCGGTGCTCGGTTTCTATCCCGTTCCGACGCCCGTGTGGGTCTATTCCGTCTTCGTCCTCGGACCGCTGTTCGCGATAATGAGCATCGCGCTGAACGTCTACGTCTCGGCGAAGGTGACGGATGTCCGCGCCTCCCAGCAGTTCGGAAGCCTGGTCATCATGCCCCTGGTCCTGCTGATGGTTCTGGCCATAATGGGCATAATATCGCTGAGCATCGGGTACCTGCTCGTCTTTACGCTCTTCGTGGCCCTGATCGATGTTGGCATCGTGTACCTCAGCATCAAGACGTTCAAAAGAGAGGAGATCCTGGTCAGGTGGAAATGATCACTTGTGGAGCGATTCTCCATCCACGTCGCGCGCGGCTTCGAAGAAGATCTCGCAGACCGTTGGATGCGGGTGGATAGTCTTCCCGATTTCCTCGTAGGACAGACCCAGCCTCGCTGCGAGAACCAGCTCCTGCATCATCTCCGTAGCGTGCGGCGCGATGGCGCACGCGCCAAGGATACTCTTAGTGCTCGCGTCCGTGATGATCCTTGCGAGACCATCCCTTTCGCCCGAGATTCTTGCGCGGGCGTTGGCAACGAGTGGGAACTCGCCTATCCGCAAATCGAAGCCCTTCTCATTGCCCCGCTCCTCGGTCAGGCCGAACGAGGCGACCTCAGGGAAGGTGTAGATGCATCTCGGGATGTAGCTGTACTCCATCTTGGCGGGCGTCCCAGCGATGTTGAGCGCCGCGACCTCCGCCTCCGCCCAGGCCGCGTGGGCGAGCATGGGCTCGCCGACTACGTCACCGACGGCGTAGATGTGCGGGACAGCGGTCTGCATGTGCTTGTTGACGACGACCCCCATCTTGCCGAGCTTGACGCCCAGCCTGATCAGCTCTTCAGGCACATTCGGAGCCCGCCCGACGGAGAGGAGGACCTTGTCCGCCTTGATTTCTGTCTTCCCGCCCAGGCTCGCGGTGCACTCCTTGCCGGAGACGTCGATGTCGCTGACAGCCACGTTCGTGTGGACGTCGACTCCCCGCCGCCTAAGTATCTTCTCCATCGTCTGACCGACAACCGCGCTCTCCATGGGCAGCAGGTTGGGCAGGAGCTCGACAATCGTGACCTTCGAACCGAATGTGCCGAAGATGCTCGCGAACTCCACGCCGATTGAGCCGCCGCCGATGATGATGAGGGACTCTGGAACGTGATCCAGGCTGAGCAGGTCCCTCGAGCTCAGTATCATCTCTCCGTCGCACGCGACGTTCGGGAGATCCCTCGTGGACGAGCCTGTCGCGATGACGATGTTCTTCGCCTCGACGATGTCATCATCTGTTCCCGAGATCTCGATGACATTCGCCTCTGTGACCTTCCCGTGCCCGTGAAGGAGGCTCACGCCCGCATGGTCGAGCAGCTGCTCGATCCCCTTGCGCGACCGCTTGGTGGCGACGTCGGCGTTCTTCTTCGCTTTCCGGAAGTCCAGCCTGGGGTCGCAATTGATACCCATGCGTTCGCTAGACCCTGCCTCGTGTAGGATCCTCGCGGATTCCAGAAGAGCCTTCGTCGGAATGCAGCCAACGTTCGTGCATGTCCCGCCAACATCGCCCTCTTCAACGATCGCTACATCCTTCCCGAGCTTTGCCAGCTTCAGCGCGCAGTAGTACCCGCCAGGACCTGAGCCGATGATGACAGCATCCTTCATGGGAATCGAGTGTAGGTAGTGGAATGTCGGATATATATCTGATTGCGGGGCGCATTGCCTCGGCGTGCTTCCTTGAGGTCAGCACTGCCACTACGACTATTCTTGGTGGGCCTGCCGTGAGGCGATGTTAAGCTGAGACCTGCTGGTGAGTCCAGGTTCACGCTGGAAATCCTTGTCGACTGTCATGGAGGTCCAGATAGTCTACAATGTCGTAGTTCAATATGAAGGACGACATTACCTGTTTCACGTGAGTAAGACAGTTCCCGAAAACCCGGCATGACATGAGGAAAGTTACCACTCGTGTAGACGGAATCTGACAAAGAACTGGGACGGCGAAACAAGTTCACCAGAACCGCTCTGGGAGACTCCACTATCCACAACCCGTGTGTGAAGCTATCTGTGAGGTGTTTTCCAAACCGAGAACTCACCAAGAGCGCCCTGATCGACCTCGATTCCTATCGGGTCGGGGGCGAGCCTTGTTGACATTGAGGGTTCGACCCTTCATGTCCTTTCCGTTAAGGCCCGTGATCGCTTTCTCGGCCTCATCATCAGTCGGCATCTCAACGAATGCGAATCCTCTCGATTCGCCGCTGAGCTGGTCAGTGATGATCTTGGCCGATGCGACCTCTCCGAAGGCTTGGAAAGCCTCCAGGAGCTCGGTCTCGGTGACCTCATGTGGTAGATTACCTACGTATATGTTCATTCAATTCCTCTTGCGTCTCCCTTTCACTATTAGTCCAGAAAACGTCTTGGGGCTCCCAGTACAGCCATAGCGTTTAAGGCTTTGGTAACGCAAGCACATGTTGCAGGAGAACCTACAGCTTTGGAAAACGGATTCTATATCGATCTACGAATCAGATGCGGTACTTAGAATCTCCTTGCTGGTCTGTGCTTTTGAAAGCATTCCTTGCAGTAAACAGGCTTGCCTTCCGTAGGTTTGAACGGTACTTCGCATTCCTGCTTGCAGTCCGAGCACGTTGCTTTGTGCATTTCTCTTGGTCCTCTGTCAAAACTTCTACGTCTATCTCTATTGCCGTATCCCATATTCTTACTCTCCATAACGACCAGCAAAAGCCAATTATGAGCTTGACGTTACGCGTCTTGGAAGAAGCGGAGCGGCAATTCTATACATTGGCAATCCCAATCTGTTATTGAGAGGAGAGAGTGTTTTCACGTATTTAGCCTATTCTATGGTCCGAAGCGAGGAGCAATCTGTGATGGTTTAGCAGCGTCCAGCTTTGTTGTAGCTACCTCGACTACAAAACCTTTAAATCGATACGTGAAATGCATAATCACGATGGTTGCGGTAGAGTCCAAACTAACTCGAGGGCTTCCCAGGACGACTATGTCCCTGTGCCCCGAGTGCAAGAAGAAGATCGAGGCGGAGCTCTACATAGAGGACGGAGCCGTCAAGATCCGCAAGACCTGCGACGAGCATGGCGAGTTCAAGGACGTCATGTGGTCGGACGCTGACATGTACTTGAAGGCGGAGAAGTGGGCGGTCGACGGGATTGGAGTGGAGAACCCCAAGATAGAGGACGCGCCGTCCTGTCCTGAGTACTGCGGTCTCTGCAACCTGCACACGAGCCACACGAGCCTGGCGAACCTCGACCTGACCAACAGGTGCAACCTCACGTGCCCGATCTGCTTCGCCAACGCGAACGCCGCGGGCTACGTCTACGAGCCGAGCTACGAGCAGGTCGTCGACATGCTCAAGGTGCTCAGGAGCGAGAAGCCCGTGCCCTGCGTTGCAATCCAGTTCTCGGGCGGGGAGCCGACGATATACCCGAGGTTCTTCGACGTTCTGAGGGCCGCCAATGACCTGGGGTTCGCGCAGGTCCAGGTAGCCACGAACGGCATCAAGCTCGCCAACAGCCTGAAGTTCTGCGAGAAGGCGGCGGATGCGGGACTGCACACGATCTACCTGCAATTCGACGGCCTGAAGGAGGAGAACTACATCGCCGCCCGAGGGAAACCCCTCCTGGAGACGAAGAAGAAGGTCATCGAGAACATCAGGAAGCTCCCTCTGGAGAAGCGTCCGTCCGTCGTGCTCGTCCCAACGATCGTGAAAGGGATAAACGACGACCAGCTGGGAGAGATCCTTCGGTACGGGCTCGAGAACCGCGATGTGATCCGGGGCGTGAACTTCCAGCCCGTCTCTTTGGCGGGGCGCATCCCAGAGGAGGAGCGGAGCAGCATGAGGTTCACGATTTCGGACATGGTGCTCAGGCTGGAGGAGCAGACCTCCTTCCTGGTGAGAAACGACTGGTACCCGGTTCCCTTCGTTGTCCCGATCTCGCAGTTCATCTCGACGATCCACAACGAGCCCAAGATAGCGTTCACGACACACCCCGCGTGCGGAATGGCGAGCTACCTCTACGTGCCCGACAAGGGCGACCCGGTCCCCATAACGAGGTTCGTCGACGTGGAGGGGCTGATGAACGACATGTGGGAGTTGGCGAAGAAGGCCGAGACAGCGAGGACGAAGCTCGTCCCACAGATGAAGGCGTTCAGCGCGCTCAGGAGGAGGTTCGACGCCAAGAAAGCGCCGGATGGCATGAAGACCACGACGTTCCTGAAGGCGATGTCAACGATGTTCGACACGGGTAAGAAGGACGGCGTGTCCGAGTTCTCGTGGAAGTGGTTCTACGTGGGCGGGATGCACTTCCAGGACCTGTACAACTACGACATCGAGCGAGTGAAGCGCTGCGCGATACACTACGCCGTACCGGACGGGAGACTAATCCCGTTCTGCGCGTACAACACGGGTCCGACTTACAGGGAAGAGGTGGAGAAGAAGTTCTCCGTTCCGTTGGACGAGTGGAGGAAGAAGCATGGTTCAGACTCTGCGTGATGTAGGCAAGATGACGGTTGACGATATGATGTGCATGCACTGCGGTGCGTGCGTGGGCACCTGCCCGGAGAACGCGATATTCCTCAACGAGGTCTTCATTACGATAAACGAGGACTGCAACCAGTGCGGCCTCTGCATGCGGGTGTGCCCCGTGGGCGCCATGGACTATCCGGCCGGTCACAAGCTCTCGCAACTGGGGTGAGGATTTGCACTACGACGTTGTCATCGTTGGCGCGGGTCCTGCGGGTTCCATCACGGCGAAGTACGCCGCGCAGGGCGGTGCATCCGTCATAATCCTGGAGAAGAGGCAGGAGATAGGCTCCCCTGTGAGGTGCGGGGAGGGCATCGCACGCGAGTGGATAGACGAGGTGGGAATCAAGCTCGACCAGAAGTGGATTGCCTACGAGGTGGAAGGGGCCAAGGTCGTCTCTCCGAACGGCAACTCCTTCTGCATAAACGAGCGCATAGCTGGCGATGAGGTCGGAACTGTAATCGAAAGGGACCTCTTCGACCGCGCGCTGGTGGAGGACGCCGTTCGAGCGGGCGCGGACGTGATGGTGAAGACCGCCGTGACGGGCCTAATCAAGGACGGCGGCGTCAAGGGCGTGGTCGCGGACTCGCCTCGCGGACGATTGGAGATCTCGGCGGGCGCCGTCGTCGGAGCGGACGGCTTCGAGTCCCAGGTCGGGTGCTGGGGCGGGATCGACACGAGGCTCAAACCTCGCGATGTCACGACCTGCCTGCAGTACAGGATGACGAACATCCGACCGGACCCGGACTACTGCGAGTTCATCCTCGGAAGCGGCGCACCTGGTGGCTATGTGTGGGTGTTCCCGAAGAGCGAGGAGTCCGCCAACGTGGGCCTGGGAATGCAGCTCCGGAAGCTCAAGAAGAAGGGCGAGCTGAGGTACTGGCTCGACAAGTACATCGAGAAGGACGAGCGACTGAAAGGAGGCAAGGTCATCGAGATCGTCTCCGGTGCGGTGTCAACGTGCGCTCCGATCGACAAGACCGTCTCTGACGGACTCCTGCTTGTGGGGGACGCCGCGAGGCTTGTCGACCCGATAACCGGTGGGGGGATCGCGAACGCATGCAAGGCCGGCCGCGTCGCGGGAGAGGTCTTGGCGGAGGCCGCACAGGCGAAGGATTTCTCCGCAGAGACGCTCGACAAGTACGAGAAGGGCTGGAGGAAGCAGCTCGAGGAGGCGCTCTTCCGCAACTGGATGGCGAAGGAGAAGCTGGTCACGCTGTCCGATGAGACGTTCGACAAGATCATCGAGGTCCTGGCGAGGGAGAATCTCGATCACCTATCCGTGCTCAACATCCTGAAGGTCATCCAGAAGCAGCTTCCTGAGCTGGTCGAGGAGTTCATGGACCTGATCTAGTCAACGATTATTTTATTACGTGAACGCCCATCACCGACACTGTCATGACAGAGATTACTCACATCTCCTCCGTGGACGAGGACTTACACGATCAGAAGATCAGGATGGCGGGCTGGATACAGGACGTCCGCAACCTTGGAGGGATAGCGTTCATCATAATGCGCGAGCGCGAGGGCGTCTTCCAGGTCACGGTGATCAAGAAGAACGACCCCGAGCTCTTCGAGAAGATCGCGAATGTGTCGCGCGAGTCCGTCGTGACCGTCGACGGCACTGTCCAGGGGAACGAGGAGGTCATCAACGGGTTCGAGCTGATGGCGGAATCGTTCGAGCTCATCTCCGAGGCGGGGACACCTCTGCCGCTCGGCGTGATAGACAAGGTCGGGGCCGACCTCGACACGCGCCTGAACAACAGGTTCCTCGACCTGAGGAAGGAGAAGGTGCTCGCGCTGTTCAAGCTCCGGGACATAATGGAGCGGGCGATGCGGGGGTTCTTCACGGACAACGGTTTCCTGGAGGTGCACACGCCCAAGATCGTCGCTGCCGGCGCCGAGGGCGGGGCGACCCTGTTCTCGCTGAAGTACTTCGACAGCGAGGCGTACCTCGCCCAGAGCCCGCAGCTTTACAAGCAGATCCTCATGGGTGCCGGGTTCGAGCGGGTCTACGAGATCGCGCCCGCCTACAGGGCCGAGGCGTCTGACACGGTGAGGCACATCGCCGAGTTCATCTCCGTCGACGCCGAGATGTCCTTCATCAAGTCGTCCGAGGACGTGATGGACCTCTGCGAGAGGCTCGTGTATCACGTCCTGAAGGCGATGAAGGAGGAGGGCAGTCACAGTCTCGAGCTGTGGCCTGTCGATATGGTCCTCCCGAAGCTCCCGCTCAGGCGGGTCACCCACGAGGAGTGCATAGGATACCTCGGCGGCCTGGGAAAGGGGACAGATCCCGAGGGCGGCATGGACACGGAGGGCGAGAAGCTCGTCGGCAGATGGATTCGGGAGAAGCACGGCGAGGATTTCTACTTCATCACTGAGTTCCCCACGTCGGTGGTGGGAAGAACGTTCTACGCGATGCGGAATGTTGACGACCCCGAGCTGACTGGCTACTTCGACCTAGGTTGCAGGGGACTGGAGATAGTCTCCGGCGGGCAGAGGGAGCACAGGTACGACGTCCTCACGAAGCAGATGGAGGAGAATAACCTCGATTTCGAGGAGTTCGAGTTCTACCTCAAGACCTTCAGGTTCGGCATGCCGCCGCACGGCGGTTTCGGCCTGGGAGCCGAGCGGTTGCTGCAGACCGTGCTGGACATCAAGAACATCAGGGAGTGCGTTCTTTTCCCGAGGGACAGGGTGAGGCTAGTCCCGTAGTCCCGTAATCCCGTGTAACCTTTATTTTGTCCCGCCCTTTGTCGTCTCGGTGAGGGCGACATGAGAAAGGAACTTCTGTATGCCTCGATCGGTGGACTCTTTGTGACCGCCCAGGTTCTGACGGCGATAAGGGGCGAGTACCTCCCCTTCATGCCGGAGGAGTACAACTTTGTCCCTGCTGGGGTCATCGCCTATCTCTCGATATTCGTGATCGCCAACATAATAAACGAGAAGGAGGGCCCGAAGGAGAAGGCAAACATCATAATCGCGGGGATCTTCGCCAACTTCCTGTTCCTGCTGAACCTCTACCTGGAGGCGCTCATGCCCGAGAAGACCGGCGTGTTCCCCCCCCACGCGCACGCCACATTCAACTGGCTTCTGGGAACCGAGGCGAGGATAGTCTTCGGCAGCCTCATAGCGTTCATGGTGGCGATGTACCTCAACAACTTCCTCTACCACAAGTGGAAGAAGAACATCTACGTGAAGTACGTGGTGATACTCATAATCGTGATGGCAATCGATACAGTGCTCTTCCACACGATCGCGTACACGGGGACCATCGGCACCAACGACTTGCTCGGAAGCATCGCCTCCGTGACGATACTCAAGATAATCCTCTCGGTGGTGAGCATCCCTGTCTTCGGCTTCGGTCTGAAAGGCTACTCGTATTGGGCGGAGGCCTCTCTCGCGAAGAGGACCGAGGCAGGGGCGTAGTTGCGAAAGCTATTTCTACGTTATGGGACAATTCAGAACCGCGAGAAGGGAGGGAAATGAAAGAATTCAAGGTGTATTCTGACAACAAGCGCGGTGAACTCGCCAAGATCGCGGAAGCGCTGGCGCAGAGCTCGGTGAACATCGAAGCCATAGCGAGCGAGAACTCGCATCCGGAGTCCTTCCTGAGGATAGTGACCAACGACGTGAACACGACGAAGAGGGCGCTGTCGCGGGCGGGATACAAGTACGACGAGAAGAACATCATCGTGTTGGACCTCATCGACCGTCCCGGCGAACTCGCCAAGCTCGCGAAGAGAATGACGCGGGCGGGAGTGAACATAGAGTCTATCTACCTCCTGGAGAAGGCGAGAGTCGCGATGGCCGTGGACGATCTCAAGAAGGCGATGAAGGTCATCAAGGAGAAGTACAAGAGTTTTAAGTGAGTGCTCCCTTTCAAGCCCTGAGTGCGTATGAAGGTCGAGGATTTCGACTACTCCTTGCCGAAGGGGCTCATTGCCCAACGGCCGACTGCGGTCCGCGGCGATTCGAGACTGATGGTCCTGCAGGGGGACGGTGTCAGGCACCGGAGGTTCTCTGACCTGCCCGAGTACATGGATGAGGGGGACGTTCTCGTTCTCAACGACACGAAGGTGATACCCGCCCGCCTGAAGGGTCGGCGCAGGACCGGCGGTGCGGTGGAGCTACTGCTGCTCAGGAAAGAGGGAGACTGCTGGTCGTGTCTGGGCAAGGGACGGATGAGAGAGGGCGAGTCGATCCTCATTGGCGACACGTCGGCGGAGGTGCTCAGGAAGTCTGGCGGGCGCCTCCTCGTCAGGTTCGACACACCGGACTTCGATGCCTTTCTGAGGGAGTTCGGAGAGATGCCAGTCCCTCCGTACATCAAGGAGGAGTTGGACGACGGCGACAGGTACCAGACCGTGTACGCGAGCGCGGACGGCTCGATCGCGGCCCCGACGGCGGGGCTTCACTTCACTCCCGAGCTCATGCGCGAAGTGTCCTCCAAGGGAGTCAGGACCGCCTGGATCACGCTTCACGTGGGCCCCGGGACGTTCCTCCCGGTCAAGACCGCAGAGGTCGAGGGCCATTCGATGGAAGAGGAGCACTTCGAGATTCATGGTGATGCGGCTCGGCTTGTCAACGAGACCGTGGAGTCCAGCGGAAGGCTCTTCGTCGTCGGGACGACTACCGTGAGGGCTCTGGAGGGCAGTCAGAGGGACGGAAGGATCGTTGCGTCGAAGGGCTGGACCGGCCTCTTCATACATCCCCCGTACGAATTCAACGTGAGGATGGATGCCCTGATCACGAACTTCCACCTTCCTCGTTCGACGGTCCTCATGCTCGTCTCGGCCCATGCGGGCAAGGACAGGCTGCTCGAGGCGTACGCGCAAGCGGTCGAAGAGGAATACAGGTTCTACAGCTTCGGCGATGCGATGCTCGTGTTCAGGTGATTCCATGTTCAGGATTCTAGCGGAAGATGAGAAATCAGGTGCTCGGGCAGGAGTCCTGCGGACCGCTCACGGGGACCTCGAGACCCCGGCGTTCCTGCCAGTTGCTACGAAAGGCGTCGTGAAGACCCTCACGCCCGATGAGCTCAGATCGATCGGTGCTCACGGGATCATCGTGAACTCGTTTCATTTCCTCCTGCGGGGCAGGGATGCCGTTGCGAAGGCGGGCGGGATCCACGAGTTCATGAAATGGGACAGGGTCGTATTCACCGACTGCGGCGGGTTCCAGCTCATCAGAAAGGACTTCTCCTTCCGTCTGTCGGATGAAGGGATGTCGTTCAAGCTCCCTGACGGCACGCCCTATCTTCTCGACCCGGGCGGTTCGCACCTCCTGCAGGAGGAGATGGGTTCTGACGTGGCGTTCTCTCTCGACGACTGCCCTCCGCTCGGAAGCAACGAGAAGAGGACCCTGCTGTCCATGGAGAGGACGACGAAGTGGGCGGAGGAGAGTCTGGCGACTCGAGAGTCCGAGGATACTCTGCTCTTCGGGATAGTCCAAGGCGGCGGGGACGCAGAGCTCAGGGAGGACCATGCTCGCACCGTGGCGGAATTGGAGTTCGATGGCTTCGGGATTGGCGGATTGGGTCTGGGCGAACCGAAGGAGACAACCATGGCGATGGTCGAGGCCTCGCTGAAGGGACTGCCGCCGGCATCACCGAAGCATCTGCTCGGGATAGGCAGCCTGGGTGACCTTAGGCACTACGTGTCCGCTGGAGTGGATATCTTCGACAGCGCTTTTCCCGCCAGAAATGCCAGGCACGGGACCTTCTTCGCGGGTGGCGGGTCGCATGACATACGGAAGAGGCGCTTCGAGGGCGTGATGGACCCGCTCGACGCGGACTGCGGGTGCTACGCCTGCGGGGAGTTCACGGCCGGCTACATCCACCATCTGTACCGGGAAAAGGAGATGCTCGCCATGAGGCTGCTCTCGATACACAACCTCGTGGCAGTTGAGACATGGATGGTGGAGGCGAGGGTCTCACTGAGGGAAGGGACCTTCAGTCCGCCTGTTCGGGTTTAGCGGGCTTTGCCTCATCCACGATCTTGTAGTAGACGGGCTGGACATTCTCCTCGTACCCGGCCTTCTCGTAGAGCGCCTTCGCGGCGAGTGCCTCATGCCTTGTCCAGGCAAAGATGAACTCGACGCCTTTCTTCCTCGCTAGCTTCAAGATCTCCTTCATGAGCCCGAGGGCGATGCCTTTCCTCCTATGCTCAGGTTTGACGTACATCGCTGTTAGCTCACCCATCGATGTCCCGCCATCCGTGGAAATGCTCATGCCGCAGATGCCGACGATCTCGCCGTCCCTCTCTTCGACGACGTGAAAGATCTCTCCGTGGAATTCCCTTATGAGGCCCCTCTTTCTCCATCTGCGGTAGATGTCCTCAAAGCTCTCGTTGACGCCAGCGTACCTCTGATCTTCGTG
>JAGLRN010000030.1 GCA_023136265.1 Thermoplasmata archaeon
TTCCTGGAGCGCAACGAGTACACCCGCATGGTCGTCCATCTCGGGGCGGAGAAGGAGCTCCTCTCCGACATGGTGGAGGACGCCGTGTTCACGACGGAGGGATCGCTGACCTCGTCATCCTCGATCGAGGCTCTCGGGAAGGCCCTTTCCGAGGCGACCGGGGACCTCGAGCGGGTGGGCAGGAGGGAGAGGCTCATCCAGGACGTCAAGAACCTGGCGGTGTTCCAGTTCGGGGACGTGGGCGGGGACCTCTTGAAGGACTGCGGGCTCAGGGGAAGGTACCCGAACGTCAGGATAATTGGGGAGGAGCATCTCGCAACGCTCGTGCCGTCGAGGGGGATGCTCTCGCTCACGCTGGAGGGAGGGAGGATCCTTGCGCGGGAGAAGGCCTATTGCGTCACGATCGAGGACTTCCGCCCTGAGGGGAACGTCTTCGCGATCGGCGTCACGGGCGCGGACCCGAACATAAGAGAAGGGGACGATGTCGCCGTCGTCTGCGGGGACGAGGTCCGAGCGGTCGGCGTGGCCCGCATGCCCGCCAAGGAGATGGTCGAGAGCAAGCGCGGCGAGGCCGTGCGCGTCAGACACAAAGCATAAGGATTTATTAGAGAGAATCGCTATACGTCAGAAGGATGGGACAATGGACGCTCTTGTTACCGCACTAGTCTCGTTGACCCTGTTCTTCGTGGCTCTTGGAGTACTCATTCTTTTCCTTGACGATATCGACCTCAAGGTCCTCCTGGGAGCCTTCTGCATCATCGTGGGCTCTTCCATGGGTCTCTTCGCTCTCGGGGTCGCTGACTGGGGGACGGTCGTGCTGTCCCTGTCCTTCGCGCTCGTCGTGAAGCAGGTGCTATCTCACACACAGTTCTATTGACGCGAGCACTTTCACTCCACTCCCCCCTTCTTACGTATTTAAGGGAAGAGGACTTCTCTCATCTCACAGGGGTGAAATAAGATGGATGAAAACCACTATGGTTGGGAAGATGTCTACCGCTCATACGGTTGTTCTACTGACTTTGAGGATGACTGAATTCCGTGCCCATCCCGTTAAGATAGTTGTGGGGTGATCCCCACCTATCTTCTTTTTTTCGAAAAGATAATGAAGAGAGGCTTGTTTATGCTAGGACGGGCAGGCGTGATCCAGCCTGGTCTAGGATTTTGGCCTTCCAAGCCAACTGCCCGGGTTCGAATCCCGGCGCCTGCACTGCACGCTACTCTGTGTTAGCTTCACTGCTCGTCGACGATGTGCGCGATGTCCTCGAGTTCCCGCACGACCTCGACCATATCCCGCACGTCTTTTCCCCTGCTTGAGATCTCACAGACGAGCTCTTTAGCATCCTCGATCGTGTGGTGCTTCATCCAGTCCATGACTTCCGCATCGCTTCCCTTGACTTTCTTCTTTCTGACAGTCCTTTTCCGTACCACTGATATCACATCCCTTCTGATTGCTGTCCGATAATTGTCGGACAAATCAACTGTATATGGCTGCCAATATAAGAACATTCCCCTCTTCCCATCGAGAGACGATCGATCGCATGCTACATCGCGTCCATGCAACTCGAAGAGTCACACTTCCGCCCCGGGACCTGTTCTCCAGCGGTGCTGGTTGTCCGAAGATTATAAATCGACTACCATCCATTATCGTTCGGGTGGAAGGGCATGGGATTTCTGGATTCGCTCTTCGATAAGGAGAAAAGAACTCTAGGCAAAGCCTCGAAGAACATCAAGAGAGGTAAGGAGTGCATTACGAAGGGCTCGAGGGATGCCGCCTACGTCTATTTCGCCAAGGCGTCCCAGACCCTTGAGAAGAACCGGGAGTTCATATCGAAGCTGACGACCGACTTCTCGGACGTGTACGACGAGCTTGGGTATGGCTTCCACGAGATAGGCAGGGACACAGAGGCGAATGGACATATAGACTACGCCCTCCAGCTGGACCCGAACAACATAGATGCGCTCAACCACAAGGGACTCATGCTCTATCACGGAGGGGAGGCCGAGGAGGCTCTCGAGCATTATGACAAGGCGCTGAACCTGGCCCCCGCCAGAAAGGACCTGTGGTCGAACAAGGGCGATGTCCTCGTTGACCTTGGGGACGCGCAGGATGCCGAGAACTGCTTCTTTCAGGTCCTGAAGATCGATGACACTGACATCCCCACCTACACGAAGCTCCTCAGCATCCGGCCGGAGGACGGGAGCCTGTGGAAGAGGAAGGGGATGGCCTATTTCAAGCTGAGCCAGTACGAGGAGTCCGTCAAGGCTCTTGACGAGGGCCTGAGGCTCGAACCTTCTGACAAGGACATGTGGCTGAAGAAGGCGGAGGCGCTGGAGAACCTCGACAGGAAGGAGGACGCCCTATTCTCCCTGGAAAAGGGTCTGGAACTGGACTATGAGAACGCAGCTCTGTGGAAGCGGAAAGGAAGGATTCTTCACGAGCTCGGGAAGAGGGACGAGGCGCTCGGATCCTTCGAAAAGGCCATCACATACGGTCCGAGGGACGAGGAGAGCCACCTCTGGAAGGGGAGGATACTCCTGGAGCTCGAGAACCACGAGGCCGCCGTCGGGGCCTTCGACGCGGCGCTCGCCTTAAACCCGAAATCCCTCGAGGCGCTCAGGGGAAAGAAGGCAACCTTCACAGCCATGAAGAGATGGGAGGATGTCGTAAGTGCCGGCGAGTCGATCATCGAGCTGGACCCGAAGGATCAGGAGGCCTACCTGGGCATGGGAAATGCCTACATGAACCTGGACAAGTACAAGGAGGCAGTGAGCGCCTACAATGGCGTCCTGAGAATCGACGCAGAGAGCGTCGAGGCCCTCACGGGCAAGAAGGAGGCGCTAATCAAGCTGGAGGATTGGAGAGAGGTCGCGAATGTCTGCGATTACATCATCAGATCGGACCCTTCGAACAAGGAGGCACTCTATCACAAGGGCGTGGCCCTCCTGGAACTGGATGATCTGCGGGAGGCGAAGGATGCGTTCGACATCGCCCTCGAGATGAGTCCGAGGGACCTCGAGCTCCTCAGGAAGAAGCTCACCATCCTCAAGAGGCTGCGCGCAAGGGAGGAGATCGTCGCATGTGCCGACGCCATAGTCGCGCTCGATCCCGACGACGCTGAGACGTGGAAGGAAAGGGGAATGGCTCTGAGTGCCCTTTCACGACCCGTGGAGGCGCTGACGTCCCTGGACCGGGCGCTCGGGTTGAGTCCGAAGGACTACTCGGCCTGGATGGAGAAGGCCGCCATATACGAGAGGATGAAGGACCACGAGAAGGCGGTCTCCGCATATGATGAGGCGGTAAAGATCAACCCGAAGGACGCAAAGGCCTGGAAGAACCAGGGCCAGGTGCTGGGGAGACTGGGTCGCTTCGAGCAGTCGCTGGACAGCCTGCAGAAAGCGATTCAGCTGGACGCAACGGACAGGGTCACGTGGTACAACCAGGGTCTGGCCTTGGAAGGTCTGAAGAACTACGAGGAGGCCCTCATCTCGTACGACAAGGCGCTCAAGCTGGGTCCGAAGGACAAGCATGTGTGGTACAGCAAGGGACTGACGCTCGTGTCACTCGAGCGGTACGATGATGCGCGTGCCAGCTTCGAGAAGGTGATTGAGTTCGACCCCTCGAACAAACTTGCGCACGTGAGGATGGCGGATGCTCTCGTCAAGCTCGGAAGAGACAAGGAGGCGCTCAACTCCTACGAGAGGGCCCTCGAGATAGACCCGAACGATCTCGGGATTGCCGGGGCGAGGAAGGACATATTCAAGAGGCTGGGCGACTGGAAGGAGACCTACGAGGCCGCGGACCTGATGACCACGATCGATTATGGGAGCGTCGAGGGGTACTATGAGAAGGCTCTAGCGGCGAAGAACCTGGGATGGAACGATGACGCCCTCAGTGCCATAGAGTCCGCCATATCGATGAATCCCAAGGACCTGAGGTTGCTGCAGGAGAAGAAGGACATCCTTGAACGGGCAGGCGACCACGAAGGCGTAATCGAGATGTGCAACTTCATACTCCAGATGCAACCCAACCATCTGGATTCCATCAGGAAGAGGGGGTATTCGCTGGCCAAGATTGGCAAGTACGGTGAGGCCCTGAGGAGCTTCGACCAGGCCGTGTCGCTGGACGCGATGGACAAGAACACCTGGAACATGAGAGGCGACGCGCTGCTGACGATGAAGAACTACGAGGGAGCGATCCAGAGCTACGACAAGGTCCTGGAGATAGATCCGGGCAACTCCCATGCGTTCGCGAAGAGGGGCGAGATCTTCTTTGGCCTGGAGAAGTTCGAGAGGGCGCTCAAGGCCTACGAGGATGCCCTGACCATGGACCGGGATAACGCGGCGCTGATGAACCGAAGGGCCCTGACGCTCGCCAAGCTGCAGAGGTTCGACGAGGCCCTGGCCGTCGTGGACGACATACTGACGAAGGAGGCGGAGAACCTCGATGCCCTCGTGGTGAAAGGCAGGATCCTCGCGGAGCAGAACAGATATCCAGATGCCCTCGAGGCGGTCAACGGCGCGCTCAGGATCCGGGACGACAACCCGACGGTATGGCTCGAGAGAGGAAGGATACTCGAGAAGATGAAGAGGTTCGAGGATGCGGATGGAAGCTACGAGAGGGCCATCGACATCGACTATTACAATTTCGCAGCTTGGAGGGAGAGGGGGCTCTTGGCGGCCAAGACGAGGAACTACGAGCTGGCGCTGAACTCGTACGAGAGGGCCTCCGAGATCAACGAGGAGGACAGGAGCATCTGGCAGCTCATGGGCCTGGCCCTCGAGAAGATGAACAACTGGGAGGAGGCGATCGCAGCCTACGATAGGGCGATCGGCCTCGACCCGAAGGACAAGGTCCCGTGGAACAGCAAGGGACTCGCGCTGATGCACCAGGGAAGGCACGAGAGCGCCGTGAGAGCGTTCGAGAGCGCTCTGGCGATCGACCCCAATTACGAGCCTTCCATCGAGGCGAAGAGGATATGCGAGGAAAAGAAGAGGAAGAGACAGCTGGGCGAGTACGGGAGGAGGGTCCTGGAGTTCGAGTTCCGAAAGGGCAGGGCAATCACAAAAGAAGAGGCCTTCCGCGACCTGAACATCCCGTTCGACTACCTGAGCGAGGTCATCAGTCACCTCCGCGAGAGAGAGCCCATTGACATTGCGAAGATGACGTCGGCCGAGCTGGAGGACATGGAGCGGGCGTCGATTCCCGTCCTGAGGAGCTGCATCGAGAGCGGTGGCAGGTACGGCCTCAGGCTCTGCGACATCACCGCCAACTTTCCGCAGTACGACATCGAGAGGTCGAAGAAGATCCTCAGCTACATCGAGACGGTCGACAGGATGAGGGTGGAGCCCAAGTATGACCAGGAGCTCGATTACCTACTGAGGCAGGCCCTTGACCTCCCGTCCGAGAAGAGGACGATAATGGCGCTCGTCAAGCATTTCAACATCGGGATCTACAAGGCGAAGAGGCTGGATGCGTCGCTGAAGGAGTTCGCACCGGACGAGGGACCGCCTGAGGTCGTGAGAGTGAAGTCGCTGATGGGCGAGGACTATCACGGTGGTGCTCCAAAGATGCCCGCCAAAGTGGCAACGCCTTCCACGAAGGCGGCGAAGTCTCACGCCAAGAAGGGGCCGCTCGAGGGAAAGCGCTGCGGTATGCACCGCGGGAAGGCTGTCATGAAGCACGACTGCGGCGAGTACCTGTGCGCCGCCTGTACGAAGGATGAGGAGTTGTGCCCGTACTGCCAGAAGCCGCTAAGGAAGAGCGTCGTGCTGAAACCGAAGCCCATGCCGGAGCCTGAGCGGCGGGAAAGGCCGCCGAAGGACGAGACGAGGGACTTCTCCAGACTGTGATGCTCCGAGGCGGCAAGGACGCCCTGTGCGGCTATGTGCCTTTCAGAATCTCGCGGGCGATGACGAGCCGCTGAATCTCGCTCGTTCCCTCGCCGATCTCGGTGAGCTTGACATCCCTGAACATCCTCTCCACGGGGTAGTCCTTCGTGTATCCGTACCCGCCGTGGATCTGGATCGCCTTGGTCGCGGCCCGCATGCCCACCTCGGACGCGTAAAGCTTGCACATGGCCGCATGTTTCTTGTACCTCTTGCCCTGGTCCTTGACGTAGGCGGCTTTGTAGACGAGCAGTCTCGCGGCTTCGATCTCCGTCGCCATGTCCGCCAGCATCCACTGCACGGCCTGGAAGTTGCTTATGGGCTGCCCGAACTGCTCTCTCGTCTTCGAGTATTCGAGGGATTCTTCAAGACATCCCTGCGCGATTCCCAGTGCCATCGCGCCGATGCTTATCCTTCCACCGTCCAGCACCTTGAGGACGTCCCCGAAGGCCTTATCCTTCTCACCGATCAGGTTCTCTTCAGGGACCGCGCAGTCCTCGAATATCAGTTCGGACGCGACGGACGCGTTGAGCCCCAGCTTCTCCTCCTTCTTCCCAAGAGTGAACCCGGGCGTTCCCCGTTCCACGACGAAGGCGCTGATTCCCCTGGAGCCCTTGGACTTGTCGGTGGAGGCGATGATGACGTGGGTCTCCGCTTCGTGCCCGTTCGTTATGAAGGTCTTCGTGCCGTTCAGAATCCATTCCCCGCCCTTTAGCTCGGCGGTCGTGGCGACGGCCCCCGCATCCGATCCTGCGCCGGGCTCCGTCAGCCCCCAGGCGCCCATGACCTTCCCTCCCGCCAGGGCAGGCAGGTACTTCTTCTTCTGCTCCTCGTTCCCCGCGATATCGATGTGCCCTGCGCAAAGGGAGTTGTGGGATGCCATTATCAGCCCCGTCGAGCCGCACACGCGCGAGATCTCCTCGACGGCGATGGCGTAACAGATCGTGTCCATGCCCGCACCGCCGTACTCCGGGGCGACCGTCATACCCATCAGGCCCAGCTCCCCCATCTTGAGGACGTTGTCCCTTGGGAACTCCCCGGTCCTGTCGATCTCCGCAGCAACGGGCTTGAGCTCGTTCTCGGCGAAGTCGTGCACCATCTTCCTGAGCATTGTCTGTTCTTCATTGAGCGTGAAATCCATCCTCTCACCCCTCCACTGAAAAAGGGAGCGCTCTTAAAAACCTTGGCGGGAAATCAGAACGAGGGCTCGAACCTGTTCAACAGCAGCGAGGCGATCTCCACCTCGGCCTGCGAGCTTTGATGGTTCCCCCTCTTCAGTTCCCTTTCGGCCCTCGACAGCATGTCCTCTATGTTGTTCGGGACGTCCGACCCGATGCGCTTCATGTCCTTCTTGAGCGCCTCTATCCTCTCGACCAGCTTCCTGTACCGTCTGCACATCTCGCGGGCCGTCGCGGTGGCCTTCTCCGCGAGGTCCACGCACTTCTCGTAGTCCCCTTCTCTCATCGACATGCACGCCTCGACGAGCGCTTCCTGAGCCTCGTCCGACCTCGCGTTTATCTTCTCGATGGAGATGGCGGCCCTCTTGGCCTTCTTGAGGGCCCGAATGGCGGACCGGTGCCTCTCCCTCAGGTGGATGGCCTTCTCCTCGATGACCTCCGACAGCTCCTTCACGCGCTCGAATCTCCCGTTCAGGAAAGCGGTTCTGGAGATCTTCAATATGTCCTCGACCTCCTGCGTCGTGACGCCCTCCTTCCTCAGGTCCTCGAGGATCGTCTCGCAGTAGCGGTAGATCTCGGCGTTCTCCTGGCACTCCTTCCTGACCTTTCTAGGAAGGGTCCTCATGCCCCGCAGGAGAGCCTGCACGCGCTCGAAGTCACCGCTCCTGAGGAAGTGTCTGGATTCCTTGATTATGTCGAGGCTGGGCGAAAGGATGAGGTGTTGGAACACGTTCCCGTGGATGTCCCCCTGGTTCTTGTATTCCTCCCCGATGAGTCCCTCGGCCTTCTCTATGGCATCCGAGGCGGCGTGGAAGGACGTGATTATCTCCTGGGCTCTTTCGAGGCCTTCGACCGCTATCTTGGCGGCATCCGAGAAGGACGGGACGAGATCCACGTCCGAAAGACCTTCGACCGCCTCGACGCTCTCCAGAAGCATCTCGTCCAGCTCTGGGACGTCCAGGCCCAGCCCTTGTATTTCCTCCACGACTGCTCTCAGCTCCTCCACGTTGGCCCTGGCAAGGCTCTCATCGACCCTTTGCTCCCTGCCTTCGGGCGGTTCACGGTCAGCCGATCTCAGTCGACCCACCTCCCGCAGAATCCTCCAAACTAGAACGAGGCCCTCGCCGAGGAAAGCGAGGGAACGTGGCATCGAACACACCATGGAGCGGTCGCATCGCTATCACGAATCCCCCTTTTCTTCTAGTGTCCACAATAGTCTTCCTTGCTCCCTATCCTCCGGCTTTTCGATTTTATTGGATGTATTTATATTTTTCCCGGACGGAGCGAATAAGGTCTGGCTCGGAAAACGGGAGATCGTCCAGCTGCGGGGCGGAAAACCTACGCTTCGGGCGCTTCCACGGACTTCCTCTTTCTCCTTCCGAAGGTGTCCAAAAGGCTCGCGACTTCCCGGTACAACGCTATCGTCTCCTGCTTCTCCGTTTCGATGTACGACATTATCTCGTCGTACTTCCTTTCCCTGTACCAGATCGGCACCTGGACGCCCTTCTGCTTCCCCGTGAACGCGTCCAAGCCGGAGCCCTTGAACTTCCCGCCGTTCATCAGCACGAGCACCGAGCGGATGTCGATCATGGCCTTCCTGTAGAAGAAGTATCTCACCTCACCAGCACTCCATTCTCGGAGCCCGTACTGCTGCGCCTTCTCCATGACAAAGACGATATCAAACCTCAGGTTGTTCCCTATAGGAACGAAAACCCAGTTCGGGTCGAGGATCCCTTCATCGAGGATCCTCCCGACGATCTTCTTCTCGTCCTCCTCCCATTCCTTGAGAACGTGGAAGTCACCGACCGGCTTGCCCCCGTCGAGTTCCTGGAACTGAATGGTGATGATCTTGTCCATGAGAGGGTCCGTTCCCTCGGTCTCGATGTCGAAGTAGTATTCGGTCATCTGAGAAGTGAATCGGGCTACCCGTATTTATGTGACCTAGTCCCCGCAAATTAGATAAGCGGACTTCTCTTTCCATGAATGGCAAGGGGCTAGGCGATGCCTGAAGAGGGCGACATCAAGGAGATAGCGAAGAGGAAAAGGGAGTGGGAAGGCTCGACCCTGAAGAGGTCGCTCGACGCCCTTCCGGAGAGAAGGAAGGCCTTCACGACAACATCTAGTGCCCCCATCGACAGGCTCTACACGCCGGATGACACTCCAGATTTCGACTACTTCAAGAAGCTCGGTCTGCCGGGCGAGTATCCCTTCACGAGAGGCGTCCACCCGACGCTCTACAGGAGCAAGCTGTGGACGATGAGGATGTTCTCGGGATTCGGGACCGCGGAGGAGACCAACGCGAGGTACAAGTACCTCCTCGAGCACGGCGAGACGGGGCTGAGCGTCGCCTTCGACTTCCCCACGCTGTACGGTTATGACACCGATCATACCATGGCGAGGGGGGAGTTCGGCAAGTGCGGCGTCGCGATAAGCTCATTGAAGGACATGGAGATCCTCTTCGGCGGCATCCCGCTGGACAAGATAAGCACGTCCATGACTATCAACGGCCCCGCCCCGGTGGTGTGGGCGATGTACATCGTGGCGGCCGAGAGGCAGGGCATTCCGTCCACGAAGATCAGGGGGACTATACAGAACGACATCCTCAAGGAGTACATCGCTCAGAAGTCCTACATCTTCCCGCCGGAGCCGTCCATGAGGCTCATCGTGGACACGTTCGAGTTCGGCTCCAAGGAGGTCCCGCTCTGGAACACCGTCTCCATCAGCGGCTACCACATCCGCGAGGCGGGCTCGACTGCCGTGCAGGAGCTCGCCTTCACGCTCGCCGACGGCTTCGAGTACGTGCGCGCGGCGAAGGAGAGGGGGCTGGACGTGGACGAGTTCGCCCCCCGCCTGTCCTTCTTCTTCAACGCTCACAACGACCTATTCGAGGAGATCGCGAAGTACAGGGCCGCGAGACGCATATGGGCGAGGGAGCTGAAGGAGACCTTCGGCGCGAAGAACCCCAGGTCCTGGTGGATGAGGTTCCACACGCAGACCGCCGGATGCGCGCTCACCGCCCAGCAGCCGGAGAACAACATCGTCAGGGTGGCCATACAGGCCATCGCCGCCGTCCTTGGCGGGACGCAATCGCTCCACACGAACTCCATGGACGAGGCCTACGCGGTGCCCTCGGCCAAGGCCGTGAAGATAGCCCTCAGGACGCAGCAGATAATCGCCCACGAGAGCGGCGTGGCCAACACGATAGACCCGCTCGGCGGCTCCTATTTCGTCGAATACCTCACGGACAGGATGGAGGAGGAAGCCTACGAGTACTTCGACAAGATCGAGAAGCTGGGAGGGGTCATACCGGCCCTCGAGAAGGGGTTCTTCCAGAGGGAGATCGCGCGCGCCGCGTACCGCTACCAGAAGGAGACGGACGATAAGGAACGGATCATAGTCGGCGTCAACGAGTTCGTGGAGAAGAAGCCCATCAAGATTGCGCTAATCGATATGGACCCGGAGGGCGAGAGGAAGCATCTGGAGAGGCTCAACAGGCTCAAGAAGGAGAGGGACCAGAAGGAGACCGAGAGGAGCCTCGACAGGCTGAAGAAAGCGGCGGAGGGCGAGGAGAACGTGATGCCCTTCATACTCGACTGCGTGAGGGCTCATGCCACGCTCGGGGAGACGTGCGGCGTGCTCAGAGAGGTGTTCGGGGAATACCGGGAACCAATCATCTATTGAGGTGTATCAATGGCGAAGTTGAGAGTCTTGGTCGCAAAACCAGGGTTGGACGGGCATGATAGAGGCGCGAAGGTCGTGGCCCGCGCGCTCAGGGACGCAGGGGTGGAGGTCATCTACACCGGGCTGCACCAGACACCGGAGCAGATCGTCGAGGCCGCCATCCAGGAGGATGTGGACGCCATCGGATTGAGCTGCCTCTCCGGCGCTCACATGACGCTCTTCAAGACCGTGATGGACATCCTCAAGGAGAAGGGGATCGACGACATCGTAGTGACGTGCGGTGGGATAATACCGGACGAGGACGTCACCAAGCTGAAGGAGATGGGGATCGCGGCCGTCTTCGGCCCGGGGACCCCGCTCCAGACCATCGTGGATTTCCACAGGAAGATCGCGGGGAAGTGAATGGAACTAGTCGAGCGCCTGCTCAGAGGCGACAAGAGGGCGGCGGCCAAGGCGATATCGATTCTCGAGGACTACGACAAGAAGGCGGCCGACGTTCTCGGCGCGATCTACCCGCACACGGGAAAGGCCCACATCATCGGGATCACCGGTCCGACCGGGACGGGGAAGAGCACGCTGGTCTTCGCTCTTGCCAAGGAGTTCAGGAAGCGGGACAAGAAGGTGGGCATCATCGCCATCGACCCCACGTCCCCGTTCACGGGCGGCGCGCTGCTCGGTGACCGGATACGGATGGGGAGCCTCACTCTCGACGAGGGCGTGTTCATCAGGAGCATGGGCACGCGCGGACATGCGGGCGGGACGTCAAGGGCGACCGCGGACGTGATCAAGGTGCTCGACGCCATGGGGATGCAGAAGATCTTCGCGGAGACGGCGGGCGCGGGCCAGTCGGAGGTCGACATCGCAAGGATAGCGCACACCTCGATCGTCGTGGAGATGCCGGGTCTGGGAGACGACATCCAGGCAATGAAGGCCGGCATCCTCGAGATAGGCGACATCCTCGTCGTGAACAAGGCGGACCTCGACGGCGTCGACAGCACGTTGGCGAACCTCAGCCTTGTGGTCGACCGGGAGAAGCCGAGCGGGTGGAAACCGAGGACCCAGCTGACCGTGGCAACGGAGGACAAGGGCATAACGGACCTCGCGGACCTGATCGAGGAGCACTACGACTTCCTCAAGCAGAGCGGGACGCTGGAGACGGAGGGGGTCGAGCGGGCGAAGGAGGAGCTCCGCGCGGCGCTGTCACATCACCTGTTCCTGAGGGTCTTTGAAAGGCCCGAGCTCATAGGGGAGTTCAACAACCTGGTCCAGATGGTCGCCAAGAAGGAGATGGACCCGCACTCGGCGGCGGAGAAGCTTCTCGGATTGGCGGGAATCGCCTGAACCGCTTCCCGTGAGCGGACGTGGGGGGATTCGAACCCCCGACAGCCAGCTTAGGAGGCTGGTGCCCTATCCAGGCTAGGCCACACGTCCCAATGATGCAGAATGCACGAGCTTATAAAACTGTGTCGAGTGCCTACTCTTCCGTCTCGGACTCCGGCGCCTCTTCGGCGGGGAGTTCCTCGGGTACTCCCTCTTCCTCGGGAGCCTCCTCGCTCGGTTCGTCTTCGGCGGATTTCTCACCCTCTTCGGGCTCATCGGGGGAGAGTTCCTCTGGTGCTCCCTCTTCCTCGGGAGCCTCCTCGCTCGGTTCGTCTTCGGTGGGTTCCTCCTTCTTCACGTACTCCTCGACGAAACGTATGGAGTCAAAACCGGCAATCTCCCTCAGGTCGCTGACGACCCTGTACTTCGCGACGAACCAGAGCTCGTCGTACTTGCAGACGTCGGGCAGCTTGATCATCACGTCCTCGCCTATGACCTTCACGTCGAACTCCTCCGGGTCGGCGTAGTCCATCTCGATTACTCCCCTCGCCTTGTCAGCGGGCGACTCGGCCTTCTTCGTGACAGTGTATTCGTACTTCAGGGTTCTTCCCGCCAGCGGGTTGTTGAAGTCCACGCGAACGCGGCCCGCCGTGACGGCGGTGATCGTACCCTTCTTGTTCCCCAGGACGACCACCTTCCCGACCTCGGGGGCGATCTCCTTCCTGACGAACTCCCTTATCGAGTGCAGCTCCACCAGCCGGGGGTCCCTCTCTCCCGCCGCCTTGTCCGGTGGAATCTCGACGACGGTCTTGTCGCCGACCTTCGTGCTCCTCAAGGACTCCTCCCATCCGGGGAATATCCTGCCCTTGCCCACGACGATTGGCTGCGGGGCGTAGACCTTTTTCTCATCGAACTGCTCGTGCTCTTCGGCGAGCTCCTTGCTCGTCGTGTCGAAGAGGTCTTCCTTACCGTCAGGGAGTAGAATCCAAACACTGTAGTCGACGTACACCAGGTCTCCATCTGAGATTGTCTGTTGGACTTCCTCGGGCATCGTCTGTTGGGCTTCCTCGGGCATCAGAGCACCTGCGGTCGGATACGAGACCTGGCATAAAGCTTTTTGCCAGTTAGCTCTTGAAGTTCAGGTCGAGGCTCGCGATTATCCTCTTGTACCTGTTCCTTATGGTGACCTCTGTCACGCCCGAGACCTCGGCGACGTCCTTCTGCGTGCACGGCTGGCCACATATCGCGGAGGATATGTAGATCACCGCCGCGGCGACCCCCGAGGGCGCCACTCCGGACGCGAGCTCGGCCTGCTCGACTTCCTCCAGGATCTCCTTGCTCTTCCTCTGGACGTCCATGCCCAGCTTGAGCCTGTTGCAGAACCGCGGGATGTAGTCCCCCGGGCTCTGAGGCATCAGCTTCAGGCTGAGCTCCCGGGCGATCGTCCTGTACGTCCTACCGATGCTCTTCCTGTCCACCCTGGCCTCGTTCGCCATCTCGTCCAGCGTTCTCGGAACCTTGCACTTCCTGCATGCTGCGTACAGGGTGGCCGCAACGACCTCGTCGATGCTCCTTCCCCTCACGAGGTTCTTCGAGGACGCCTTCCTGTAGAAGACGGCGGCCGTCTCCCTCACGTGCCTCGGGAGCCCCATCTTGGAGGCCATCGTGTTGATCTCCGTGAGGCCCTGGGCCAAGCTTCTCTCCCCCGCTTTCGACGTCCTGATCCTGTGCTGCCACTTCCTCAGCCTGTATATCTGCGACCTGGACTTGTGCGGAATCGCCTTACCGTACGCGTCCTGATTCCTCCACCCGATCTGCGTGGAAAGCCCGTAGTCGTGGGACATTATGCTCAGCGGCGGTCCCGTCCGCTCGCGGCTCTCCCTCTGGTCGGAGTCGAAGGCCCTCCATTCTGGACCCTCGTCTATGATAGAATCAGAAAGCACGAGGCCGCAGTTGCCGCAGATGACTTCCGCACGCTCGTAGTCCCTAATCAATCTCTCGCATTGACACTCCGGACAAGATGTCCTCCCCTCATCCGATTCCATAAGCCGATACTAAAACTGACGTCTAACTATAAAAGGGTTGCTTGCGAAAAATTGACATTATTTCGAACAATCTCACCAAAGTTTGGGTTCTGGGAAGCCCAGGAGCTTTTGTCTTGGCAGTTCCTTGCAGTTTGGGGGGCGGACACATCCGAATCGGGAAGGGCGTTCGCGACCCACACCTGTGATTCGAGAGGCGACGTTCATCCAGCTGGAAGCGCCAGTCAATGGAAGAGCTGCCGGCCCCGCTCATCTCTTGTATCCGATCTTCCTGAGGAACTCCCTCCTCTCCTCGGCCTGCTCCTCGGTCTCCACTCCCTTCGGGCTCTCGCCATCGATGACCCCCACGATCCCCCTGCCCTGTTCCGATTTCACGACTATGACCTGGAGTGCGTTCGCAGTCGCCGCGAATATGCCGCAGACCTCTGGCACGCTCTTGATCCGCGGGAGGAGATTGATCGGATAGGCGCCCCGCATCAGGATTACGAATGTGTGGCCCGCTCCGATCCTCTCCGCGTTCTTGACCGCCAAACCGCGAAGCTCGTCATCCGTCCCGTCCGATCGGATGAGGCGGTCCGCAGAGGCCTCGCAGAACGCGATGCCGAACTCGACGCCTGGCACGGACGTGACGACGGCCTCGTAGATGTCCTCCACGGTCTTGATGAAGTGCGTCTGGCCCAGGATGAGGTTCACGTCATCGGGCTTCTCGACCTGTACTGTCTCGAGCTCCATGCTTCGAGAATCGCGTTCCCGCTAAAAAGGATTGCTCAACAAAGCCTTTATCGATGTCCTGCCGATTCACGGACGATGTTCTACCTCGGCCCCGCGGGCGCCCCTCTTGACGCGAAGGGGATGGAGGACGGCCTTCCCATGCTGAAGGAGATGGGACTCAACGCCATGGAGGTCCAGTACACATACGGGATCCAGACGAAGCTGGAGACGGCGCAGAGGCTGGGGAGGATCGCGAAGGAGAACGGCATCCGCGTAAGTTGCCATGCACCATACTATATCAATCTCAATTCCAGAGACAGGGGCGTGCTCAAGAAGAGCTGTATGTGGATCCACCGCACCGCCGAGATGATGAACGCCTGGGGCGGGTACATGCTCGTGCACCATCCGGGCTTTCTGCACGGGATGAAACCATCCGCTGTCACGAGGAACGTCAAGAGGAGGCTGGCGGGCTGCGTCAAGCGCATCCGGGACGAGGGCTGGGAGATGTTCATAGGCCTCGAGATGACGGGCAAGTTGGCGGGGTTCGGGACATTGGACGAGATCATCAGGATCTGCCAGGACATCGAGGGCGTCTATCCCGTCATCGATTGGGCTCATGCCCACGCCCGCGACCAAGGGCGCTTCAAGAGAGTGCAGGACTTCGAGGACCTCCTCCGAGAGTACGAGGAGTTCACGACGGATTTCCTCCACTGCCACTTCAGCTGCATAGAGTACGGTGAGAGGGGGGAGAGGAGGCACCTCGAGATCGAGGAGAAGTCGCCTGACTTCGCGAAGCTAGCAACGGTGCTGAAGAAGCGGGAGTACGACATAACGATCATAAGCGAGAGCCCCGTCAGAGACAAGGACTCACTGAAGATGAAGCGCATTCTCGGGTTGTAGCATCTTGGCGGGTCGAGTGCTTCGCATGGGAGGCTGAGCGCCCCGCCCGAGCCCTCGAGCGGGAGGAGATCAAAACGCCATATCCGTGAAATGGGAAAGAAGGTCAGCGGGACTTTCCAGAAAATCAAGTATTCTTTGCATGTAAGGAACATGTCGAAAGCGTCTTAATATCTGACATCCCTTTTTCAAAGGACCATGGTTCGTGAGCGGATCTCGGCATCGCTCCGAGACGGGTCGAATGATTCTGGGGATCAACAGTCGAAGCAGTCCACGCCGGAAAGGACACGACACGTGCACGGTTCGTCGCTCGTCCACCAGTCAGACCCTTCCGACAGCTACTGGATCCTAACGTTGGGGAATCACCTCCTAAGAATCCGAAAATGGTTCTACGGAGCGGTAGAAGTGGGTCCTCGATTTCTTGACCTAACTCTTCTTGAGCAGGGATCCGCCCCGAACCTACTACTGGAGGATGAACAATGACAAGATGGGAAGTTCTCAAGGAACATGTGCATGATGTGAGAAGGTTGAGAAATCTGGCTATGCTTCTCCGGGTGATCGAGTCGCACTTCAACGGGGAAGTGAAGATGGAGAAGAACCTGACGGAATACATGGCCAAGAAGTACCGGTGGGGAAACAAGACAACGAGGAAGAACTTGGACATCCTCGTGAACCTCAGGCTCCTGAAGTGCTTGAGGAGTCCGAAGGACCACTGGACCAAGATCTACTACTTGCTCGACTCTTAAGTCGCCCCTTCCTCCTGGGGAACCAAAGACGTTGTGGGGAGGCCTCACGGCCTCATAGGGTGGGTGGGACTGAGCTTCTTCTCAGATAGTAGAACATGCGGTCTCCCAGGGGGCTCTTGGCGACAAGCGAAGAGCTGGTTGCGATCTCCTCCAGCTTCTTCACCTTTTCACCGCGAAACGGAGACCCGTGGATCCCGTGCCTCTTCTGTACGATGCGGAAGCCGAGGTCCTTGACCAGCTTCTCGAAGGTAGAGTGCCCGAAGAAGAAGATGTGCGGCGGGTAGTGATAGGACCACCACGCGGGTCCCCGGAGCCTGGCAAGCGCGCTCTCGGAATCCGGGGTCGAGACGACGAGCAACCCGTCCCGGGCGAGCATCGTGCCGACTTTCTTCAGCGCCTCGGCGGGGCGGTAGAGGTGTTCGATGACCTCGTACATGGTAATGAGGTCGAACTCGAGCGGGAACTCCGCCTCCGCGATGCTGCTCACCTGCACGTCTATCCCCTTCGCCCTCGCCAGCTCGGCCCGCTGCGGGTTGATCTCCACGCCGTGCTTCTGCCAGTCGCCGCCGAGCATCGTGAGGAAAGCCCCGTCCCCGCATCCGACGCCCAGGGCGTTGCCGCCGTTCGGCGCGAGCTCCCCGATCGTCTCCACCTCGAGCCGCCACTGAGGGTGCCTCTCGAAGTCCCGGCGCTTGGCCTTCTGGTACTCCAGTTCGGCAGCCTCGAGCTCATCGATCTCGGGCGGGTCCGCAACCTGGACGACGCCGCAGGATCCACACCTGATGATCTCGCGGTCCTTGGCGGTGAAGAGTCTAGAAGTCTGCCCGCCGCAAATCTGGCACTCCATCCAAACGGAGGAAAGTGCTGGGAATAGAAAAGGCTTGTGGGGACGCTGCCGACCGAGACAGCCTGCAACAAGTATAAATCGGAGGAGGGAAAACACCCCCAAGAATGGAGGACAAGCGCCGCGCCCTCATAGCCCTCGTTCTTCTCTCTCCTCTGACAGCGGAGCTCCTGTCCGGCTCGTCCCCGCCGCTGGATTTCTTCTTCCCGCCAAGTTTCCTCCTGTTCGTGGGGCTCTACGGCAGCGGTGTCCTCCTCGTGAGGGAACTCGCTCTGAGGTGGGACAAGGGCTGGCCATCCATCCTGCTGCTCGGGGCGGCCTACGGGATACTCGAGGAAGGGCTGATCGTCAGGAGCTTCTTCGACCCCAGTTGGATGGACCTGGGCATCCTCGGGGAGTACGGCAGGTGGGCGGGGGTCAACTGGGTATGGAGCGTCTGGCTGACGATCTTCCACGGCGTGGTGAGCATCGCTGTCCCGATCATCCTCGTCAACCTCATGTATCCCTCTCAGAAGTACAAGAGGCTGACGACGGCCCCTCAGCTCCTGCTTCCCGTCCTCGTGCTGGTCGTCATCACCGCGATCTCGCCCTTCCTCTTCGAGTACGTGCCAGAAGCCCATCTGTATTCCCTCGCGGCCCTGTCCATGGTGCTCTTCGGCCTTGCGGCGTACATGCTCCCCAGGGACTGGCCCAGGAGGAAGAGCAATGCCCCCATTCTCCCGCCAGCCTACTTCTCCGCGATCGGGTTCCTGTACATGCTCTTCAGCTTCGTGATCATCTACACCCTGCCGGGGCCGGACCTGCAGCCCTTCGCCGTCATCGCCCTGCTCTGCCTTCTCAGCTGCGGTGCGTTCTGGGTTCTGATCAACTCCGCCGGGAGGAGATACAACGAGATGGCGCTGCTCGCGCTCGTCGCGGGCTTGCTGGCACCGTTCATCATAGTTTCCTTCGTGCACGAGGCGAATGGGATCATCGGCATGAGCCTTGTCGGGATATCCTACGCCGTCTACCTCTTCCTGCTGATGGTCAGGGTCGGGAGGGGAGCTCCCGAGGCCAAGGCGAGGAAGGTCCCGATAGGCACCGGGAAAAACCTTTAGACGGGTGGTCAATGACGATGCGATGATCACCATCGAGAGACGTCTCGCGGCGAAGCACCCGGACCTCAGAGTCGTGGCTCTCACGGTCAGTGGCGTCACGGTGGAGAGGACATCCGCGGACCTGGAGGAGCTGAAGGATGAGGTGGCGAGGGACATCCGCGAGACGTATGACCTGGAGGCGCTCAGGAGCGACGAGAGGATACGGATGTACAGGGACTTCTTCTGGCGTCTGGGCATAGACCCGACGAAGATCCGGCCCGCCTCGGAAGCGCTGATAAGAAGGGTCCTCGCGGGAAAACCGATTCCGAGGATCAACACGGCTGTCGACGCCTACAACCTGGCCTCCATGAAGCACAACATCGCGATAGGGTCGTTCGACCTTGACGTGTTCAGCGGGCGCCTGACGATCCGATGGGCCTCCGCGGGCGAGGAGTTCGTCGGAATAGGAATGGAAGAGCCCAAGGTCCTGAGCGGGAAGGAGATCGTCATCTCGGACGATGAGAAGCTGGTCGCCGTATACCCCTACCGGGACGCGGACTCCACGAAGGTGACGACGGGGACGCGGAACATCTTCTCGCTGATGTGCGGGGTCCCGGGGATCCGCAGGGGCGTTCTGCGGGAAGCCGCGGAGACGACCATCTCCCACATAACGCGATTCTGTGGCGGGAGCGGAGAGATCCTGGCCCAGCCGCAAGAGGGCTAGCCGGATGCGCTGGTTCGCCAAGTGACGTCGAAGGCATCCTCATCGAATGACTTATAAACCCGTAGGATTCTTCGCAATCGGGATTCGCGTGGCCGAACAAACACCTCTGACAGGGAAATGCCCTCACTGCGGCGAGGAGATGGAGTCAGGGTTCCTCGGGAGCGAGAGCTTCGTAAGCGGGATGAGGTGGTACAAGGAGAAGACCTTACACTCCATTGGCGGGGAGAAGATCAAGGAGTCAGGGATGAGCGGGATGGTCTTCCTTGACGGGTCCATCTGCAGGGAGTGCAAGACGATAGTCGTCACCTACTAGCCCGCCCGCTGGTCTCATCACGACCGTCCTTTTCTTCATCGTCCTGGGTCTCATAGTCGCA
>JAGLRN010000031.1 GCA_023136265.1 Thermoplasmata archaeon
GTCAAACCACCCGAGTTGGGTCTGAATGAGGGTTTGCTCTTGTGGCGAGCTCGAATTTGGGTTCAGCAAGGAGGGTTAAGTCGTAACAAGGTATCTGTAGGGGAACCTGCAGATGGATCACCTCCTTTGAAACCAAAAGAGGCGATACCTACCCGCCAGAATGGCGGGGTATGAAGCAGGTATGCCTTGGGCGGGGTCGCTGGGCATCAAACTCATCGAGTGTCAATAGTATTTTGTTCGATTCTACAACTAGAGTCATCTAGCCGCAGGAAGAAAAAAGAAGAAGAGAGAGCTCCGAAGAGCTCAGTGTCTATGCTTGCGGATGAAGAGGTCCTCGACGTCCATCGTCCCGTCCTCGTCTATGTCCTCCGCGTGATAGATTACGACGAGCCAATGCTCGTGGTCGGGCGTTCCGTCATCGTCCGTGTCGAGGCTCTCATAGTAGACTATCCTCAGATCGATCCTCTCGAAGACTCCGTTGCTGTTCTCGTCGAAGGCCTCGAGTTCACCCGCGAAGGCGCGCTGCCATTCCTTGTATCCGTCCTGGTCCGCGTCGACGTACTGATAGCCCATGATGACGACGTGAACATACTCGGGATTCCCATCATCGTTGGCGTCCGTCATCTCCAGCTTGGCGAGGAGGATTCCCTCGTACTCCGGCACGCCGTCCGACGTCGCGTCCAGCATCTCGTATGCCACGAGGCGTCCCCAGACCTCTTCCATATGTCCGTTGCTGTTCGTGTCGTTCGCCTCGAGAACGAGATGGACCACCTTCAGGTACTCCTTGTTCCCGTCCTCGTCCTTGTCAACGTACACTACGCCGACCGCCCTCAGCCTAATCTTCTCGGGGTTCTCGGACGCCGTTACTGTTCTCGTCGAAGGACTCGAGTCTTCCACCAGATTATGGACCTCGACGTCCACCGCGTAGAAGGCCAGGAACTCGTATATGCCGTTCGAGTTCGGGTCAAGGATCCCCGCTCCGCGAATCCTCATCTTCATCGTCTCCGCTATACCGTTAGAGTTGTTGTCCCTAGCTTCGATCGTGGCGTGGCAGCCGCGCATCCATTCCGGATTGTCGTCCTCGTTCATGTCTAGGACTTCCATCCGAAGGGCCTCGATCTCAACCCTCTCCGGATAGCCATCCTCGATCTCATCCACCATCTCAATCTCAAAGGAGACGACCCCTATGTACTCGGGTCTGCCGTTGCTCGAGTTGTCCCAGGCCCTTCCCGCAACAAGTCTCGCGTGCACGTACTCGACGTTCCCGTCGGAGTTCGTGTCGTTTGCCTCGAACTCACCGAAGAGTCCCCGTGCAAGCTCTGGATTCCCGTCAACATCCATGTCCAGTCCCTCAACTGCGACGAAGGACAGCGACATCGTCTCGTTGTTTCCGTCATCGTTCTCGTCCGCGATCGCCATCTCCAGCTTCGCGATGCCCTGGTACTCGATGGTTCCATCGTCCTCGAAGTCGTAGGACTGATAGCCCACCAGGGTCATGTGAAGCTCCTCGGCTATCCCGTTGTTTGTCTCATCCTTGATCTCCGCCTGAGTCCAGAAGTACCGCCTGAACTCGAGGTTTCCATCAGTGTCAGCGTCCAGCTCCTGCTTTCCCACGAACTCGAGGCTGACGTAGTTGGGCGTCTCGTCGCCCTCGGGGTCCTGCATCACGAGCCGCCAGAGTCCGAGAGCTTCGTACTCGATTAGTCCATCGCTGTTCGGGTCGAGCGCCACGTGGACACCCTGCAGTCCGACCAGGGCGTTGAACTTCCCGTCGCTGTCGTTATCCCAGAGGTTGATATTCCGTGCGAACACGGCCTTGACCTCCGGATAGCCGTCCTCGTTCTCATCGATCTCACATACCACGAGGATCCTGACCTCCACCCACTCGGGGTTTCCATCTCCGTCAGCGTCGTCGAAGTCGAATTCCACGGTCTTCGTGCAGTTGGGGTCGTCGCCCTCCTCGGTCAGAGCCTCGAGGAATATCCCGGTGTCGTACTCGTCCGTATCCACTTCCTCAATCCCCTCAAGCAGGGACATTGGCAGTTCGATGGGGTTCTCGGAGTCCATTTCGGGCATCTCGAGCTCGAAGTCCTCAGGAGTGATCAACTCCACCCCTTCCGAGGTGGCAGATTCGATCTGACTCTCGATTTCGGGCGGGGAATCTACCGTATAGTCATCGCCTTCCTCCTCGATTGTCTCCGGAGGCGTCTCCGTTTCTGGTGTCTTCTCCTCTACGCTCTGCGTTTCTCGCTCCTCCATGACGACATCGGCGGTGCGTGTTCCGTAGTCGATGTCCTCAGAGCTTCTCGTGCTGTCGGGTTCTTGAGCGGGAGACATTACCGCTCCCATCACCATCTGGTAGTCCTCGTTGCTCTCCAGTCCAGGAGCTTCGGCCATCATCTTCGCCACAATGCCAAAGAGGGCCACGGTCACAAGCAGGAGGCATAGGGCAACGGCAACCTGCCCCGTTGACCTCTTCTTCGTGGTTGGTTCGTACATTCTCTCACCGAGAATCCTATCCCCCTGAGGTTATAACTACACCCGTGGAAGTGTGTTACAGAAGATTCTTCCCTAAAGCTTATAAAGGAGTTTCTTGAGCGGGCCCCGGAAGCTTCGCGTTTGCCTTAGCCAGCAGGTCCCGCACGAGATCCTCCGTCGGATTGTTTCTGAGGTCTTTAAATATCTTAAGACGAGTATTTATGTGATGAGAAAGGACGCTCGAGCCGTCGAGAATCCCATCTCCGCCATTTTTGACCTGGCTGAGGAGGTGACCGAGCAGCATCCCAAGTTCAAGAGGCTCGTGAAGTATGCGACGGTATTCATCGCAGCCTGGTTGTTTGTCGACTTCTTGTTCATTGTGAGTTTCAGACCGATTACGTTTCCCTTCCTTCTGTTCCTCTTCGCGTCGCTCTTCCTGCTCAGATGGTTCAACGCCACTACGGCACGTGCCATCCTGATATCCGTCGCGACCGTGAACACGTTCCTAATCCTTCTGTTGTTCTGGCGCCCCGATGTCATTCTCCTTGGCGGGATCCTGACGGGGCTCTTCATTCTTGGCATTATCCTGCTCAATCTCATCCACGAGATCAGGACCTTCTTCGACTACTATTGGATAAGGTTCAGAGTGATTAAGAGCGTCAGGGACGAGGATCCCGTGATGTACATCCCGAAGGGCGAGAGCTCGGTCCAAAGGGTGCTCAGCTTCCTCGCACAAAGGAGCCCCGACCTCACGAAGCACTTCTCGGCGCCAGGGGCGATTATGACTCCGGCAATCCTCAAGGGGCGGGGTCAGTTCTTCTATCAGTTCGATGCCTATGCCAGCAGACGTTCAGGCTCCCTGTGGAGGGTTCTGAAGCTCGGTTATCCAGGATATGCCATTTACATCAAGAGTTTCGCCGAGAAGCCCAGACTTCAGGACCTCACGGCGCTCAAGGGGGCGGTAGAGGAAATCACAGCATTCACGAAGCTCCCTCCCCGCAGAGTGATAGCCCTGTGGACGAGGAAGAGCGAGGAGACCCTCGATGACGATGCGTACGATTTCCTCACGGGCGAGGCAGGTGTCATTAGGGGCGGCGTCTCTCTCATGAATTGCTCGCTGGAACTCATTTCCGAGAACCCGGATGGAACGTACGATTTCATCCCTTACGTCTCGGATGTTCCGAGCCGGCAACGCTAGCGGGCCCAGGCGGGGATCTCCCTGTACTTGCAGTGGTCGAGTATCTGTTCGTGGTATATCCGCCTGTAGAACTCGTTGAACTGCCTGACGTGGAGCACGCCCTCTTTCGTTATTCTGATCCCGTATCTCTTCCCCTTCTGGGATATCTCTATGAACCCGTCTTCCTCGAGCCTGCTCAGAACCTTGTTCGTCATCACGTGGTTCGACTTGATCTCATGCTTGATGTCCTCTTTTGACAGGGATGCGTCTTTCTGTTCCAGGATCTCGTCCAGTCGCTCCTCCAGACCCTCTTGATACAGGTCGATGTCAAGCTCACTGACCAGTCTGTTCAGGGCAAAACAGCAGTATATCTTGTAGTCCTTGTACAGCGCTGGACTGATTTCTTGCACCCCCTGTGGGTCGAAAGATTAAGGATTCTCACTTCATATATCCCTTTTGGCGACAGACCACGACCTGAGAATGAAGCGGCACTGGAGGCTGCGCGAGCCGCAAACGTCCCAGGCGATCCACTCTCCGGCCATGGGGCATCAGGCGGGAGGAGTATCTGTCAAGTTAATGCTCAGGCCCCGGCGGCGGGCCTCCTCGACCACCCGTTCCGGTCGAATCGCGGACTCCACGGAATGTGCGCCCGGTCGAACCTCCCCTGCAGCGATCAACTGCGCCATTATCGAGGCATGCCAGCCGGTGACTCGTTCCATTGCCGTGAACCCCGTTTCACTGTCGTAGCGATCCACGAGATCGACAATGACTTCAGCGGGCGCCCCGTCCCTTGTTCCGATGACCCGAATATGGATGATGGCGATGTCGTGGATGGAGCCTTTGGCCACCTGTGGCTCGAAAAGCGCGTGGAACACGTGACGGGGGATGACCTCGTGGCCGTCAACCTCGATTGGAGACTCACTCAGGAGACCCAAGTCACGAAAGGTCACGATCTGGTCCCAGTGCCCTGCGTACCGCAATGTCTTGTTCTCCAGAGTCTGCAGGACCCCCTGGAACCCCCAGGGAGCGGTGGAGAGCCCGCCCGTGGTCACCCTGGCCTCCAACGTCCCCAGTTCAGGTATCTCCACCATCTCGGCGCCCTCCAGAGCCGGAACCGAGACCAATTCCCCATCCCGCAGGAATGTGGCTTCTCCGGCATACTCATTCGTGAGCCCAGCGATGCTGAAGGTCAGAGCATAGTTCCAAGGCGGCTCGGGGTTCAACGGGAGCCCCGCCTCGTACACAAATGCATGTTGCGGATCGTCCATTTGAGCCATGGCGTAAGCTAGGAGACTGACGTTCATCCCGGGACCCATTCCGCAGTCCGGGACCAGAGCCGCCCCCGCTACTCGCGCTTCTTCATCGAGCGTGAGCTGCTGCCGCGTGACCTCGGTGTTCCCGCCCATATCCACCATGCTGACGCCCAGCGGGATGGCGGTCTGCGCCACAGTCAGGTTGTAGGCGTAAGGGAGCCCGCTGAGCAGGACTTCCACCCGCTCCTCATCCAGAAACCGCCGCAACGTCCGGTCCTCAGACGCATCGAGTTCCTGAGGGTTCACTGGAGCCGCGGGAATGAACTCACGAACGCGTTCTGCGGCGGACTGAGCCTGGGCCAGTTTCACATCCACCAGGAAAAGTGCTTCAGGAGCACCGAATCGAGCGATGTCATAGGCGGCCGCTGTCCCCTGACGTCCAGACCCCAGAACGGCATATCGCTTCCCCATCGAAGCCTGTAACGGAAGTGGCATAGAAGTAGATTATGGGCGAATGAATGGGCCCTAGCAGATTTCAGGCTTGAGGGTTGCACAGGTTTTGAGTAGTGATTTCGGCCAGGATTACTTTCTAATCCTATATACAGGTGGCGTAAACTTTATAAATAGCAGAAGTGAACCCGCCCCGGAACACATTATGAGGGCTGTGGCGATACCAACTGGGCTAATGCAGCTCGATTCAAACGGAGGGACATTGAGATGATTCCGAGACAGGAATTCGGACGTACAGGACGTCAAAGCACGCGGGTCATCTTCGGCGCCTATGCACTTAACAAGGCAACGCAGGCAGAAGCGGATCGCGCATTGGCGCTGTTGCAGGAATACGGAGTGAATCACATCGATACCGCGCCCATGTACGGCAATGCAGAGAAGGTCATCGGGCCCTGGTTGGCCAAGCATCGAGATGACTTCTTCATTGCTACCAAAACCCGCAGCCGCTCACGCCAAGGAGCCTTGGCCAACCTGAAGCGATCGTTGGAACGGCTACGCGTCGACTACATCGATCTCTGGCAGATGCACGGCCTGACCAATCCGGCGGGATGGGAAAAAGCGATGGGGCCCGAGGGCACCTTGGAGGCTTCTATTGAAGCGCGTGACGAAGGTTGGGTACGGTTTCTGGGAGTGACTGGCCACGGTAGCAAAGTGCCGGCAATGCACAGACAAAGCTTGGAGCGATTTGATTTCGATACGGTCCAATTGCCGTACAACTACATGATGATGCAGAATCCCCGTTATGCAGCTGACTTCAACGAGTTGATTGAGATGTGCCGGAGTCGCAATGTTGTGGTACAAACCATCAAATCCATTGCTCGGTGGCCGTGTCGGGGCGGTTCCAAGACTTACAATACGTGCTTCTATGAACCGTTAGAGACCCAAGATGCCATCGATAAGTCGGTGCACTGGTCATTGGGCTTCCAAGACAGCTTTCTGATCACAACGGGCGATATGCAGCTTCTGCCCAAGGTATTGGATGCGGCCAATCGATTCGAAGCACGTCCGTCGGAGGCAGACATGGTCGCGCTCGCGGAGGAATCTACCATTCAACCGGTCTTCAAGTAGGGAAGCCTTTGTAAATGGTAAGAGTGGGCCCGCCCAGATTCGAACTGGAGTCTAAGGCTCCCAAAGCCCCAAGGATTGACCAAACTACCCTACGGGCCCTTCCACGAAAAAGCGTGGTAAGACTATTTAAAGCTCATTCCCCGGAAATCAGTTCTCGAGCTGCCAGTCTAACGGCATCCTCGCTCCCGTACGAGGGCTTCCATCCTGCAGACTCCAGCTTATCGATCGAAAGGAGCATCTTTCTCACGTCCCCCTTCCATCCACGGCCGTCATCGACGCCGCCTGTCCAGTGATATTCGACGTTCTTCAGACCCAGCTCTCCTGAGACGATGTCGGCGATCTTCTTCACGTCAATCGCGTCCACGCTACCGATGTTGTACATCTCCACGGGTTCGGAGAGAACCTTCCATCCATGGACCAGAGCTTGAACGCAGTCGGATATGTGACAGTAGGACTTCACGGTTCCAGGCTCCCGCCCAAGTATCTCGAGTCTCACGGGATCGTCTCTCAGCTTCTCGATAAAGTCGTGTATAACGCCATGCGTGCTCCTGGATCCCACCACGTTGGCGAATCGATAGAGGCAGGCTTTCAGGTCGAACGTGTGGCAGTAGGACGAGATGAGAGCCTCGCAGGCCAGTTTCGAGGCTCCGTAGAGCGATATCGGAACGAGCGGGCCATAGCCCTCGGCGGTAGGTATCTGGCTCGCCTCGCCGTAGACCGTGGAAGTGGACGTGAAGAGCATCTCTTTCACGCCAGTCTTTCTCATCCCCTCGAGCAAGCGATAGGTCGCGATTATGTTCTGGTCGAGATGCACGCGGGTGTCCTCGATCCCGAGCCTGACGTCTGGGTTGGCCGCAAGATGGAAGACGCAGTCGGAATCCTCGATCAAAGGCTCGATGTCGTCGGAGAGTATGTCCGCTTCCTTGACAGAGAATCTCTCGTTCGATTTCAAATGGCTTATGAACTCCCTTCTTCCGCTGCTGAAATTGTCGACGACCGCCACATCATTCCCCAAGCGAAGCAGCTCATCGGCAAGATGGCTCCCGATGAATCCCGCTCCGCCGGTGAGAAGGACTCTCCTGTTCTCAGTCTTCATCTTTCTTCCTCCTGTACGAGTAGTAAACGTAGACGGCAGCGATAATGAAGCCCACCACTATTAAGATTCCCGCCAGCTGCAGCGCGCCCAGGGTCAGAACGTTCAATATCGGTCTTCCGACCAGATACACGAGGAGCCCCATTGCCAGAGAGCCGATGACAGAGCCCACCGTGACCGCGAGCACCATTCTTCGGGGGTCGTAGCCAAGGAGACTGCCGATGATGGTGGCGATGAACCCGCCGCTGAACTGGAGCGGGAAGGCGACATACACCGCCAGGAGTGCGTAGCCCCTCCTGGTTGGGCCCCCGCCCAGCCTCCTCGTGAAGGCCTTCTCCATCCGGTCGGTGATTCTCGCGAGGATCTTGGACCTCCTCACGAGGGTGAAGTTCAACACCACGAAGAGAGCCAGCGACACGTCCACACAGGCAACGGAGAGGGAGATGGCGACGACCTCCCAGATCCCGGCTGAAATGCTTTCCATGAGAAGGAGAACCGCGGCGGGGATCACCATCTCCCTTCCCAAAGGCCCGAAGAGATACGCGATCATGGAGGCCAGCGCGGCGTACATCATCATCGAACCGAACAGCACCCACACGAGGGACAAGACAATGACAGGGAGAAGAATCGGAAGAGCCAGAGACAGTAGACTCGCTCCGATTCCCCTCACGGCAGAAGGCGATGCCTCACCTTGACTGGAGGTAACCGGCGAGTTTCCGGAAGGCGTTTCCTCTGTGCGAGATCTTGTTCTTCTCATCGGTCTCCATCTCTCCGAAAGTCCTCGATTCACCTTTGGGAACGAATATCGGATCGTACCCGAAGCCCTTGGATCCTCTGGTCCGCTCGGAAATGGTGCCCTCGCACGTCCCGCTGAACGTGACCGCTTCGTCATCCACCAAGAGGCCGATGCAACTCTCGAAGTGGGCACCTCTCGTCTTCTCCGAATCCATCAGCTTCAGGATGCCATCCATGCCCAAGGTCTTGAACACGTAGGACGAGAAGACCCCGGGGAATCCCCCGAGCGATTCGACGAACAGGCCGGAATCCTCGATAATCACATCGCCCTCCACCTTCTGGCGAAGCCAGTTCAGCCCGAAGAGAACGACCTCCTTCAGCGACTCGCCCTGTATCTCGGGATATTCAATGGAGAGCATCTCGATGTCCGTTCCGATCCCCGCCAGGATCCTCTCGGCCTCTCGGAGCTTTCCCCTGTTCGTTGTCACGAAGCGGATCAAGTGTATCTACCCCTTCCCTCAATCGCAACCATTCTCTCCACGACCGCATCGGCCATTTCGCATTCCTCTCTGTATCCCGCCATCACATGGTCGAAGAGATGGACCCTCTCGGAGTGGGCGCTGGAGAAGGCTTCCTTGAGCAGATGGAGGTCGACCCCTTTGTCCTCGATCCCTTGGCTCTTCCTGCCCAGGCTGAAGTCTATCAGGTAGATGTCGCCGTCGGAGACGAGCATGTTGGAGGTCGTGAGGTCACCGTGGACTATATGGTTCGAGTGCAGGATGCCCACGATAGAGCCTATTCTCGTGCACAGGTCCTCTGCCTCAGCGCCGGAGCTTATGATCTCCTTCGCCTGCTTCCCGTCGATGTGTTCCATGATTATCTTGTTCTCCACCACGTCCACGTCATATATTATTGGCACGGAGACTCCCAATGCGCGTGCCTCGGTCATAAGCTTCACCTCTGTCCTGATCCTTGACGTTCTGAGCCTCTCGTCGAGCGCCGGAATCCTGTAGCCCTTCGGGACCCTGAATTTCTCCACCGCTCTTTTCCCTTTCCAGGTGATCAGGCGAAGCTGGGCCTCCGCCCCGATTTTGATGAGCATTCGGTTCCGCAACGACTTCGCGGTTAAAAATGTCATGCCGCTCCGAAGAACTCCCTGACCGCATTCTCCACGTCCTCCTCCCCGCCAAAGAGCTCCTTGGGAAGGAATCTCCTGTATCTACCAGAGGCGAACCTCTTGTCCGCGAGAATTATCACTGCCCTGTCGGATTCGCTGCGAATGCACCTTCCCGCCGACTGGACGACCTTGTTCATGGCCGGAATGAGATAGGAGTAGTCGAACCCCCTGCTCTTCCCGAATCTGGAGGAGTAGAATCTCCGGAGCGCCTCGTTCTCCACCGTGGGCGGCGTCAGCGGGATCCCGCATATCACGGCGGCGCTGAGCAGGTTGTCACGGAAATCCACACCCTCGGAAAGCGACCCGCCCATGACCGCTAGAAGGATTCCTCCGTTCGTCCGCACCTCTTTCAGTCGTCCCAGAATGCTGTTCTTGTCCTCCTTCGTGGACCCTTGCGTCTCGACGACCATCTCCTTCCCGCATTCGGTCAGCATCATTCTCTGGCGGACGCTCTCTAGGAACTCATAGGAAGGAAGGAACACTGCCAGGTTCCCGCGAAGAAGGGAGGACACCGTGAGGATCAGGTTCGCATATGCCTGGTACGTCACGTCTCCGCGCTGCTTGAAGAGCGTCGTCATCTTCGTGGCGAGGACGACCCGTCGGTTCTCCCGCGGGAAGGGGGAGATGAACGTCCTCAGGACGCATCTCGACTTGGGGATGCCCAGGAGGTCAGAGTAGGTTTCGGCGGGGAAGAGCGTCCCGCTCATGAGGATCGAGGAATGCGCCTTCTCGAAGACCTCGCGGCTCATCATGGAGGGATCCAGGAACAGATAGGAGAACTCCCTCTCCTCCCCGTTTCGGGTCCTCAGAATCGGGTTCCCATCCTCCGCCCATCCGTCCAGGAAATCCGCGAGCCGGAGAAGCGCCGTGCCCGCCGTTCTGGCAACGGCAGCCTCTCCACATCGTCTCACATTGCTCAGAAACGAGGTGACCGAGCTGTCACGGCCCTTCATGGCCCTGCGCAGTGGGGCAAGTATCGCGTCCTCGCCGACCTCTCTCGTTTCGTCGTCGAACTGCGTCTCGAGTTCCTTGGCGAGGGGCACTAGGACGCTCGACAGGTTGCGGTCGATCTGTTTCGCCTCCTTCGCAGCGGCCAGGATCTCCTTTGGCCCAGTCTCGCCCCTCAGATGGTCCCTGATCCTCGACGGCAGATTATGGGCCTCGTCAACTACCACGAGGATGTCCTCCCGCGCTCTCTTTGTCCTTTCCAAAATGATATCCCGCAAGGGGGAGAAGACGTAGTTGTAGTCGCAGATTACAATGTCCGCCTCTGGGAGGCAGTCCATGGCCGTCTTGTGCGGGCACCTTCCGAACGCACGGCAGATCCGGGCGACCTCGTCGACGTGCAGGATTCGCCTTCGGACCACATCCACCAGTGGTTTGGTTGACCGCCGGTAGTAAGGACAGGTCTCCGTGGCGATTCTCAACTCACAGAAGTCCTGGAACGAGGAGGAGTGCCGCGAGGTGGACAAGGGGCAGAGCGACTGCTTCGAGATTATGTCGACCGCGAAGATCCCTCCCCGGATGTCCGAGATCCTGCGGAGGGTCTCGACCGCGATCCTGTGCTGGGACTGTTTGGATGTGAGGAAGAAGACCAACAGCCCGTTCTGCAGAGCGACCTCGAGAGATGCGGTCAGCGCCACCGCCGTCTTACCTAGGCCCGTGGGTGCATGCGCGAGAAGATGGCGACCCGACGAGAGAGCCTCCCTGGCTTCCTGCAGGAAGCTGTCCTGTCCCTTCCTGGGACTGGGAAACGGGAAGAGGTCTTCCTCGACCCCCGACGAAACAGAGCAACCCTCTCCGCTCATACTCAACACGACCACGGCGGTCGAGGTTTAGTATCTTGCGGGTCTGGGTCATGGAAGAAGACAAGGTCCTTGCGAGCCTGGCTTCCCGGAAAATCTTGCACAAGGGGATTCCTCGACGACACACACCAAGGACAAATCATGGACGAGCTTATAGTGGAGCTTGTCGCACCGACGAGGCGCCTAGCGTTGAGAGGGAGAGCTGAATGCGCCCCTGCTGGATGGTTTTCATCGATGATAATCAAAAACGAAAGAATAAGTATCGTCCAGAGGATTCTTTCGCATAGCATCCACACTCTCCACACGTGATATTATGGCAAGCGCGAGCGAGCAGATATGCGGCATATGCGGACTGTCTTCTTCTCCTGCGGAAATGATATGTCCGAGGTGCGGCACGATCTTCCCCGAGAACGAAGTGGAATGCCAGAGCTGCGGGAAGATATACGACTCCTACATCGCGATGTGCCCGTCTTGCGGCGGGACGCTGGAGGAGGAGCCGTCATACGACGCGGGTCGAGATGGGGCGGTCCATAGGTTCCGACTAATCCCTGGCGTCACAGAGGACATGGCGGGGAAACTGTACGACAAGGGGATCAAGTCGTTCTCCGACCTAATCGGAATGAGCCTTCCCGAGGCCGAGAGAAGGCGCGGACTTCACAGAATCATCGCCAGAAGGCTGATGCTCTCCGGACTGATGTTGACGGAGAAGAAGGACAAGGACCGGCTCGCCTGCGCGAGATGCAAGGGACCATTGGATACGAATGAATTGAAGTGCAAGATATGTGGCGCAGCGGCAGGGGCAGCATTCCTTAATCTCCAGGTGAACGGGCAGACACTCAAGCTGGGAGAGTACATGGACGAGCTCTACGAGTTCGTCAAGGACACCGTTCGCGGGTCCGCTGCCTCCAAGGAGATACGTTCAGAGATCACAACCGCCATCGCGGAACTGGATGAGAGAGAAATCGAGCGGGAGGAATACAGGAACCAGATAGAGGCCTGGAAGGAGAAGGGGTTCGAGGTCTCTGAGCTCGAGAGCCTGCTGAACGAAGACGTCGAGGAGTTCAAGAAACGAAGCCTCGACATCATAAAGGCTCAAGTGAAGAAGAGGGAGAGCCATGTGCTCCGATGTCCTCTCTGCGACTTCCTTCTCAAGGAGAGCTGGTACGAGTGCCCGAACTGCGGTGCCAGGTTCAACCTGTAGCCCGAACCGATAGTCTATTAATGAAGATAGCCTTTTGATTTGCGTGCTTGGACGCAACCAATCCTTCCGCGCCACATACGTCGCCAGACCGCCTACCAAGTTGAGATTCAGCAGAATGGAGCTCCAACAGTTGGGAATCTCGATACTTGTTCTCTCTCTTGCCTTCACCATATTCTTCACGGACCCGTTGTACGGTGAGTTTAACCCGTCTGGGTTCGCGTTCTTTTTTGGCGTGTCCCTGGTCGCGGTCGTCACTGGCTTCGCCTTTCACGAGATGGCCCACAAGCTCCTCGCTCAGAAGTACGGGTGCTGGGCCGAGTTCCGGATGAGCTCCTTTGGGTTGCTCTTCGCACTCGTAACCGCATTCCTGGGCTTCATCTTCGCGGCTCCCGGGGCGGTGCATATCAGTGGACGCATCACGAAGGAACAGAGCGGGAAGATTAGCGTGGCGGGACCTTTGACGAACGCGGCCGTGGGGGGGGCATTCCTGGCATTAACGTTCGCCTTTGCCGTCTTCGCACCAGACTGGTTCCGGGTTCCTTGGACCATCGCCTTCATCAACCTCATCTTGGGGGCGTTCAACATGATCCCGTTCCCCCCATTTGATGGCTCAAAGGTCCTCAGCTGGAACATCGGGGTCTATGCTCTGGTCGTTGCCGTCGTCGGCACTCTGCTCGCGACCGCCTGGTTCTTCGGCCAGATCCTTGTCATTCTCGGACTCTAGGTACTGTCAGCCCTCCCGCGGGCATGACCACGATAGACGAGTCCTCTCCGAGAGATCCAAGCGCGTGATCGATGGCGGACTGCAGGTCCGAGAAGGGGTTCATGAAGATACTCCTGATGTCCTCTGGCGGCAGAGCCGTAATGGCGAGGATCTGGAACTCCATGGCCATCTCCGCCATCTTTGCTGCCTTGTGCCATCCGAGCTCGTAACCTGACTTGAGCTTCTCGAGGACGAAGGCTGGATCATCCTCCTCCGCGATCAAGTCGAAGAACTCCCTTTTGCCGATTCCCTCCTTGCATCTCGTGACGAAGATTATCGTTCCCCCCTTTCGGGCGACGAGCTTCGCGTTGTCGAGGGCCTTCTGGGACTGATACAGGTCGATATCCGAGGGCGGAGAGGTCGCGGTCACGACGAGATCGGCGGGCCCCCTCACCGGGACGGAGTTGACCTCGTGAGAGTACTTGACCGCTTCCATGAAGGAATCCGTGATGTCCCCCGCGCCCGCGAAGTATATCCTCTTCCGCCCGTCCAGAACGAGGTTGATGGAGAACAGCTTCTCACGGTCCAGAAATCCGATGGCTTCGGCCATGTCCTCGTGGACCGGGTTGCCTTCCAATGACATCGTCTTGGCGGCCGGCTCCAAAGCGAACTTGTGGTTCGCCTCGATCGTCTCGTACGACGAGACCCCAGGGAGTATCGATTTCCTACCGCCACTGTATCCAGCGAAGTAGTGGGGCTCCACTGAGTTGATCAGAACGATCCTGTCGAATTCGAGGACCTTCTTGTTAACCCTCACAGGTGTTCCCCGCGATGTGACCCCAAGCTCGACCATCTCGCTGTTCCTGGAGTCGTGGTAGCCGATCCTATCCTTGTATTCGTGGTGGAACTTCCCGAAAATGGACCCGATCTCGTCCTCGGTCGGGGCCCTGTGAGACCCCGTGGCAATCAGGAACTCGGGCTTCTTGTCGCGAAGAACCTCGCTCAGCCCCTCCAGCGCCTTCGCGGTGGGAGTCTGCCTTGTCGCATCGTTGACCACCACGAGGAATTCGCTATGATCGCTCAAGAACTCGGAAAGCGGTGCAAAGGATATCGGGTCCGATATCGCCTCCCTCAGGAGCCCGATCTCGTCCTTCGGCGGGACCTTCTTTGGCTCGAGGACGGTCACGTGGGCGCTCTCAGGGATTGCAGCCGAGAGGGTCCCGTCGCCATAAGGGACCTCCACTCTCACTCCTATCCCACCTTCTCCCACTTCTTCAGATCGAGAACCTGAGACAGGGTTGAGCCCCTCCGGATCTCCTCGCGGATCCTGTTCTCCCGCTCAAGGACGTCAAGGGCGCGGTTCGCGATCTCCACGGAGCCCCTCTTCGGAACGACGACGACGCCGGTCTCGTCTCCGATTATCCAGTCCCCTGGGGAGACCATCCGCCCGCCACACGAGACCTCGCAATTGATTTCGCCATGGCCTTTGGGCTCACCCGCGCGGGGCGATATGTGTCGCGAGAACAAAGGGAAACCCATTTCGATTGTCTCATCGATGTCTCTGGCCGACCCGTCGATCACGACGCCGGCCACGTCCTTCATCTTGGAGCTCCACGAGGCCAGTTCGCCCCAGAGCGCGACCTTTCCGCCGCCCGCGTCGATGACAATCACTTCACCCTCCTGTGCGACGTCGATTGCCTCCACGGGCTTCGCCCAGTCACCGTCGACCGTCTTCACCGTGACCGCCCGACCGACCATCTTCGTACCATGCGTTATGCGGGGGACTATGCCTTCCATTGGGCCTCTCCTCTGCATGGCGTCCGCTATGTTGGAAGTGGATACCTTCTCGAAGGCCTCCCTCAGGTCCTCCTCCCCGTACTTCCTGTAGAGGTCCGTCTTGACGATCTTCTGTGTCCTGAGGGCCTCCTTTATCGCCTCGGTGGCCTCCTTGACCTTGGCGGCCTTTATAATCGCCCCGCCCACAATGACGACGCTGGCACCGGCCTTCACGGCCTCCGCCGCGGTCTCGGAATTCAGTCCCCCCGCCACGGCCACGGGGACTTTCACGACCTCACAGACCGATCTGAGCGTCTCCAGCGGGCCCTTGGCTATCATCTGTTCGTCTATGCTGACGTGCACGCAGAGATAGTCGACCCCGAGCTCCTCGACCTCATTTGCCCTCCGAACGGGATCCTCAACGCCTATCAGGTCCGCCATGATCTCCGACCCATAACGTCTCGCAGCCTTCACTGATTCCAGGATGGTTGTGTCATCCGCCTGCGCCATGATCACGATGATGTCCGACCCCGCCTTGGATGCGATCTCCACTTCGAACGCCCCTGTGTCCATCGTCTTCATGTCCGCGACGATTCTTTGGCCAGCGAACTCCTTCTTGAGCGCCCTGACCGAGTCCATCCCCTCGCTCTTTATCAGTGGCGTTCCCGCCTCCAACCAGTCGACGCCGCCCTCAACGGACTCCCTCGCTATCTGAACGGCCCTGTCGAGCTGCATCAGATCGAGCGCGACCTGGAGCTTTGCCTCCTCCGCCATGGTTTGGCAACACACATCACGATTTAAAAACGTATCGTCGAACCCAACGGTGTTTGCCGGGGAGTTCCCAGCGAAGCCAAAAAGCTTCAGCCATTCTCGAATTTCGAGAGAGGTGAGGACGCAGGGAAACCAGTAGCACAAATCGCATGCGACTTTACCAACCGAATTTTCCTTCCCTAGAAAGTCGCTGTCGGTCCTGATATCAACAAGAAAAGAAATATAAGAAGCCTGTATGATAGGGTCTAAGAATGGCTCCGAAGGTGAACCTTTCAACCTCCGTCCGGGAAAGATGTGTGACGGGTATCCAGGGTCTAGACAATGCTCTCGATGGAGGGATACCGAGAGGGAACACTATCCTCGTCACCGGCAGCTGCGGGACGGGAAAGACCACCCTGAGCCTCGAGTTTCTCGTTCACGGAGCGCTTGACGACGAGACGTGCTTGTTCATCTCCGTCACGGAATCGTCCGAAAAACTGCTGAACAACATCATTCCGTACGACTTCTTCGAGGAGAGCCTCATCAAGAAGGGAAAGCTCATATTCGTCGACATGCCAGTCGTCTATGAGAAATTGGGCCTGGACAAGCTGGAGTTCCAGCTGGAAGAGGTGGACGTACTTGTGAGAGCAATAGCGGACATAGTCAAGGAGATGGACGTGAAGAGGCTCGTGATAGATTCCATAACGTCCGTCTGCTACAGGCTCAGGACTCAGGAGAAGATCAGGGACTTCATCCTCAAGATCGGAGCAACCCTGTCCTCGCTTGGCTGTACCAGCATACTCGTCTCGGAGATATCCCCCGTGGAGGAGAGATACTCCCTCTTCGGCGTCGAAGAGGCGATCGCGGACGGGATAATATTCATGGGCAATCTGGAGAGGAGAGGGGATCTGCTCAGAACACTGCAGGTAGTGAAGATGAGGGGGACCCAGCACTCGCGGACGAAGTACGTTTTGGACCTGACTTCGGCGGGAGTCCTCCTGGTGCCCCTGCTGAAGGGAGGAAGCGTAGCGGGAGGGTAAGGCTATGAGCGTGACTACGAACGTTGCTGACAAACTTATGACCCTGCCCGAGTCGTCGGCGGTCGCCCTGCAGATTAGGGCTGAGCACTATTTCGATGCGATCAGAGGCATCCTCGACAACTTCGCGATCAAGAAGGAGCTGGACAGCATCTACATCACGTCAACCATACCGTCGCAATCGATAATCAACGCCCTCCAGGTTCTCGAGGTAGACATGTCCAACATCTTCTTCGTGGACTGCATCTCACAGATAATGATGAGCACATCATCCAAACACGAGCACACCATCTACGTGGAGAGCCCGACGATGTTGGAGAACCTGATGCTCAAGGTCGAGTACCTTACAAAACGAACGCAAGGGAGGAACGACATCGTCATCCTGGACTCCATAAACTCGCTTGCCATCCACAACAACACCAAGATACTCTCCGAGTTCCTTCACCTTCTCGTGAACAATCTAAGGGCAAAGAAGGCGTACACGGTGATATTCTCCATGGAGGAGTACAGGTCCGAGGACATCTCGAACATGCTCAATATCGTGGTTGACGAGACTATCATCGCGGCGGGTGAGTAGGATGGAAACGACGACAACGGGCATTCCGGCTCTGGACAAGTCCCTCATGGACGGGATACCCAAGGGCTTCACCATGTTGGTCGCGGGCCCGCCAGGTTCGGGGACCGAGCTCTTTGCAAAGCAGTTCGCGAGCGCGGGGATAGACTCCGAGAACGTCGCATACTTCACGACGACAGAGAGAGATCAGGACGTAACGTCCACGATGGAGCACTTCGGCTGGAAGTCGAGCATGAAGATAATCAACATCGCGGACCAGTACTACGAGAACGTGCTTTCCAAGGAGCTTGAGATAAGCCGCTATCGCCAGGAGGGGATAACGATGAAGGACATCATGGCTCACGCGAAGGAGAAGGTGGAGGATAGGGGCGGGGTGAATTTCCTCACCGCCCTGACGTACGAGACATCCAGTCTGGAGCCTCCGTTCCGAGTCGTCGTAGACTCGCTGGACTTCTTCCTGGAGTACTACGACCATGTGGATGTTCTTTCCTCCTTGAGGACGATAAAGGGGCACACCCAGCATCAGGGGGGAGTGGCTCTGCTCACACTACTGACAGGAGTGTATGCCACTCGTACCCAGAGTAGCATTGAGGAGATCGTCGACTGCTCAATCGAGCTTCAGAGGGAAAGGATCGAGAACACGTTCAAGAACTACCTTGTCATCAGAAAGGTGAGGAATCATCCAGAGATGACTGGAATACACGAGTACAAGATAACCAAAGAGGGTATCACACCGAGATAACTGGTTCTGGTTCCTGTTATCGATTTTTCAAGCGAAACGTTTATATCCAACGGAGCATAAAGTAATGGTTGTAGGGTGACCTACAGGAGTGACACGACATGAACATACGAAGGAATGAGAAGGCTGTGTCTCCGGTTATTGCTACCATTCTCATGGTGGCAATTACCGTGGTACTTGCAGCAGTGCTGTACGTGATGGTGTCCGGCTTGATCGGCACTGGCACGACAGGAACGCCGAACGTGGAGATGACGACGACTTCGACGACGGAAGGTTATGAATTCGAATTCGCGAAGCCCAGCAGAAACGAAGGACTCAGTGCCTACAAGGTCACTGTCCTGAAGGATGGCGCACCATGGAGCGTTATGCCGCAGGTACTGTCAGCCGGAATGGATATAGAGAATACGGGTGGAGCTGGTGAGTGGCTGAACTTCACCGACCTGCTAAACGAGGGAGATCTAACTGCCGGGGACTTCTTCACCTTGGAGGAACTGGTCTCAGGATCGGAGTACGAGGTCATTGTGCTCTGGGCAGCAAGCAACGACAAGATAACGAGCGAAACAGTGAGCGTATCGTAGAGGTGCTAGCACCTCTATCTTTCTTTTTTTCTCGAGCAATCCCAGCCGGGATGAGTCAATGAACTAGAGGGGTGTGTCCCCCGTCATAGCGGTGGTATTAATGGCATCCATCACTGTTTTCTTGCATCCGTCGTATACATCACGGTCTCCTCGCTTGTGACCAACACGTCGAGTCCACCGCCGTTGATTTTTCTCTCTAAGCTAATCTCGGATCCGGGAACTGCTGCTTTCGAAGTGACTGGGGCACCCGAGAACACTCTGGCCTCCCGTCTCTTCTCCGTGGTGCTGCTCATCAACGGGACAATCGACGAGGCGAGCAGAATGGATCCGTTGGAACCGGGAACGGTCGGCAACGTCACATATATCGACTTCGACGGCAAGCTCACGAAGTGAGACAAATTCACAGTCTCTGTGGTCCCCGACACGGACTACGAACTAGCCATCATATGGAGGAATTCGGGAGACAAGAGCTTTGGCGTGTCCTGGTCCGAGCAATAGGCGACTGGATCGGCGAATCTCGCGATGTGGACGTCGATGTGGGAATGGTTAAGTAAGGACATTCCATAACGTGCTACATAGGAATTGTTCCCACAGGATTCGGGAGAATTAGGATGACGCAGGAAGAGATCTTCTTTGGGTATTGGTGCTCGTCATAGCCATACAGGGCGTCTGGTTTGCCGGGCTGACCTTCTTGGTCTTCAGGAGAAAGGCCCAGAGACGACGAGAAACGGAGTCCGAGGAAGAGGAAGAAGGGACTACCAAGTCCACTTGAACTCCTCTATGGGCAGGGCCACAGCCGTGGTGGACTCCGCAACCCGACCGAATTGAATAGCGAAATCAGCGGCGACGCTCGGATCGGGAGCCTCGAAGATTATCAGCACATCGGGCTTGCCGAAAAGACCGAGGAACATCTTGATCTCCAAGTCATCTGGAATCTTGGGATGCTTGCAGAGCCTTGTGGCATCCTCATACTGTCCCGGCATGAGTTTCAAAGTGATCACAAACAGCATATTCTCAGCCTTTTGAAATAATGCGGCTCATAGTATTTTAACCCTAGCTCTCACCTGACAATGAGAACCATCCTGTTGGAGTGCCGGGCAACCTTCTCGGCAACGCTTCCCAGCGTGAATGTCCCCACCTTGCTGAGCCCCTTCGAGCCTATCACGATCATGTCGCACTGGATGTCGGCGGCGATCTTGATTATCTCCTCGGCGACATCGCCCTCTCGGAAGATGCCTATGGCATCAACGTCCCTCGATTTGAGCTCCTCCACAATCTCGTTGAGGGCCTCCTGCGCCTTCTCGCGGGTGAGGTCATAGTCAAAGTATGCGAAACCGTCGATCTCCTTCGTCGGCAGGACATAGACGGCCACTAGCTGGTCGCCCTCCTTCAGCATCGACTCGGCCTTCTCCAGGGCCTTTCTGGAGCCCTCGGAGCCGTCGTAAGCAACAAGAACGTCTCCCACGTACCCAGCGAAAGTGTTCGGGGTATATAACGTAATCAGCCCAGTCAGTGTTCCTCAGGGACGGGGGCCCTCTTCACTCTCACCCTCCTCAAGGACACGTGGACCACCCTGACGACGACCGTATCTGCCACCCTGTCGGTGAGCCTTTGCCGAGGGTCCCCCTCGGTTGCCATTCCGAGCAGGGTGTCTATCAGGGGGAAGATGTACCAGAAGAACTTGGCTATGCTCCTGAGCATTCCAGAGGACAGGCTCATGGATCCGGAGGTGGATTCCACACGCAGGCTCATGAGCTCCTTCCCAGGTGTCTTGCCAACATACGTCTCGAACAGGGACGAGTACGTGAAAAGGCTAAGGCCTGAAAGCAGACCGAACAGCGCGACGTTCACCGTCGGAACGAACTGAAGGACTATCCACACTGGGAACGTCACGAGAACGACGTCAACGCCAAACGCAATCACCCTTCTCGCCCAGTGGTCCTGAATGCTCCTGCTATGACCGAGGAGATCAAATCCTGTAACCATGCATCCCACTCTCCCTTCTATTGTCCTGAACGATGAGGAAGTTTAAAAATGTTGTCATGCCACTCAGGTCGCCCATCATTCATCAGGATTCAGCATTGGGCTCTGTCATCATCGTGGCGTCTTCAGTATCGTCATCCCTGAACATATCACTTGCGGTGGAAAGAATGTAATACGGAACGACAATGTCCCTTTCGTGAGGATCAGGCTCCATGCATACGATGCCAAGGCTTGCGATCCGAAGAAGTGCACGGCGAGGAAGCTGGCCAGGATGGACATGATCACGCTCACCAACAGTCCGAAGGGTCTGCCAAGGGGTTGCGTCCTCCTGAACCCGACCTCTGACAGGGCGGTCTCAAGAGAGGATGAGAAGCACGCGGTGCGGAGGGGGCTGGCGGCACTCGACCTCAGCTGGAAGCATCCGGCTTTCCCGGAGGTACGGGGCGCCATAGACAGGGCCCTTCCATACCTAGTGGCCGCGAATCCCGTCAACTACGGCAAGCCGTTCCAACTCTCAACGGCGGAGGCCCTGGCCGCCGCCCTCTTCATCATGGGCCACGAGGATCAGTGCCTCGCGATCCTCAACAAGTTCAAATGGGGTCCTGGCTTCATGACCCTCAACAGGGAACCGCTCATGCTGTATGCGAAGGCCAAGAACAGCGAGGAGGTTGTGGAGGTCCAGGACGAGTTCATTTGAAGTCTGGCGGGAGAAGGTTGGGGATACCGTCCTCTATCTTGAATGCGTGATCGCACTTTGGACAGAAGAGGTCTCCAGTAACGATCTCATCTCCGTCCTCGCGCTCAATCTTCAGCTCAAGATCGGACTTGCAGACAGGGCAACATAGTATGTCCATTAGGTCCCTTTTCACTCGCTCACCTCTAGGGTGATTTTCTAGACATCTCTTAAAGGCTTCGATGGCAATAAGATTAAGAATACTCCGCCAATAATCCCTACCACGATGGATGAGCATCCAGTCCTTCCGGTCGAAAAGGCGGCAAGAAGGAGATGGTTGAGAAGGCTGGAGGACATCGACAATCTGCTCTCCCTTCTCGAACCGTTCCTTGACAAACCGCTGAAGGACTGCCGTGTGGTGGACCTCGGCTGCGGTCCTGGGTCCCTTTCGATTCCCATCGCGATGAGAGTGAGAGACATCGTCGGCATAGACAATAACAAGAGGCTCATCGGCATGGCGGAAGACTGGGCGGAAAAGGAGGGTGTCAGCAACGCGAGGTTCGAGGCCATCTCCATCTACGACTACGACGGGGCGGGGGGCTTCGACATCGCGATATGCAGCGACGTCATCGAGCACGTTCCTAATCAGAGAGGGCTTGTCAGCGTCCTCGTCGAGAGCCTGCGGGTCGGCGGCGCGTTCTACATGACCACGAACAACAAGCTCTGGCCCCTGGAGGGGCACCACAAGCTCCCCTTCCTGTCATATCTTCCGAGAAGCTGGGCGGATCGATATGTGAGGCTAATGGGCAAGGGAGACCACTTCAGGATCTATCCTCTGACCCTTTCCGAGGTGAAGAGGATACTGAACGAGTTCCCGCTGACATACGAGCTGAAGCCGCCGAGGAATCCCAGAACGGTTCTCTACAAGTTCGGGAAGAAGCTCGTCCAAGCGAGCGAGGTCTTCTGGAATCTGGCCAACGCCTTCCAGATAGTGGGGGTGAGGTCGGAATGAGACTTGACTGGAAGATAGACCAAGACGCCAGAAGCATCTGCTGGAAGGATCTGATGGATGCACCGAGAGAGATGGTGGAGGGCCGCCCGTTCACTGTCATCCTCGACCTGGGCTCCTCCAACGGCGCTTTTGGGAACCTCATCTCCATGGACAGGGAGACGAGGATCATCGGCGTCGACATAAGCCGTGGCGTGGCTCCAGCTGAACACGTGGAGTTCGTCCAGGCGGACATCCTTCACCTTCCATTCAAGGACAAATCGTTCGACCTAGTCTCCGCAAGGGCGATCCTGCACCACGTGCCGGATGACGTGGAAAGGGCGGTCGAGGAGGCGGGAAGGGTCCTCCGCAGCGGGCAGATCCTCATATGCCAAGAACCCACATCCGACAATCTCGTTTCCGAGCTAGCGCGCAGGATCTTCCGGACTGTGCTGCATGATCCGTCGGAGAGGGCCTTCTCCTCCGCGAGGCTCGAGCGGGCGGTGTCGAGCAGTCTGACGATGTTAGAGGCGAGATATCACCTCATCTTTGCCTATCTTCTCCCGCACTTCGCATCCAGGTTTCGCGGCCGCCTAAGGAGGATGCTTCTCGGCCTGAGCAGACTGTTGGTCCGGGTCGATGAAAGGCTGCTCGCAAAGGGCCGCTTCTGGAGGAGAAGAGCCGCCTACGTCACTGTCTCGGCGGTGAAGTCCCCCGCTCAAGAGCCGTAAGGCTTATCTCCACGACCTGCAGATGGCCCAGCGGTCCGTAGAACGCCGTGAGCCTGCCAAGCCAAGGCAGACTCTCACAAGAAAACAAACATATACAAGAACCTCTATGGAACGGGCTACCAGTCCCTCGGTGATACAGGTGACAAAATCAATCCGTGAAGAGGCGCGGACTTGGTTCCGGAAGAATTGGTCGAGCATCATAGCCTTGGTGCTCATCTTCTTCCTCGCCGTATACCTGCGAAGTTACTTCGCGTTCGACATGGCAACAGATACTGGCTTTGTCGTCTCGGGAGGTTCGGACTCGTACTACCACAAGAGGGTGATCGACTATGTCGTCGACACTGGCCATCACCTAGTGGGGGAGCCGCTCCTCGCGTACCCGTTCGGAAGCGAGGCCTCTGGGCGTCCACCGCTGTTCGACTGGTCGGTTGCCGTCTCAGGCATGGCTTTGGCACCGCTGTTCCAGGATGTGGACACGAGCGTCTGGTACTCGTTCATATTCTCGACGGCCCTGTGGGGCGCACTGACCGTGTTCCCGATGTACTTCCTGACCAAGGGAGCCTTCGGAAGAAAGGCGGCGATGTTGGCGGCCTTCCTGCTCGCGGTCATGCCCGCGCATATCCAGAGAAGCCCGCTGACAAACGGCGATCACGACGCGTACGTTCTCTTCTTCGTCGTTACGACTTTCTTCTTCTTCATGAGAGCCTTGGGCACTCTTCGGGAGAAGAAATGGGTCCGCAACTGGTTCAAGCCGAAGGACGTCACGAATGGGCTCTCGGATTTCTTCAGGTCGAACCGCGACCCGGTCCTCTACTCCTTCATGGCTGCCATATCCCTCACTGCGATTGCACTTGCGTGGAAGGGGTTCGGCTACGTCGTCGTCATCCTTCTCCTCTACTTCTTCTTCCAGATCCTGCTTAACAAGTTCAGAGGCGCCGACTCGACTGGCATCCTCGTTTGCTTCGCAATCACCGTGGGCGTGGCCCTTATTCTGTCCATGCCCTGGTATGTCCAGTTCCTGAAGATGGGAGATTTCTCCACCCCGGCGTACATGTTCATCGCCGGCCTCGTCTTCGGGGTGATTTTCGTGGCTACGAGGGACTATCCCTGGTCTCTCGTGATGCCTTCTGTGCTTGCGGCTTCCAGTATTGCGCTGTTCCTCATGTTCATATTCGCTCCGACAACCGTCTCCACTTTCCTCGCGGGCGCTGGCTACTTCATCAGGACGAAAGCGTACGAGACCATTGCTGAAGCCCAACCGCCCACGTTCAGCCAGCAAGCGATGTCGTTCGGGGCGGTCACTTATTTCCTCGCGCTGTTCGGACTCGTATACGCGGCCGTGAAGCTCCCGAAGAGAATGAAACCGGACTATCTCTTCATAATCGTGTGGACAGGTGCCGCCATTTTCATGGCCTTGTCGGCGGCGAGATTCATATTCAACGGCGGGCCCGCCTTTGCGGCCGCATCCGCCTGGATCGTCATGCTGGTCATCGATAGGCTGGACTTCAAATCCGCCAAGAAGGTGTACAACAGCTTGAGCGGAAGCAAACTTCACGCCGTGAGAAGGAGCGTCAAGGTCAGGCACGTGGCGGGAGTTCTCTTCATAGCCTTCCTCGTGGTCCTGCCGAATGTCTGGTACGGAGTAGACGCATCCATACCGTTCGAGGACAAGAGAAGGCTCGATGAAGAGATATACGAGACCACGCCGGAATTCATGCAGCCCGAGCATTACAGTGCGCCGTGGTTCTTGGGTGCGTTCGGATACTCCTTGCCGCTCAGCAACAGATACTGGCCTGCCGCTTGGGAATGGCTCGAGCAGCAGGACGCGGACATACTCCCGTACGAGGACAGACCGGCGTTCCTAGGCTGGTGGGATTACGGCTTCGAGGCGGTCCAGGAAGGCAAGCACCCGACCGTTGCGGACAATTTCCTTCACGGGTACCCCACGGCTGGCAATTTCATAGCGGCCCAAGATGAGAACACCGCGATCGCGTATCTTTCCACGCAGCTTCTCCAAGGGGACTACATGGAGCACGGCAAGAAGCTCGGTCCAGAGATCAGGGTGATACTCGAGAAGCACGGCCTCAACCCTGACGAGGTGGAGATGGTGCTGCGGTACCCGACCATATACATAGACGAGATCGTCAGGGACCCGGACCGCTTCGGACCCAGGGACGACGTCATCCAGGCACAGAACGCGCTGCTCATCTACATGAAGCAACTTCTCATAGAGCAGCTCGACACGGACGAGCAGGCGGAGTTGTACATGGACATCATCGACGCCACTGGGAATTCCATTAGGTACTTCGCCGTCGACTCGAGGATGTTTCCCTTCAGCGGGGGCAACCCTGGCATCTTCTACGCGCCGATCAAGCTCTCGGACCACAGGATCAAGGATTACGACGTGCGACCTGATGTTCCCATTGACTTCTTCGATCTCATCTGTGTGGACGCCGGAGGAGCCGGGCATGATTGCGACGAAGTGACCGCGGCCCAGGGTGTTTCCAACTTCGAGATCGTTTACCAGGACATGTTCTGGAACAGCATGTTCTACCGGGCATACGTGGGTTACAGTGCCGTTGATCTGGGAGAGGACCCCAGGGAGAAAGGCATACCAGGTCTTAGCGGCGAGTACGCGAACTCCATCCCACTGCACGGCTGGGGACTGAAGCACTTCAAGATGGTCTACCGAACCGCCTACTACAATCCGTATCCGCCAGATCAGTATCAGAACCACACGGACGCTTGGACTGCGGTGAACTTCGATGACGCTCTGAGATATCAGGAGGAGATCCAGGTGGGCCTTAGGCAGGGCGTTGTGGACATCAGCCCCAGGTCAGGACTGACGAGCGGTGTCGTATTCCTGAAGTACTACCACGGGGCCATCGTGAGCGGCACCGTGACCGTGGACGGAGAAACGCCGCTGAGCGGCATCCGGGTCACTGTCAGGGATGAGTACGGCGTTCCCCACTACGTGTCGCACACGGACTCGAACGGCAACTATCAGGTTCTGGTACCGTTCGGGGAGATTGACTTAGTCGCCTCCACCGGAACGTCGAACAACATGACGATGATCGGGGAGACCGTCCTGAACACGACGACCATCTTCGTCACGGACGCGCAGGCGATGAGGATGCCGAATGACATGGATGGGGACGGAGAACTGGATTTCTACATCACCGAGGACATAATCGTCGATGGTGGTGGCCTCACGGGATCGATCTTCATCGACGAGAACGAGAACACCTTCCCAGAGTTGTACGAGCAGAGGATAGCGAATGCTGAGCTCGTGTTCATTCACGTGAACACGGGTGAGATTATCAGCGCCATGACGAAGGACAATGGCTTCTACAAGATGACCGGAGCCTTCCCGGGAGCCTATGCGCTCCTCGTCGTGACTCCGGATAGGACCCTCGGTCCGTACGATATGAACGTGACGGCCGGGGAGACGAAGCTGGTTAACGTCCCAGTGCAACCCTCGAGCGTGGGCGGGCTAGCGAAGTTCGAGGACGGCTCCCCCGCGGAGGGCGCAACGGTCGTCCTCCTGGACGAGCACAATGGGACGGAGATGGACCGGATATCCGGACTAAGCGGTGCCTTCAAGTTCACGTCCCTCCTTCCTGGCAACTTCACCATGATTGCGGAGAGAGGAGAATACAGGAGCCTGCCCCTCAGACTGAAGATACTGGACGAGGGCGACACTAGGATCAGGAACGTGACGCTCCTACCCAGCGGAGAGGCGAAGGGCAGGAGCCGAGAGTTCGGAAACGCGATATCCAATGTTGCCATCATATTCAGGAGCCTCAAACATCAGACCTTCGATGTCTTTGTGAGAACTGACGAGGGCGGGTTCTACAACGTCGATCTCCCTGAGGGTGACTACCTGGTCTATGCCCTTCACGACCTGGAGGGGCAGAAGCTGGTTCACATGAGAGGGCTGACCGTTCGCAGGGGTGAGACCACCCTCTATGATGTCAACCTGGAGGACGCAATCGAAGTCTCGGGGAACGTCATCGACGACACGAACGAGAACCCGCAGAACCAGATTAGGATATACTTCGACACAGGCGACGCGAGGATTGTTGTAATCACCAGCGCCGACGGGGACTACTCCCTCTACGTACCGAAGGGAGAGTACAGCATCTGGGTCAGCCAACAGAACTTCGCTCACCTGGAGAAGAGGCAGCTCACCTCGGACACGACGATAGACCTGCGCCTCAAGACGAGCGTATCTGTGACGAACACTCTCTACGAGGACAAGAACTCCAACGATGTATCCGACATTGGCGAGGGGGTTGAGGATGTAGAGGTCGCCATAACCGACTCGAAGGGAGCGACGGTCAAGTTCCTCACGGACGGCGCGGGGAGGTTCACGGGCCCGCTTCCTGAAGGTAGTCAATACGCGGTCGTCTTCTCGAAGAGGGGTTACTCGAGCAAACAGATTGGACCCGTGAGCGTTGCGGACATCAACCAATACGGGGCCATACAGCTCATCTCGTTGTTCGTTGGCGTTCAGGGACGCGTCCTAATGAACGGGGAGATTTTCACTGACCAGACGCTCGAAGTGAGATTCGAGTCCGCTGGCTCAGGTGCCATTTCTGACGAGGTCCTCACGTCCCAGGGAGAGTTCCAGTTGTCCCTCAGGCCGGGGGAATACGACGTAATCATAGACGAGCCCGTTGGCGGGTCGGAGGTGGAGAGACACCAACTCGTTTTCCCTGGGGTGCTAACACTGGAGCCCACAGATCGTCCGGTCGAGATTGTGCTTCCAATAACGAAGCGATTCCTCATGACAGGAACTACTACCCTGAGTAGTGTTCCAGTGGCCGCAAACGTCACCTTCTCAGAAGAGGAGACATCCCCAGAAGAGGAAGTGGAGTTCGGTCCGATAGAGTGGGGTCCATTCACTAGCCGCATTAGCGTCGTGACGGAGAACTTCACGAAATACCTCAGAGAAGGTGACTACACGGTTGTTGCATCGACCGAAATCAGCGAGACCGAGTTCATGAGCGTCAAATCGATTACTGTCTCCGGTCCGCTGACGCTGGACATGGAGCTTCATCCTAAGACTAACGTGACCGGAAGGACGTTCTACGAGGGCAGTGAATACGTGACAAGGTTGAACATTAGCTTCTCATCTGAGAGCGGTGAGCTGATAGACAGAGTAAGCACGACCGCCGCAATGTATTCCGTCGATCTCCCGCCCGGGAGGTTCATCGTGGAAATCGATCACTCCGACAATGTCACTGTCGACGGGCTGTACAAGTTCGTGCGATACCAGTTCTCGGAGACTCTTCTCATCACCGAGGGACTTTCCGAGAGGACCTACAACATAAACCTGGTCAGGGTGTTCGACAACGTGACGGTCTCAGGAACCATTCTTCATCAGGGCCAGGGCGTCGACGCTGAGGCGACCATATCGGCTGATTCGCAGACTGCCATGGATGCGGCCTTCCAGTCACAATCCGATGGCACGTTCAACCTGACGCTGGCTCCAGGACAGTACAGCATTTACATCCACAAGAAGGAGGGGCACCTCGTCTTCCTCGGTCTCTTCGAGATATTGCAGGGACAGGACAGGGAGTTCGAGTTCGAGCTGACGGAATCGTACAGGGTCTCGGGCATGGCAACCTATCGGGACGGGCTCCGTCAGAAGACCTACGTCCACGTCCTAGGAGAGGGGAGCTACAACTTCGAGTCGGACGACAACGGCTACTTCGAGGTCTACCTGCCTCCGAGCGTCTACGAGATCAACGCGTACACGGAGGACTACGAGGGAGAGAAGCTGGTAAGGTACAGCACGGTCCAAGACCTGGATGTCGACGGGAACGAGGTCGTTTCCCTCAGGCTCGAGAAGGAGATCGTCAGGAGCGTCGATATCGCATGGGATTCGGGTCAGAAGAGAAAGATCGGCGGGGGAGAAAGCGTAACATACTCAATCACAATCGAGAACGCGGGTAATGTTCCCGACGAATTCGAGATGACAGGTGTCCCGCCCCGCGACGGATGGACATTCAAGTTCAGCCCGTCGAAGATCTCACTCGGGACGGGAGAGCAGGCCCATGGCTCCTTTGAGGTCACGGTCACCGCTCCTGCGGACGCTCTTGTCGAGCACGGCCCAGTGAAGATCCTGGCGACATCGGCCAACGACGCTGACACGACGGACGGGGTCACGGTCGAGATAGAGATCAAGCAGTTCTGGGGGATAGCCCTGGAGGTCTCCTCCGACGTACCAGTCTACGACGGCACGTACCTGGACATCCTCGTGAACCTCACCAACTCCGGCAACGGTCCCGACTCGTACTTCATAGAGATAGCGAACGTCCAGCCAATTGAGAACGAGGGCTGGGAGGTCGGACTGAGAAACGAGACATCGCAGCACACGGCCGCGTCATTGATCGGTTTCGAGGTTCCCTCCAATTCGACTTCCACGTTCGGTCTCAGGCTCATACCAGCGAGAAAACTGCTGAACCAGACCGTGAGCATAACCGCTCATTCCCATGATAACTGGGGCAATGATGAGAACATCGACATCGAAGTGGCATCACCGACCGCCCAGGTCGTTGGCGAGAACATGTTCGCCGAGGGGCCAAACGCTCACACTGAGCCTCTGGAGGACTACGTGAGCTACCTCCTCGTGGGCGTCATCGTCGCTACCTTGGTTGTAGCGTTCGCGTACTTGAGAAGGAGGAGGAAGAAGTGAAGCGTGCTGTTCTTTCCCTCTTGATCCTGTTCTCCCTTCTCTCGCTAGTTCCTAGCGTGGCTTCGCAGGATGTAGTCGTCAATGTGGAAGGCCCCAGTGTCATGACCATCGGAGGCAAGGCTCAGTTCAACGTGACCGCCGCAGGTGGCCCGGGAGAACAGGGCGGGACCTACAATATCACGGCCTTTCTTATTGGGGACAACCTAACCGGAGCGGATCCCTCCCCAGGAAACGTCTTCATCAATCTTACGACTGAGCCACATTGGGAAATCAATGTCACCGTTCCCTATGCCGCGCAGACGATGACTTTCGAGGTCAACGTCAGATCGAGCCTTGGCAACGACAGTACCTTCAAGATTGTGAGGACCAAGATAAGGGTCGTGGGTCCAATCATTCTGAGTGCGGAAATCCACAACCCGCTGGAATACGAGCTGAAAGGAGTCCCTGTGGACTTCTATGTGAAAAAGCCGGGCGAGACAGAGAGCCGGCTCGTGGGAAGCTCCACGATAGAGTCCATTGCCCCAGGGAAGAGCGAATACGCCTCGTTCGACTGGATAATCGCAAATCCTGAACCGGGGCAGTACACGCTCACCGTCGTGGTCGACTTGGACAGGGATGGCGAGATCGACGAGAGCGCTGGGGATTCGGTCGCCAGCTCATACTTCTACGTTGGGGGCGGAGTGGACTACGTCACGTGGATATTGGCGGCTCTCATCATCGTACTGGCCTTGCTGGCCGCAATGTGGCTAATCAGGAAGCCCAAGAGAAGGCCCTAGAGCTTGTCCAAGAGATTGTCCATCTTTTCTTCCAGCGACTTCCCGTAGGAGGCCACGGCCACCTCCCCCCTCGTCTTCTCGAGCAGCCTCCGCGCGATGTCCTGCTTCCTCTTTATGGCGAGAAGTGCAGATGGGAAGTCGAACCTCATGAGCACCGTGAAGATCTCCTCCATCTGCTGGAGGTGCTCGTTGGCGGCGTCGGCGTCTCCCCTTTTCAAGGCATCCAGCGTGATCCGCCTGAGCTCACCGACGACATCCCCGAGGCCCATCAGATAGGCCTTGTCCGTCACCTCGAGGTCGGTTGGTGTGGGCAAGGGCTTCTCCTCGACTATCGAATGCAGGATGCTCACCTCCGCGAGCTCCTGATGAGCGTTCTCTATGTACCCGGCATAATAGATGTCAAGATGGTCCCGAAGAGCGGACGAGAGCTCTCCGTTCCGATCGCGCACCTCCCGCAGAAGGTCTATCATGTCCTCGCCGCGATGGATTCGCCTGACCGCCTCGCCGGCCAGCCTCGCAATCGTTCTGGATGACTTGAGGGCGAGTTCCCGCACGGCGTCCTTCTCGTCCAATCTGGCCTCCATCCCCTCAATGATCTTCTCGAGGTTCTTCATGGTCATGGCAATCGCTCACGTGCATAAGTCTTTTTGTCTTTCGGAAGCCGAACGATATTTTGATTTAGGGGTACCTCATTAGCTGGCTTGCTTCTTAAGCGGGAGGAGGAGGTTATGCGTATGAAATCTGAGGAAGCTCGTGCTGATAGAATCTTTGCTCGTCTGTTATGCCTCGCTGTGGCGGTGGCAATGGTGTTGCCTGTGGCCTTCGCGGTTATTCCATCCGAGGAGCCTGACAGGCACACGATGCCTGAAGATCCGAAGCCCACACAAGAGCTGTTCCTGCTGCAGGTGACCAACACCCTTGACGTGGCGAGGTCAAACGAAGTCGTGCGCTATTCGCTCACTCTGGACAACTTCCATCTTCTCGATCCGTCTCAGTTCCTCGTAAGGGCCACATCAACGGGCCAGGAGGTTCTTTCCGGACATCTTGAGTCCACGGTGGAGAGATATCCCTCCAACTTCATCCACAAGATGGACATCGTGTTCCAAGACGACTTCGGCCCTCTCCAGGTGAGGACATACGAAATCGACACGTCAAACACGACGGCGCTGACCGGCGACATGACCGTCACCTCCAACGCCAACACTGTCGAGGTGAGGGACGGGCCCAGGAGATACACGCTCTCCAAGAAGGAAGTGGACAGGAACGGGGTCTATGTCACATACCAGAACGGCTCCGCGCCAACCGTTCGCGGCTACATCTTCGTCAGGATTGGCGGGAACCAGCTTACGATAGACCAGGCTAGCGTGGAGATGTGGTGGGGCTCACCAACACTGGAGGAGATCGACATCAACAACGTGATGGTCTCCGTCCACCTTCAGTACGGCAGTCCGAGCATGATAAACTGGGGCGTCGGCACGATGGGTGACCTCTACAAGGACACAGACGTGATCTTCGGGGACGTCCACGTCAACTTCTACAATGACAGGGAGATGTATGAGACGATAACCGACAAGAAGGTCAACGAGAAGTTCCACAACCACAACGGCTTCGTGATGGAGTTCACCGTCCTCTATGGAGGGGACGCTGAGTACCAACAGATATTCGGGAACAGTCAACATCAGACCATGACCGCAAGGACAAGAGAGCCAACGTGGTCAAGGGTGAACCCGGTGTTCAGGGCGCACGACATCGGGAACCGAAGCGCCCCCGCATTCGCCAACCTGGACAACGACACGGACTATGACATGGTGGCGGGTTCGGCGGAAGGAGAGATCTGGTACTTCAGGAACACAGGGAACAAGAACACGCCCGTCTGGAGCAGGGACACGGACATGTTCGCGGCGTTCAGTGGTGTGGCCAATCACTCCGTTCCCTGGCTTGCGGATGTCGATGGCGACGCCGATTTCGATCTCATTCTGGGAAAGGACAACGGCACTCTGGTGGAGATTGAGAACGTTGGCACCGTGCAGACGCCCCAATGGAGCCTGAACACGACCGCCTTCGCCGGAATGGATGTGGGCAACTTCTCCGCACCCGCCCTGGGCGACCTGGATAACGACACCGACCTCGACCTTGTCGTGGGAGAGGAAGGCGGCTTCTTGATATACTACAGGAATGATGGGAACTCGACCTCACCGAGCTGGACACTCGACCCGCTCGAGTTCCAGGCTCTCGGAAGCCTAGGGGCCAACGTCATACCCAGACTGGACGACCTGGACGGTGACGGAGATGTCGATATCGCGGCTGGGCTTCAGGATGGAACGATTATCAACGTCATCAACACAGGGAACTCGTCAGTAGCCAACTGGACACTGCAGCCGACCCTTTTCCAGGGGATTGACGTCGGGGGCTACGCGGCTCCCGCCCTAGCGGATCTGAACTCGGATGGAGACCTTGATTTCATCTCGGGAGAGTACAACGGCTCGCTCTTCTACTACCAGAACACGGGTTCGCTGGTCTCTCCCCTGTGGACCCAGGACAGCTTCCTTCACAGGCTCTCTTCCCTTGGCGTGCGTGCCGTCCCGGAATTCTCCGACCTGGACTCAGACGGTGACCAAGACCTCACAATTGGCTTGGACGATGGAACACTGACGTACCTCGAGAACGTGGGCCTTCCGACCGTGGCATCTTGGCGGGAGGACCCGAGCTTCTACTCCGGCATCGATGTCGGCAGCCTCAGCGTCCCCGCGCTTGGCGATCTCGACGACGATAACGACTTCGACCTCGTCCTCGGAAGAGACGATGGTACGCTGACGTACTACGAGAATACTGGCACGAACGTCTCGGCCTCATGGACGCTCAACGCGTCAATGTTCCCCGGAATAGACGTGAGGGACAACAGCGCCCCTGAGCTCGTGGACATAGACACTGACGGGGACCTCGACCTTGTCGTGGGGAATGCCACTGGTTGTGTGCACCTCTACAGGAACACTGGGACCGTTATGCAACCATCGTGGACACACGACCCCTCGGTTTTCGACTTCATCAACACGGGGCTGTCCAAGAAGCCCGGGAAGTACGCGACACCCGCCTTCTCTGACGTCGATGGCGACGGAGATCTGGACTTCATATCAGGACAGGACAATGCGCCATACGGCAGCCTAGTCCTCTACTTCAACACTGGCACGAGGTTCAGTCCGGTATACGATCAGCTCTATCCGGGCATGTTCAACAACGTGCGCGGCGGGGCTACGGACGGGACACGGGACTTCAGTGCACCCGAGTTCGTGGACCTGGATGGCGACGGTCGTGAGGACATCGCAGTCGGAACGAACGACGGCTGGCTGACCTTCTACCGGAACGCAGGGAACAGCTCCGCGCAGAGGTCGGTCAACTACATGGAACCGCAGACGGACGGCAGCTACAGGTTCTACTACGATCAGGATGGCAATGATGGTCAGTTCGTCATAAGAGGGACCTCGGACGACTTCTTCGACTACTACGTCATGGCCAATCCGAACACAGGCAGGGCGACCATGCGATTCATACCTGACTTTGCCAGGCTTGCGTATCGAGACAAGTATTCGGGTGACCAGTTTCCTTGGGCAGGAGGGAATGTCAGCTACTATCCCTTCATCCCCGAGGAGGATGGCTACGTCGGTCGGGCCATAGTCATCTCTCGAGCTCAGGCTGGATTGGGGATGGGAGCCTCCTTCCTGACCCAGACGGGAACCGCAGGCGGATTCATACTCGTACCGCTCACGGCCAAGAGCCATGCCAGCAGGGAAGTGCTGTTGCCTCAGATCGCGCACACCACCGACTATTCGACCTACGACACGATGGCCCAAATCCTTGGGACACCGCTTGTCGTCTCCTGCCCGCCTGACCTCGCCCTCGTAACCGAGGACATAACGTCCAATCCTCCAGATCCGGGAGAGGGGGACATAATCACGCTTACCGCGAACGTGAGGAACATTGGCGGGGGCAATGCGAGCAACGTTGAAGTGGAGTTCTTCGACGGCTCGCCCACGCTGAACAAGCGGATCGGGACGACCCAAGTCATACCGAGCGTCCCCGCCCGTTACAACGCGACCGCCTCCGTGATGTGGAACCTCAGCGGGGTCTCTGGCCTGCACGACGTCTACGTCCATATCGACTCGAGCGACACGATCACGGAACTGGACGAAGGGAACAACCTGGCTTTCAGGGGCTTCAACATAACCTCCTGGACGAGGATGTGGAGCCCGCCCGTCCGCATGACGTTCGACATGAACAACAGCCTTGAACCGACGATGGTGGAGGATGCCAACGGGAACATGTGGATTGCGTATCACACGTACACGAAGCACGACGACTGGGACATCGCCGTGAGGAGCTGCAAGGATCTGGTATGCACTCCCGAGAACGCCATCGTGACCGATGCGAAGAGGACGAGCCAGCCGTATCTCGTGGCGGATGACAGCGGCAACGTGTACACGATATACTCGAGCAACATCGTGGAGTGGCAGGACTTCATTAGTCTCAAGAGCGGCATCTACTACTGGAGCCAGAAGTTCGACCTGTACTCGAAGAAGTTCAACGGAGCCACGTGGGAACCCACGGTCCAGGTGACCGCGTCTGAGAAGATCGACAACTCGGACCAGGTTCCGGTCGCAACGATCGATGGCGCTGGAGATTTGTGGGTCGTAATACGCAGCACCCACTACGACCTCTACGAAGGCGGCTACCAGATGGCGAACATGCCGTACAACGACATGAACATAACAGCCGCCAGCTTCGACGGCGCCACCTGGACGACGGACGTGATCGTGAACAACGATGCCGGGTCGCAGGGCTTCTGGGGAGGGCCTACCGTCACGACCGATGCTTCGGGCACCGTCTGGACGGCCTGGGGAGCTGAGATATCCAACACTCAATGGGACGTCTTCGCGACCTACTGGACGGGCTCGGGTTGGGCACCCAAGATGGGGGTGAGCCTGAGTCCGCTGAACGATATGAGACCGTCCATGGCCTCCGACAGCTCAGGCCGCGTCTTCGTGGCGTGGGAGTCCAATCGGACGGGTGACAAGGAGATCTTCATGCGGTACTACGACGGTACATGGTCCCCCGAAGTCCAGGTCTCGGACGACCCCGGGCACGACATAAAGGCCTCCGTCGTGGTGGACATGCACGACAATGTGTGGATAGCGTGGGAGACGGACAGGCACGGTAACAAGGACGTCTACATCAAGCGGTACAACGGCTCCTGGTCCCCGCCGATACAGGTGACGACGAGCGCGTTCTCGGACGAGGAGCCCTTCCTCGCCGCCAGCGACCACACGGACTCGATCTGGGTCGCATGGGAGACGGACAGGCACGGCAACAAGGACATCTACGTGAAGACGCTCCCGGACGTCCTCGTCTGGCCCGACAGAGAGGTCGGTCGTCCGTACAACATCATGGCCGAGATGGTGTCCGACTACTTCCAGATGAACATCAGCTGGGACCTGTCCAAGGACGATGGCATGGGAGAGGATGACCTCGTCGCCTACGACATATACTGCAGCGTCGTCTACGACAGGGACAGACAGGGATACTTCTTCCTCGCGTCGGTCCCGGCGGGCACGAACCACTTCATCTACGATCTGCCTTTCGGCCCCAGCAACATGTTCTGCTACGTTGAGTCCAGGGATGATGCCAATAACACCGCGTCGACGACGGACCAGGTCGGCCTTCTCGTCAAGCACGTGATGCCCGGAAGCAATCTCGTCTCCGTTCCGTTCCTGCTGAAGAACCCCTCCGTCTCGCAGGTCCTCGGCAGCGTCAACTATTCCGACTCCAGAATCTACGACGTCTGGGGCGGGCGGCAGTGGCGGCAGCACACACCGCTCAAGAACTACGCAACCTTCTCCGATGTGGACCTAACCATGGGAGTCTGGGTGAACAGCACCATCGACGGCAACTTCCTCGTGGCGGGTGTTGTTCCGGACGAGACGATAATACAGCTCGCGAAGGGCTGGAACCTGATAGGGTTCCCCTCCTTCCGGGACGACTATCGGATCGCGGACCTGATGGCCGAGACGGGAGCGACGAGGGTGGAGGGCTTCGACCAGGCCGCTCCGCCCTACTATCTGCAGGTGCTCCTGCCGAACCAGTTCATGGCGGCGGGAGAGGCGTACTGGATATATGTCCCGGACACGACATCGTGGACCGTCAGAAACTGATAAGGAACGCGACGAGAAGCGTCATCACGCCCCCCAGCATCCCTACGAGGATCGAGAATCGCGGTATGGCCTTGTGAGCAATGAAACCCAGCCATATCGCATTAAGAATCGCGAGGACGAAGAGGAGTCCTAAATCTGCGGGGGCTTTCAGGGGCTCGAAGTGGAGGATCACGCAGGCGAGCCCCATGAAGAGGAAGACCATGGGCCAAGAGCCCTCCTTCTTGAAGATCGCCATGACGGCCACGGATATCCCTACCAGCGTCCCGCCGATCATGAGCCAGATCAGCGCGAGTTCCATATCACAACACCATCGCACTCCAGCTAGAAGGTTTCGAGGAGGTGCACATAGAAGTCCCTGCACGTGTTCAACGACTCGATCTCCACATACTCGTCGGGGCGGTGCCAGTCCCCGCCCGCGGGTCCGAGGACCAGCGTGGGCATCTTCGTCGCGAAGACGTTGTAGTCGCCCGGTCCGCTCGCATACTTGAACTCGGGCTGCCTCCCGAAATGCTCCTCATGGACCTGCGCGAACCTCATGACCTGCTCGTTGCTGCGGCTCAGGACGTACGGTTCCAAGAACGGCGTGCTCCTCTTCATCCAGGATATCTTGAAGCGACACCTGAGCCCCAAGGAGTCTATCTTCTCCTTGAACGCTCGCATCACGTCTTCCCCGTCCTCACCTGGGACTATGTGGCGGTCCACGAGCAGGTTGCAGTAGTCCGGGATGGAAAGGGAGTCCCCGCCTCCTCGGATCTTGAGCGGGGCCAGAGACGCCTTTCCCAGCTTGTCGTGACGGCCGAGCTCAATCTCATCCAGAACATCCAGCACGCGGGACACCTCGGAGACCGCGTTCACTCCCTCCTCGGGCCTCGACCCGTGCGTCTTCTTGCCGAAGAGCTCGATTTCCAGGGCGTATCTTCCCCTACTGCCGAGGATCGTCTTCTCGTGGGTGGGCTCGGTGACCAGGCACACATCGGCCTTCACATCATCCAGGAGCTTGTAGGCTCCGGTGGAGACACCTTCCTCGTCGACCACTATCGACATGATAACATTCGACCTGGGCGACTGGACGGACTTGAATGCGTCCATCAGCACCGCCAGACCGCCCTTCATGTCCGATGCCCCAAGCCCGTAGAGCCTGCCCTCCTCGATAGTGGCCGAGAAGGGAGCCTTGGTCCACTCGAACGAGGGTTCGACGGTGTCCATGTGACCGTTCAGCAGGATCGTCGGGCGGCTCTCGTCGACCTCGCGCCTGATGATGATGTTCGGCGGGTAGCCTTGGACCCTCTGTCTCTCCAGCTCCTCGCCCTTGAAGTAGGAGGCTATGAACTCGCCTATCTCCCACTCCCTCCCGAAAACGCTCGGTATCGTGACGAGCTTCTTAGCCAGGTCAACTACGCCTATCCTACCTCACCCCCTCGTATTGCTTCCATCCGCTTGATTCTCTTCTCTATGGAATCGGACTTCCCTATGTCGTGGCGCATGAAGACCTTCCCGCTCACGTACTGGAGGGCGCTCTCGCTCACGCGCTCGGCCTCTGCGATGTCCTCGTCTATTCCGACGATGGCCAGAGAGCGCGATGTCGTCGTGTAGATGTCACTGTCCCTCTCGTCGACGGACGCGTAGTACAGCTCCGCGCCGGTCTGACGGATCTTGGCCTCATCGACGAACACCTTCTCGCCCGCCTGGGACTTGACGCCGTACCCCACTGGGGTCACGTACTTGCACACGGTCGCCTTCTCGGCGAACTTGACCGCGGAGGGCAGCGACGAGTCCATGATCTGGCCGCAAAGGTCAACGAAGTTCTCCTCCAGCAGTGGAAGGACGTTCATCGCCTCTGGGTCGCCGAAGCGAACGTTGTACTCCAGGATTCTCGGACCCTCGCGCGTGAGCATGAACCCGCCGTACAGGATCCCATGGAACGGGTGCTCAATCGCGCGCATTGCATCTACCGTCTGCTGCATTATGCCAACCGCTTCCTCGACCTCCTCGAATGTCGCGAACTGCGGCAGCCCGCTCCCCATCGAGTAGGAGCCCATGCCGCCAGTGTTCGGCCCCGTGTCTCCCTCATACGCCCTCTTGTGGTCCATGACCGAGGGCATCGGCACGACCCGCCTCCCGTCCGCGAAGGCCTGGAGGGTGAACTCCTCACCCACGATCTTCTCCTCGACGACGAAGCGGGAGCTCCCGCCGATCTTGTTCTGGATTATGTCCTCGGCGTAGTCGATGACGTCCTGGTGCGTCATGAGGTGCTCGCCCATCACCTTGACGCCTTTCCCGCCGGTCAGTCCGATGGGCTTCATCACGACGTCCTTGTCGTAGTCCTTCAGCATGGCCTTCAGGTCGGGAACGTTGTCGAACACCCAGTAGTCTATCGAGCCAGGGATCTTGTGCTCCCGCAGCAGGTCTCTGCAGAACTCCTTCGAGATTTCCAGCTGCGCCGCGAACTTCGTCGGGCCGACCGCAGGGATCTCGTGCCTGGCCAGCTCATCGACAATCCCCTCGCCCAGGGGTGCCTCGGGGCCCACAACGGCGAACTCGACGCCCTTGCTCTTTCCCCACTTGACGATCTTCTCTATGTCCATCTCGTTCGCGAGAAGGATCTCCTCGGACGCCCTGGCTATCCCCGGGTTCCTGTTCTTCATAACCGTGAAAACCTTCGCGCCGTCCTTCACCAGAGACTTCACAATCGCGTGCTCTCTCGCGCCTCCTCCCACAGCAAGAACCTTCATGTTATCCCGGAGGGAAAACAGTATGCGGACTGTTAATTCTTTTGGTTTCGGGTCCCGAAAGGAAGGCGGATAGCGGTCCCGCGGGCGTTCTCTATCAATGACGACGATCGCTGTCGAGCGGGCAGAGAACGTTCGGCGGGACTTCGACAGGCGGGGCACAATCTGGGCTAAGACCAGGACTGGCTTTCAGATATTCTCAGGAAGACTGTGGCAGGTGCTCGAGGGAACGGGGAAGCCCTAGAACAGACCGACCGTCTTTCCGGTCTCGTCTATGTCCACGGCCTCCGATGCGGGCACCGATGGCATTCCCGGCATGGTCCTCATCTCACCGCAGAGCGGATAGAGGAAGCCCGCGCCGATGGAGGGCTTGATGTCCCTGACGGGCAGCATGAATCCAGTTGGACGTCCCTTCAGCTTGGGATCGTGCGATATCGACAGGTGCGTTTTCGCCATGCAGATGGGCAGCTTGTCGTAGCCGTATTTCGTGAACAGCTCGATCTTCTTCTGCGCCTCCTCCGAGAACTCCACGCCATCCGCGCCGTAGATCTCCTTCGCGATCGTCTCTATCTTCTCCGCGATGGGCATGTCATCCGGGTACAGGAGCTTGAAGTCGCTGGGCATGTCGCAAGCCGCGACCACTGCCTCCGCGATCTTGATGGCACCATCACCGCCTCGTGCGTGGAAGTCGCCATCCACAGCGAAGTCCGCACCGTTCTCCTTGGCGATCCTCACCACAGCATCCACCTCGGCGTCCGTGTCCGAGGCGAACCTATTGACCGCGACCACCACAGGCACGCCGAACTTCTTGAGGTTCTCTATGTGCTTGATCATGTTCACGCAGCCCTTCTCCACGGCCTCTACGTTCTCGGCCTCCAGCACTTCCTTGGGCGGTGTCTTGCCCGGCGGGAAATCGAAGGCGTCACCGTGCAGCTTCAGCGCCCTTATCGTCGCGACCAGAATCACGCAGTTGGGCTGATAACCGGCGACCCTGCACTTGATGTTCAGGAACTTCTCCGCGCCGCAGTCGGCTCCGAAACCGCTCTCTGTAATCACATAGTCCGCGAGCTTGAGAGCTATCTTGTCCGCGATGATCGAGTTGTTCCCCTGGGCGATGTTCGCGAACGGCCCACAGTGCATTATCGCGGGCGTGTTCTCCAGGGTCTGGATGAGATTGGGCTTCAGGGCGTCCTTCAGGACCACGGTCATGACACCGGCGGCCTTGAAGTCCTCGGCCGTGACGGGCTTTCCGTCCTTCGTCTGTGCCACGACGATCCTTCCGAGGCGCTTCCTGAGGTCCTTCAGGTCCGATGCCAGCGCCATGATGGCCATGACCTCTGACGCCACTGTTATGTCGTAACCGGTGTCTCTTGGATAGCCCTCGACGTCCTTTTTGGAGACCGTGCCGATTTTGACGTTCGTCAGAGCCGAGTCGTTGAGGTCCACGACTCTGTTCCACGATATCGTTGACGGATCGATGTTCAGCAGGTTCTTCCTCCTGAACGTCGGGTGGAACATCTGATTGTCCAGCATCGCCGCCAGCAGGTTGTTCGCGGCCCCTATGGCGTGAATGTCTCCGGTGAAGTGGAGGTTTATGTCCTCCATGGGCACGACCTGGGAGTATCCGCCTCCAGCAGCGCCGCCCTTGATTCCGAAGGTGGGACCCATGGAAGGTTC
>JAGLRN010000032.1 GCA_023136265.1 Thermoplasmata archaeon
GCCACCTTGCCGGTGTCTATGTGCTTGGAGATGTTCCCGCTGCAGCCGCAGACGAATACGCCGATGTTCAAAGCCTACCCCCGTGAGGAAGAGCCAGAGTGCTGGAGTTGAGCCTCAAATGGGTCTTTCAACAGATATCAGGGAGGCTATTATAAGGTTTCGCGGTGATGATGAACGGAGGGATCAGGACCGCATGCAATCACACACCGAGCCTTCCACGGAGAGGCCCAATCGGTTGTTGATCTTCATTGTTCTAGGATTCTTGGGCCTCATTCTGGGTATGTTCGTTCCGTTCATCGCTGAAATTAGCATGAGCGTGCTCTCGGCTGGCGTCCTTCTCTGGTTTATGGCCTTGCTCACCCGGAAGGACCACAAGTGGTCATCTGAGGTCAACTTCTACGGGGAGGCGCTCGTCATCTTCGGAGCCATGGCCGTTCTCGGAGCAGGCATCGGCATGTGGTTGCGAATCCTGGAGCATTTCTGAACTTCCATCTGGATTGGCTCTTCAAAGGATATCAGGGAACGGATCATGGGGTCTCATACGAACGGCGGACTGTTCTCGTACTCTTTGACCAGAAGACACTGGAACATGTCTGTCTATCATGGGCAAGGCATTTATACAGTAAGACCCTACACTTACATGTCTCGAGCACGCGAGGATCTCGCAGCACGAGGTAACTTGTGATTGATATTGGGGAAGGGTAACTCCGCAACAACGGCTCGAAAAGCCCGCCCAAGAAGCTCGAAAAGCAACAGAGCGGAGGTTGATAGAATACTTGGGACAAAGAGAGATAGAGTTCGGTACTTCAAGTCACTGGAGGATATCCCTGAACTCTCAGAGGATGAAAGGGACGAGCTCGAGCCAGTGGCAAGAATCTATCCCTTCCGGTCCAACGACTATTACCTCAGCCTGATAGACTGGGATGATCCGAACGATCCCATCAAGAGAATCGTGATCCCCTGCTTGGACGAACTCGACAACGGGGGAACCCTCGACCCGAGCAACGAGAAGAGCAACTACGTCGCTAAGGGGGTGCAACACAAGTACTCCCCGACGGCACTATTCCTCGTCAGCAAGGTGTGTGGCGGCATCTGCCGCTTCTGCTTTAGAAAGAGGCTCTTCGCCGCCTCAAGAAAGGAGGCGAGTCTGGACATCTCTGAGGGTCTCGAGTACATCGCCCAACACGACGAAATCGATAATGTGCTGCTCTCGGGTGGCGACCCGCTGATCCTGAGCACCAAGCGACTGGAGCGCATACTCGCGAGCTTCCGCCGCATACCCCACGTGAAGACGATTCGAATCGGAACGAAGATGCCCGCCCACAATCCATACAGAATAATCCGGGACCCGATGTTGCTCAGGGTGCTCCGTGAGCACAGCAATCCCCAGAGAAGGATTTACATCATGACCCAGTTCAACCACCCGAGGGAGCTGACACCTCAGGCGGTAAGGGCAATCGCCATGCTACAGGAGTCGGGCGTCCTTCTGGCCAACCAGACGCCCCTGATACGAGGTGTGAATGACGACCCGGACGTCATATCCGACCTCTTCAATCGGCTTAGCCATTCTGGCGTCGCACCCTACTACCTCTTCCAGTGCCGGCCGACCAGGGGTAACAGATGCTTCTCCGTGCCGATTGAAGAGGGCTACGGCATCTTCGAGGAGGCCAAGAGGACCATGAGCGGTCTCGCCAAGCGGGCCAGATACGTGATGTCTCACACAACGGGCAAGGTGGAGATCCTGGGATTGGATGAGGATTCCATCTACCTCAAATACCACCAGGCGAGGGATCCTGAGGACATAGGCGGGTTCTTCTCCGCGCCGAGGGCAGAGGACGCCCTGTGGTTGGACGACCTCGAACTGGAAGAGCTCGGTACCTCTGATGAAGTGCAACAGCTCGCAGAGATGGAGAGCTGACTCTTCCTCGATTCCCGCGGAATGCCCATTGCGCGATTCTTCTCACTCTCCTAGGCGTGCTAGAGCGCCACGTCTCGAGGAAGTCTGACGGGAGTTCCTTCCTTGGGCCTCTCGAAGGAGGCGCCCGGCAGGACAACGACGCCTGTGTCCTTGAGGAGTTCTTCGCAGAGCGTGTGCCTTGTTGTCAGCGAATGAAACGTCATCCAGCGTCTCGGCCTCCTTGGCCACTCTGTCATTGTGTAGTTGGAAATGTTTCCGCTATAGCCGCGGACGGTGAGCCACGGAATCAGGTCTTCTCGGGATTGCATTTATCTACCACCTCCCCATCAGAGGGAGCGGAAGGCATGCCGCGCCTGCCGGATTCGGACGGGGACGCGTGTCACTTCCACATGACCATGGATTCATGGAGTTGATGGAATTGGAGAGCTATAACGCACGGGAGATATCCGATGGGGTCTATTGGGTGGGAGCTAGGGACTGGAACCAGAGGCTGTTCGACGCCCTGATTCCTCTACCGCAAGGAACGACGTACAACGCCTATATCGTCAAGGGCGAACAGAAGACCGCGCTCGTGGACACTGTGAGGCCTGGGTTCGAGGAGGAGCTGGAGTCGAGGATCGGCCATGTCACCGAGCTGGCATCACTGGACTATGTCATAATGAATCACGCAGAGCCCGACCACGCTGGTTCGATCCCACGTATCATGAAGAAGAGCGAATCGGCTATGCTCGTCACGACGAAGAAGGGGGCCGAGATGGCATCGGTGCAGTACGGCGTCCCGGCAGAGAGAACTCAGGTGGTCAAGGATGGCGACACGATCCCGCTCGGCAGGAAGACCCTGAGGTTCATCGAGGCCCCGTGGCTGCACTGGCCCGAGACGATGTTCACTTACGTAGAAGAGGACCGGGTGCTGTTCCCGTGCGATTTCCTGGGACTGCACACCGCCCACGGGTTCTACGACGACGAGGTGGAGGAGCTGATACCCTTCGCGAAGAGGTACTTCGGCGAGATAATGATGCCCTTCAGGAAGATGGGCGTGAAGGCCCTCGAGAAGATAGGCGGCCTTGACGTCAAGATCATCGCCCCGAGTCACGGCCCCATCCACAGGAACCCTGACAGGATCCTCAGCGCGTACCGCCAGTGGGTCTCGGGAGAGACCAAGGAGAAGGTCATCGTCGTGTACGTGAGCATGTGGAACTCGACGGAGGCCATGATCAAGACGATGGTCGAGGCGCTCTTCTCGGAAGGGATCGAGGTCAACCTGTTCAGGCTCCCCGACGCGGACATCGGTGACATCGCCAGGGAGCTCGTGGACTCGCGGGCCATCGTCCTCGGGACGCCCGCCGTCCTTGGCGGGATGCACCCCGTTGCGCTCTACGCCACCCATCTCGTGAAGGCGCTGAGGCCGCCCCTGAAGTACGGTGTTGTCCTCAGCTCGCACGGCTGGAGCGGCGGGGCGGTGAAGCAGGCCGCCGAGGTCCTGGGCCCGACCAAGATCGAGGTCCTGGGCGCGATAGACATCAAGGGACCGCCCGGGCCTGATGACGAGAGAGAGATTGTCGACCTGGGCAAACAACTAGCCGCCAAGATCAAGCAGGACGGAGAATGAGATCGACAGAAGAGTCGAAGAAGGAGCACGACCCGACAGAGAAGATGTAGGCTCTTCAGAGGACATCAGGGAACGTATTGTGAGGTTTCGCGGTGAACAAGCTAACCTCGCTCTGAGGGCTTGGTTCTCGGCAGCTTCAAGTACCTGCGAGTAGCTTTGCAGATTGAGGGATCAGGAGACTCTGTGTGAACTCATATGCTGATTCGAGATATGAGCAGTACCCCTGGTGGGTTCTCGCCATCATAGCGTTCTCGGGGTTTGTACTGGGCTGGGTTGTATACTTTTCCACTTGGGCTTTCTTCCTGGTCATCGGAGGCTGCGTGGTGGTAGTCATCGCTTCGCTTGCCCCCAAGGAGTCGCGATGGCCATTGCCAGTCGCCTACTACGGCAGGTTGCTCGTACTATTCGGACTGATGGTCATCTTGGGCACGACTCTGTTACTAGTGAGCTATCTTTTCTTGAGCTTCTGACTCGAGACCGGACTTGCTGGCGCACTACTCCATCTCGATGCGCACGTCCCTGATCTCGCCCACCTTCTTCAGGGAGGAGAGCATTCCCGCCAGCGTATTGGAGACGAAATCCGCCGCAAAGCGTCCGAGAGGGATGGGCTCACCATCCACCTCGATCCTGATCCTCCTCTCCGTGTGATAGTGACAGTCTTGGAAGCCCTTCTCGCCCGCCTCGATCAGCTCCGCGAGGCCGAGGCAGTCGTACCCGCACTCTCCGCAGTCGAGATGCGGCAGCTTTCGGTAGACCCGCTCGATGGAGAGCAGGCCCTCCATCATCTGGACAAGGTCCTCGAAGTCGCCCTCGTACCGCATCAATGTGTTCTTCCTCTTCCTCCCTTTGCCGACCATTATCTTCGGTATGTCGGCCGACTTGAACCCCTCCGCGAGGATGAGGTCGAAGTCCCCGAGCTTGTAGACGATGTTCTCGATTTCCCTGACGTCTCTGGCCTCCTTCAGCAGAAAGGACGTCTCGACGTCTGATGACGCCACGACCAAAGCGGCTCCGGCCTCGGCGTGCCTCATCGTGTCCGTTCCGCCTCTGTCGATCGAGAACCCGCTCTCGCCGATGTGCTTCACTGTCGCAACTCGACAGTCCTTTGCGAAGTGTCCAACCAGCTTTTCCATCAGTTTCGTCTTGCCCGAGTCCTTCTCACCGTAGATTCCGAGAATCATCGCATGCACCGGGTGGTTATCCCACGATGTGCCTATATCTCTTGCTCGTGCGGTTTGAGGCCCTTCACCACAACGAAGGCGACGTAGTCTATGCGTTCTCCTTTCTCCTCTGCTTGCGTGACCTTTGTCTTCACGCTCTTGACCACTTCTTCAGATCCATGGAACCTTTCCTTCTTCACCTGCAAGTTCGGGGTTCTCCCGAGCTGGCAGTAAACGCAGGCATAGGTGAAGAACTTGGGCGGGATGTTGTTGACACCCAGGCTCCGTCCCAAGCGCCTTGATGGGACCGGCCCGAAAGCGATCATTCACCCTTTCAATAGATTCGCGATGCAAAGAATCTTCCTTCTGGAATCTTGGAGACATTCCCGCTACAGCCTCAGACGAATACGCCGATGTTCACCGTCTTCCCCCGGAGAGCCGAAGAGATAGAGTGCCGGAGTTGAGCCTCAAATGGGTCTTCCAACATATATCAGGGAGGCCACTGTGTGGTTTCGTGGAGTGTGAATGAAAAGGCCTATGGTTCCTGCTACCAATCAAGGCGCAAACGTTACAAGGCACCCATCTGGATATGTGCGTCTTCTGTCTCTACCATGGACTTCGAGTATTTTTCCTGTGTCTTCGAGTGGTACAAGTATCTTCCTCTTTCTCCAAAGGAATGTTGTCGGCGCGACATGATCCTCGATTTCCTCGACTGGAACCCGTTTGCCTCGGAAGTGGTTGTAGACCTCGGCTTGGGCTTGTCTGGCCCATTCAGGATCGTCTTCATCAAGCACAAAACGTCTGACGCCAGCAGCTGAGTCGAAATACCGATATGTTCCCGTTGGGTCTGCCTTCCACATCGCCTCTTTCATCACCTGACAACCTTTTGGGTGCTTCGTTGCGAAAATCAACCAGTATATTGTGTTTCCGTCACGTCCAACCATCTCAAATGCCAGCACGAACTCCGCAGGAGTTGAGTCAATCAGCTTCTTCTGATACAGACTGAGAAGGAACTGAGTTCGGTCGTCCCCTGTCAATCCTTGTGCTACACGCCAGTCTTGAGAATCAAAGAGTTCGTCTATGCATTCTTCATGCGATTCATCAAGGAATCTTCGAAGTCTGCTAGCCATAAAGGTCACTAAGACCTCTGAGGAGGGTGGAGTCAACAATCGACGCAGCAGATTCAAAGGAAAACCAGCATAGCCAAACGGATCGACGAACGTGAATGTGGGTGCAAGAACTTTGTCATTAGAGTCAAGCTCATCTAGAATCGTGCAGCAGACGTCGCTGAACTCGTCATTGAACACTTCATAGCTGAAGTTGTCTGGCAGGTCGGGGAACCTTTCCGCGATTGCTCTTCGCAGCGACTCTGCACGCGCCGTGTTCTTCTCTATGAAGAGGAAGTCGATATCTGGCATTGGAAGAACGTGTTCCACCGCTGTTCTGAGGGCAATCAGCGGGGATCCTTCCTCCCCGCGCGAGTAGACACCTGGACCTGCAAACCCGTCGATGTAATTCAAACCGGTTCGACTAATCGTCTTTAGAATTGGGAACCAGGCCGCAAGATATCTTCGAAGAATCTCATGCTTCGCACGCGTGTGGGGTTTAAGATCCCAAACAGCATCCATAGGTTCCCTCCGACAGATGTATCCTACCACAATCCCTCATACGAATCAGCTCTTCTCGGGCCACCATTCCCCTCTCAGGCCATGTCTGGCTAGTTCAGTATGGAATACATGGCCTGCTTCATAATCGAAATCCTCCGAGAAGACTATCCTCTTCCCAAGAGCCTCTTCCACAAGATTCAGATTCTGACCCCTCATATGAAGAGACTCACCGTATATTCGATTCGGCTTAATTGTAGATAGACGCCTGATAATCTCCTTCAGATCTCTCCAGCCGTTAGAATGCGAAGCTGTCGGAGGGAAAACAGGAGCTACGATGACGCCTACTTCCAGACCCGCCTCTTTAGCCTTCTCAAGCAACTCCAGTCTCTTTTCCGGTGGGGAAACCCTAGGTTCAATCTTCCGCGCAAGATCCTCATCCAATGTGGCAATCGAAACCTGCAATCGGACAAGATTCCGATACTCGGTCAAGATGTCCAAGTCTCTGATGGCAAGACAGGACCGAGTCTGTATGCATAAGCGAACGCCAGCAGGCAAGGCCCTTTCGAGCATCTGGCGAGTGAAATCCGTCAACTGAGGCAGATAGGGGTCGTGAGTTGAAGACATCAACACTTCCTTTCCTTCCCAACGACTCCACGGCGTGCTCTCAATGGCTGCCTCAAGGTTCTCTGGTATCATGAAGTAGTCTCCCCAACGCTCCAGGACACTTTCACCATAGCGTGAGACGCCAAATCTCTTATGAATGGAATCCACGTAGCAGAAAGGACACCCGTGAAGGCATCCTACTGCGAAGTTCAGGCTCCATCCTTCAGATAGATTCTTGCCAACCCCCCCTCGATCGCGGGTCGTGAGTTTCGATGGCCGTATAAGAGGTACCGAACACCTGTAGGAACCTTCCCAGACAGGCCTCTTCTTCCTCTTTGATGCTACACTATTGATCCCCATGTCAATCACCAGTTTGCCTGACCCGACATCGCGATTGAGTCCAGTTCTCCATTCCCTCCCAGATACCACGTCAATCCTCCTATACTTTACTATTGTGCGATTCATAAGGTCTTGGGCAGGGGAGTTGGGTGAAACTGCTGGATCTATCAACACTCCTCCAGATGCAGAGCGACTTATCGGGGAGATGAGCCCTAAGGTCCAAAGCGAACTCGGCTAACCTGATGCGTTCTAGATGGACATGGTGGTCCGGCTAGAAGGTGCTAATCCTTCACGTGATCTCAAACGTCGACTTGCAGAACTGGCAGTTCACCACCTGCCCGCGAATGGCGATGAAGTCCAGCGTCGCCCCGCACGACGGGCACGAGTGTATCCTCATCTCCGACTTCCCCTTCGGGACCGAGAGCGTTATGGACACCCCGCCCATCTGCGACGTCGAGGTGGGCACGTCGAACCGCTTGAGCTCGTGTATGTAGCTCTCTGCGAACGCATCCAGCTTTGATTTGAACGTGGGATAGTACGGATCCCTCCGCGCGAGCTTGAAGCCCTCCATGATCTCGCTATAGTCCAGGTCCCGGTAGCCCTGCCGCATGCGCACGATCCCCTGGGCTAAGGGCTGCTCCATCCACTTCCTCAGCAGGTTCTCGTCCTGCTTCCCGCGAAAGAGGAACAGGTGCAATGTCCCAGGGTACGACTTCAGGGCGTAGTAATGGGACCGCTCACCGTAGCGTGTGATGAGGCTGTGATGCTGCGCCAGCTTGTTTATCGCGCAGTCAGGAGTGCAGTAGTAGTCCCTCACCATGTTGGGAACGAGGCGACCGCTCTTGTCCTTCTTCACTCCGTACTGATACGGGAAGGCTATCCAGCTCCTCCCGCAGTCCTGACAACCGACCGTCCTGCAGTTGCCGCAACGACGCGTCTCAATCGTCTTGAATATGCCTAGTGCGCTGCTCCCGCATGTTGGGCATCTGGCCACGTTCTCCCCCATGAGCCAAATCCGATTGGAGCTCTTAAAGGTTACCTGGGTGAGAGGATTGGTTCGGCCCAGGATCGTATGTGGATCCTCCTTGGGGGAAAAGCCCTTCAGCTTACGACTGGCGAATGATGCATTCGAAAGAGTGGTCATACCATTCTCAGATAGCGTTAAATACCGACAGCCGTATGAAATGGAAGCTTAGGCTGGAGGGAGAGAAATGATTCGATTATGCAAGAAGTCAGTGCTAACGTGGGGGATATGTCTCACGCTGATGCTCTCGATGCTGGCGTGGATACCAGCATCCGTATCGGCGCAGACGTACCCGACGATCGCCTTGACCATGTACAGAATCCAGGAAATCGATCCCATCGATCTCTTCGGTGGGGATTGGGACTGGTACTACTACATCGGGACGTATGACGGCGCCTGGTCGTGGACAGGCCCGCACGATGCGCCCAATGGGGGAGATGTGACGATAGATGAGATCCACACGTTCCAGGCCACGATGACTACATTCCAGTTCTCCGTCGTGTTCTGCGAAGGGGACTTCTGGACGAATGACGACAGAGCGGACATCAGCTCCGACCTTGGGGGCGGGGCAGATGATGTGTCGAGCTGCGTTCCCGACCCGGACCCACCCGCCGGGGCGTAAATCGGCACGTGGAATCTCCTGACGGAGACCCTGAGCGGGGACACGACGACCATCGACTCGGGCTACTTCAAGACATCCGGCGAGTTCGACGGCAGCACGGCGACCGACGAGAACGATGCCGCATTCTGGTTCGACATCACGGACAACTACTATCCGCCGACCGCCGAGGCGGGCCTGGGGAAGTCGGGCTATGTCGGCGACAGCATCTCCCTCAACGGGAGCGGCTCCATAGGATCGCCGGGCTCATCGATCGAGAACTGGGAGTGGGACTTCGATGACGACGGCACGTACGACTCCACGGGCGAGATCACCACGACGACCTTCTCGACGAAGGGCAATCACACCGTGACGCTCAGAGTGACCGATAGCATCGGCACGACAGCGACGGACACGACGTGGGTGGACATCCTGAACAAGAATCCAGTGGCTGCCTTCACGTACAGCCCCGCCGACCCCGACACATCCGATGACATCGAGTTCGTCGACACGTCCACGGACCCGGACGGAACTATCGCCTCGTGGTCATGGGACTTCGGCGACGGCGGTACTTCCACGGACAATAACCCGACGCACTCGTACGCTGACGATGGTGAGTACGTCGTCACCTTGAATGTCACGGACAACGACGGCGCGACGAACGAGACATCGCATCCAATCACTGTCCTGAACGTTGGTCCAATCGCGAGCTTCAATGTGTCTCCCGCTGAACCGATAGTGGACAAGGAGGCCCAGTTCACGGACACGTCCACGGACAGCGACGGAGACGTAGTCGCCTGGGAATGGGACTTCGGGGACGGTCAGACATCGGATGTCGAGAACCCGACGCACCAGTACGATGAGGTCGGGGAGTACAACGTGACTCTGAAGGTGACCGACGACGATGGGGACGACGACACGGCTGAGGTCACCATCACCGTGAAGGAGTCGGAGCCGCCAGGGAATTGGTTCGCAGACTACTGGTGGGTCGTGGCCATAATCATAGTAATCATCGCCGCGCTGGTCTTGATTCTCCTGATGAGAAGACAGAAGCCCGCTGAGGAGACGCCCCCGCCGGAAGAGACTGGTCCTCCGTGATAGTCTTAATAGGCAGAGGACTCTACTAAGACCTGCGGATGAAGACTGCTGCGAAGTGGCTTGTGATACTGCCATTCATCGCTATCATCTTGGGCCCTCCTCCCGCCGAAGCCTACACCGAGTGGGACAGCCTGAGCACGGAGAACTCAACCCACCAGTTCCTTTTCGATCAGATACCAATCATCCTGTCGAGCGACGGCCACGCGGGCGTTGCCGACTTCATCGGCGGGCGAAACCTCATGAGGATGAAGCTGGGGAGCATCAGAGCGGATGAGACGCTGTGGGACTCGAGAGAGCACTACATGGACCCCCAGACGCACGACGGACTCGTAGGATTCAAGTCGGCGGGCCAGCTCGGGGCGGAGAGGTTCGACGCGGCGGTGTCCGACTGGATCGCGGGCAACAAGGACAACGCCTTCTACAACCTCGGCTGGGCGACCCATCTCGTTCAGGACCTGACGGTCCCCCACCATGCGGCGCTGACGCCGTTGGACTATCACGCCGATTACGAGCAGTGGGTCTTCGACCATCGGCACGACTATCCTGCGGACTCGGGCGGCATCTATGACTTCGATTCCTACCTCCCGGGCCACTACGAGAGCGAGAGCAATCCCTTCGACTGGGTGGACTACAACGCCCACTACGCCATCCAGTTCTTCGAAGATGTCAACGGCGAGAACGGGCAGGGCGGGAACGATTACGACTACGCGGCCGCTAGCCTCCTGCCGAGGGCGCAGAGGACTTCAGCGGGCTTCCTGATCATGTTCCTGGAGACGGTGAACGCCGCACCGCAAGCCGACGGCGGAGGAGACAAGGTTGTCAAGGAAACAGAGCTCGTCTCATTCGACGCCTCTGGCTCCGCGGACGACATGGGGATAGTCAATTGGACGTGGGACTTCGGCGACGGGTCATTTGGCTACGGAAGGAAGGTTGTTCATTCGTATCCCCTTGGTTCCTATCTGGTCTTCCTGACGGTGAGGGACATACTGGGGGAGGAAAGCAGCGACTCTCTTTCCGTTCTCGTCTTGGACGCCACGGCTCCCATTGCCCTCGCGGGAGATGACAGACACGTTGTCGCGGGAGAGGAATTCACGCTGGATGCTTC
>JAGLRN010000033.1 GCA_023136265.1 Thermoplasmata archaeon
ATGAATCCCTATCCTCGACCAGAACGATGCTCCGAATATGGAACCTGCTTCGCCAACCGTCCAGTTGATGAACCTGTCTGCCCTGTATGCCTCAATGTTCGTCCTGAAGTATAACACGTCGTAAGGCACTGCCTCCATCAGAAGCCCAGAGCACTGCTTTATCAGTGTGGCTTGAGCGTCTGGGTTAAGCTCAGCACGTGCCTGAATGATCAGGTCATCGAACGTCTCGTTCTGGAATCCTCCGTAGTTCTGTCCGGCTGGTGCATTGCCCGAATAGAAGAATGCGTGGTAGTAGTCTGGAGGATCTGAACCGATTCTCCAACCGAGGACCCACATGTCCATCTCGCGGTTGTCAAGACGGTCCACGATTTCTCCGAATGCCATCAGCTTCGCAACGATGTTCAATCCGACGTCTCTGGCGTTGGATGCGATCATGTTGCACGCGGACGCACGAATCGGATCGTAGTCCGCCTGTGGGCACAGTATTTCCACTTCTCGGTCTCCTATGGTCGGAAGATTTCTGTATCCACCCGACCAGCCAAGACCAGGTCCTCCTTGGAACGACTCTGTGTAGTGGTCATCCAACATCTGACCTGCCGCAGCCAGATCGTATTCGTATTTCGTGACGGACGCATTGTACCACTTAGTGAACGCGGGACTGACTGGCTGGTCTCCGGCCACACCGAAGTTCTGCAGCAACGTCGTCACGATTGTCTTCTTGTCGATCACGAGAGCCATTGCCTTCCTCAACCAGATTCCATCGTCACCCTGGGTCGGATCGTTGTTGGGATAGCCGAACGGAGACCTGCGCATGTTGTAGCTGAGATAGAAGAATCCCTTCTCCGCATTGCTGGATATCCCCACGTTCGGATCGACCAGGAGGCCTCCAACGAACTCAGGAGGAACGGACCAGGAGACGACCTCTATCTCTCCCGCCTGGAGCGCGAACACGGCTGCCTGCGCGGTCTTGTATATCTTGAACAGCATCCCATCGATGGTGGGCTGGTGCATGTACGAGAACCAGGTTCCCTGGCAGACTGGCGGGGTACCCACTCTCTCGCAGTCTAGGGCACTAGCGTAGTAGTCCTCGTACTTGTTGAGAAGAGCGGACACGCCGGGACTCCAGTTGTCGAACTCGAACGCTCCAGTCCCGATGACCTCGTCATCGGCAGGGGACCACTGCTCAGCTTCAGAATATTCGTAGGAGTCTGGTTGAGGGACTCCGTTGTGTGTCACTGGATCATACGCGTAACCGAAGTCATCATGTATGTCTTCCTTCCAGCTGCTGCACACGCCAGCGGTTGCATCCAGACATATCTTGCCCGTTCCTTCCCAGACATGCCTCGGGTACACGGTTGCACCATTCAGGGTGTACTTCTTGAAGTTGGCATAGGCCTGATACTGGGATAAGTGTAGGGCAAAGGTCAGCGTGCTGTCGGGCCCGACCGGGATTTCGGGAGCCCAAACGTCATTGACAACAGGCCAGACGCGGAGCCATCTGCTCGTCGAGTAGTTCGATCCGGGCAGGTTGTTCTTGTCCTTCAGAACGTCCAAGGATATCGTCAGCGGGTCCAAGGCGTTTATGTGATATCCGAACAGCAGGTCGTCCATGGTCATCTGGACGCCGTCGTGGGAGTATATGCCGTTGAAGTCGTAGTAGGCGGTAACTTCCAGCGGGTCTGATTCCTTGTCATAGACTCCGTACTCATCCAGATCAAACGTGCCATCACCATCGGCGTCGATTCCCTTCAGTAGATAGGGGATCGGCAACCAGGTGGCCGGGTCTTCCTGACCCACACCTTCATACACCGGCCCCAAGACGTTCATCGACCACACGTCGGTTGCACCAAAAATGTTCTTTGTCTTGGTGTCATCTTGGGCGCCCACCCTCAATACGAGATCCGCCCTTGTCCCTTCGTCATCTGCGAGTGCACCGATCGGGACCGCTCCCATGACCAACACGCTCACAACGAAAACAGAAAGGACGACGGATACTACACCTAGTTTCCTTTTGTCCATCATTTTTCCTCCTGCATGCAGGTTACTCACAAACATCTAGGTTTTCATCGAAACCGGCGCGTCTCCCTCAATCGCAGTCGCACCGGTGACAAACAGATTCCTACTACAATATAAAAGCAGATTTGTACGGCGTTTTGTATAATATATAAACTTATTGGTACACCTCCCCTACTGCGAGGCGTCCTCCAAACGACCCCCCATGAACCCGGGCAATCAGATCAGTTGTCCACCATGTAGTACTTCTTCAATCTTCCGTTCCTCTCGAACCTCAGGACGCCCTCTCGGCTGAGGTTTCGGAGGTTGTAGCTCACGCACTGCTGACTCACGCCAAGTTCCTTGCAGATGTCAGACTGCGTGGCCCCGCTGGAATTCCTAATCACCTCTACCATACCTATCTGAAGATCGCTAAGCTTGATTCCCTTGTCCCGAGGAACCCTCATATCCACGGGATAGAACCTCTTGAGGACCCCGTCACGGCTGGACTTGAGGAATCCCTGCATCTCCAGTGTCCTCAGGTGATGGGAAAGCGTCCCGTTCGTCACCTTGAGGTGCTCCCTGATGGCATTGTAGTGCTCGCCTGGATGGGACATTACGAAGCCGTAGATCTGACCTCGAACGAAGTGATCGAGTATTTCTTCTTTCTTCAGCCTCGTGTAGAGCGGGAATACGAGGGTTCTGAACATCGCATACCAGCCTGCCTCCGTGCTGAAAACGGCCGCTGCGATGAGAACCCCCAGACCGATCGACAGCGCCTCAGTTCCTTCCTCAAGGCGCAACGGAGGTGAGGGAGCAAACACAACGATGTATAGACCGTCCGTGTCCGGTATGCAATCCACTCTCTCCGCGGACAGCCAAATCTTGTACTCGGCCTGCCCTTCGGTCGAGGCCGTGAACTGGAATGTCACCTTGCCGTCAGAGTCGGTAACGTAGAGCTCCTCTTCTCGTTCTCCCGAGGGTGCGACCACGGTGACTCTCACGATTACGCCCGGAACCGGAACGTTGTGCTGGTCGACGACCGCAACGTATATGGGAATGGAGTTCCCGCTGTCGATTATGTCGAAGTCCGCCTGAACGTGCACGAATAGCTGGGTCTGATCAATCATCGCGATGTCCGGAACCTGTCCGTACCTGTCCCCAGCGGATGCTCCTGTCACCATGAAGCCAAACGCAACTAAAAGAGAGAGAACAACCAACGACAGGAGCCTGGTTCTCACCATCATCAGTATTCTTTATCTTGCTCCGACTATTTAATCTCATTTGTACGATTCTTTGTATCATATAAGACCGTTGCGTTGTCCTCCCAGTGACTGAACACGACAGCTGGACTCGCGCCACTACCGGCCCCTGATAATGTCACCAAAAGCTTTTCTATCACAGAATCCTCTTTCCAAACGTGCGGTCATCCAAGATAAAGGTGTGCAGAATCTGCACTGCCGTGCTGGGAGACGATGAGTTCTGTCCGATCTGCGGAACTCCTTCACGGGAGCCCAAGAAGGGCTCGCGTCCGAGCGTTCCTCGAGCGGAGCCGCTACCGGAATTCGACGAGTCGACAGGATCATGTCTCGTCTGCGGAATCCCGCTCAGAGGGGGAATCTGCGAGATGTGCGGCTCGCCCAGAATGAGTGTCAAGGACAAGGAGCTGGAGTTCAGGTGTCCTTTCTGTGAGGAGCCCGTGGATCCCAACGCAACACGCTGCCCGCACTGCGGAATCGACTACGTGAGCAGAGAGAAGGAGAAGGACATCAACTACAGATGTCCGATGTGCGGAGAGGTCGCCAGCCTGCTGGAGGACAAGTGCTCCAGCTGCGGGATCGAGATTTGGCTGGACTTCGAGTCCGAGAGGAGGTCCATCACGAAGTTCCTCTGTCCGATGTGTGGTGAGGAGATCGATCCCGACTCCGAGACCTGTCCCAAGTGCGGGACGGGAGTGTGGATTGGTGAGGAGGACGTGAAGGAGTCCGCCGCGGCGGCGATCGACAGCGCATCGACGAGCATCACGGAGGAGACGTCAAAGGTGCCATCGACCCTCGCCCGGGCTGAGGTCGTCCTCGTCAGCGCGAAGGAGGCGTTCGACAACGGTGATTACTTGGCCGCGAACCGCGCGGCGAACCTGAGCGCTGAAATCGCCAAGACGACGGTCCTCCAGACGAAGATATTCCAGGAGGCTGTCCGGAGGGCGCAGTCCAGGATCACCTATCTCGATGAGAAGGGCGGCGACACTTCCGACGCCATCGATCTGCTCAAGAGGGCTGTGAAGGTGAGGCAGACCGGTAACATCCGCGGAGCTGTCAGGCTCGCGATAAAGTCCAGGATAAGGGCCGAGGAGGCGATCCCGGCCCCGATGCTTTCCGAGATCGACCTCGAGTGATCGCACCGGCCACGAGGGAACGCAAGGTCGATATGTCCGTCCCAGCACAACAGTCTTTTTATTGCCTCCGCGGATTCCAAGGGGAGATAGGATGAGGGCGATTGTTCCGCATTTGGATATCTGCACTGGCTGTAGGATGTGCGAGATGGCGTGTTCGCTCCACCACGAGGGTCTCGTGAACAGGGAGTGGGGCAGAATAAGGGTCCACAGAAAGGGCATCGAACACTGCGTCCCGGTCGTGTGCAACCAGGGAGCGTCCTGCGACAAGGAGTGCGTGAAGGTGTGCCCCGTCGAGTGCATCAGGGACGTGAACGGGCATGCAGTCGAGGTCGTCAGGGAGGAGTGCATAGGATGCGGGGAGTGCGTGGAGGCGTGTCCGTACAACGCCATTCACATGAGGGGTGACGTCGCGTTCAAGTGCAATCTCTGCGACGGTGACCCGACGTGCATCAAGTTCTGCTCCCTGGAGGCGATAACGTTCGAGGAAAGCATCCCAGAGGAGTTCGACAGGGCCAAGGATGCCGCGGAGGCGGTGAGATGAAGGGCTTCGCGGGAAGGATCCTGAAGATCGACCTGACCAGCCGGGCGGTTGAGAAATCGCCGCTGCCCGAGTCCCTCGTCAGGACGTACCTGGGCGGGACCGGCTTCGCTGCGAGGTTCCTGTACGACAATGTCCCCTCGAATGCGGACGCGCTGGGCCCCTCCAACGTCCTGATCCTGGCTCCCGGGCTCCTCAACGGCTTTCCGGTACCCACGGGGGGCAAGGTGCTCTTCTGCGCCAAGTCCCCGCTGACCGGAACGATCGCGGAGAGCGTCATGGGGGCGAGGTTGGGAAGCGAGCTCAAGCGGGCAGGATACGATCTTCTGCTCGTCTCCGGGATGTCGGGCTCTCCCTGCTACGTCTACATAGACGACGATGATGTCGAGATAAGAGATGCGGGGGACCTCTGGGGGAAGGACACCCGAGCCACCGCAGAGGATATCAGGAGGACCGAAGGCGATGCTGTCGTTGCCTGCATCGGGATCGCCGGGGAGAACCTCGTCAGATATGCGAACATCGACTGTGAGGACAGACAGTCCGGTAGGGGCGGGCTCGGAGCGGTCATGGGCTCGAAGAAGCTCAAGGCCATCGCGGTGAAGGGCACGGGGGACCTCGTGCCTCACGACGCAGACAAGCTCATGGAGCTCTGCCTGCGATACTACGGTCGGATGGTCGAGAGCCCGGCCTTCAACGATGACACCAAGTACGGGACCGGCGAGTTCCTTGAGTGGATGAACTCCGAGAAGGGGACCTTCCCCACGAGGAACTGGCGGGAAGGCGTCTTTGACGACAGGGAGAAGATAGACCCATACTACTGGGCCCCGTTGTACATGAAGAGGAACAATGCGTGCCTGGCGTGCCCGAAACCCTGCGGGAGGATATTCGGCATCGACGAAGGCCGATACGCGGGACTCAGGATCGACGGCATAGAGTACGAGCTGCTCTACTCGCTCGGCGGCCTGTGCGGGATGGGGGATATCGAGGAGCTGGCCAGGGCGAACGAGCTGTGCGACCTCCACGGGCTCGACGGGATTTCGGCGGGCGCCGCGGTGGCCTTCGCAATGGACCTGTTCCAGGATGGGATTCTCACGCGGGAGGACGCTGGCGGGCTGAATCTCGAGTTCGGCAACCCCGAGGCCGAGCTGAAGCTCATCGAGATGATCGCAAGAAGGGAAGGTCTTGGTGATGTTCTGGCGGAGGGCGTGAAACGAGCGAGCGAGAGGATAGGGAAGGGTTCCGAGGACTACGCCGTTCATGTGAAGGGCATGGAACCCCCCGCCTACGACGTCCGGGGGATAAAGGGCATGGCGCTGGCCTTCATGACGTCCTCGCGCGGGGCCTGCCACCTTCGGAGCTGCGCCTACGCGCTGGAGCTAACAGGAAAGTTCTGGAAGTTCGAGGGAGTGGACAGGTTCTCAACGGAGGGGAAGGGCGTCGAGATCAAGGAGCTAGAGGACATGATGACAGTGTACGACGTCCTGGGTGTCTGCAAGTTCTCGCGGGGCTTCTTCCTGGCCGAAGGATTCGTTGACGTACTGCGAACCGTGACCGGGCTGGAATTCTCGGAATCGGAGATACTGGAACTGGGCGAGAGGGTCAACAACCTGAAGCACATGTTCAACCTGAGAGAGGGGCTGACGAGAGACGATTTCCGTCTGCCGAAGAGGCTCCTGACGCTTCCCATACCCGAGGGGGCGTCCAAAGGGCACGTCGTCACGGAAGAAGAGATGAACAAGATGCTGGATGACTACTTCGAGGCGAGAGGGTGGAGCAAGGATGGACTTCCCGCGGAGGAAAAAACCAGGGATCTGGATCTCGCCTAGATTTCTTTTGCACTGGCCAAGATGTCCTGGACGGACTTGTCGACGTCTTCCACGTTCCTGTCCCGGGGCACCGCGACCACGAACAGGGCCCGCTTTCCGGCATTGTAGATGATCATGTTCAAGTTCCCGGCCTCCACAACGATTCTTGAGGGCTCGTCCTTTCCTAGCTCCGTCGCTGCCGTAATGCTGGCCCCAAGGATGGTGGCACTCATGATCCCGAAGGTGTCCAGCACTACTTCGTCAGGAACATCGTGATGCATCATCAGTCCGTCCTTTCCAACGACCGCGGATGCGACCGCCCCGCACGTCTCTCTCAATCGCTTGAGCATATCGTCCATATACGTCACTCCATCGTTTCAGGCTCTATGATGAACACGCAACTGGTCTTCCCAGTGCTCTCGCAGCTCGTCTCCATGCACCGCACTTTCCTGCCGAGGTGCTCTTCGTAGATCGTGGATATGATCCCCCGTATCCTGTGGCAGGTCTCCGTGTCGCCGTTCGGCTTTATCTCGACGGAACCATTCACTATCGCTTCGTTCTCCCTGAAGTCGACCGAGTCGGCCCAACCTCTGGCTTCCATTATCTTGGCCGCGACATCGAAGTAGTCGTCCGAGTTGTTCTTCGCTATTCTGGCGATCTCTGTCCCATAGAGGATTCCCTCGCGGAAGAAGAGCCCGTGGCAGGCATAGGACATGATGCTCTCATAGAGCTGCCTTACTCTGGCCAGTTCATCCTGAGAAATCTTAACGAACTTCATCCTTACTAGCGTGAACCTACCGAGGACAATGATAAAGGTTTTGACGTGGTTATCTTTCGCGACAATCCCTGCAGAGAAGCTGGCCCTGGACTTCCTGGAGGTCATATGCGAAAACCCTGCAGAGCTCGCAGTAGCCCTGTACCCCCGACGTCGTGGGGCTCACGGGGGATATTCTGGAGACCTCCCTGGTCAGCTCGATCAAGTGCGGCCACATCTTGATGATGTCGTTCTCCGTGACTATTCCCAACAGGCTGTCATTCTCCGACACAACGAGCCTCCTTATCTTGTTCTGGGCCATGAGCTTGGCGGCGTCCTCGATCGACTCGTGCGGGTGAATCGTCTTCACGGGGCTGCTCATTATCTGACTCACCTTGACCGCGGACGGCTTGGTATCCTCGGCCACGACCTTCGCCACGATGTCCTTCTCGGTGAGTATGCCCACGGGCTTCCCGCTCTTGACGACGACTAGACTCCCGATGCCCCTGTCCTTCATCAGTTTGGAGGCCGAATCGACGGTCTCCTTCGGCTGCACCGTGACGAGATTTCGCGACATCACTTCCATGACTGGAACCTGGAGATCTCCTTTGTCTAGCACCAATTCTCCCTAACGTGATGTTTCCATTTAAGGATTGTGAATATCCAAGAGTTTAAGTTGTGCATCTCGATTATGTGCTCTGATGTACTCGGAGAAGGAGGGGGACCTCGCTGTTCTGGCCGCGCGGAAAGTTGTTGAGAACTACGTTCGCGGAGAGGTGCAGCACGACCTCGACCTCCCCGACGGTTTCGAGGAGAAGTCGGGCGTCTTCGTCACCATAGACACGTTTCCCGCGAGGGAACTCCGGGGATGCATCGGCTATCCGGAGCCCTTCTTCCCGCTGAGGGAAGCCCTCGTCAAGGCGTCGCAGGAGGCCACGAGGGACCCGAGGTTCCCACCTTTGAGGGAGGCCGAGCTTGACGACGTCGTCATCGAGGTCAGCCTGCTCACACCGCCCGAAGAGGTCATTGTAAGGAAACCCAAGGAGATCTTGAAGAGCATCGTGATAGGCAGGGATGGGCTGATTGCCAGGAAGGGCGTCTTCAGAGGCCTTCTCCTGCCACAGGTCGCCGTCGACTGGGAGTGGGATGTCGAGGAATTCATATCGCACACATGCATGAAGGCGGGCCTGAAGTCAGATGACTGGCTGAAGGGGGACACGCGGATATACAAGTTCTCCGCGGAGATCTTCGGCGAGAAGACGCCCAGAGGGGAGATAGAGAGACGCGTCCTGGGTGGAAAGGATGATCATTGAGGGACGCGCGTATGTTCGCGGGAGCCTTCAGGACTGCTGCATCAGCGTGGAGAACGGGAGAATAACGGAGATCAAGCGGACCCTGAAGGGCGACGAGAAGCTGCGCTTCGGCGGCATCGTTCTTCCGGCCGGCATCGACCTCCACGTGCACTTCCGGGAACCTGGACTAACACGCAAGGAGGATTTCCTGTCGGGGACCACGGCAACCGCCTGCGGCGGGATAACTTGTGCGTTCGACATGCCCAACACGCTCCCTCCAGCGACCACTCCCGAGAGGATGGAGGAGAAGGTGGCGGCGGTCAAGAGGAAGGCGTTCGTGGACTTCGGGCTGTACGCGGGATTGACGGAAAGGAGCGATGTCAAGGGCCTCGCCGAGACCGCAACGGCGTTCAAGACGTACCTAGCCGCGTCGGAGGGCAATCTGGCGGTTGGCGATTTCGCCAAGCTGCTGGAGCTGAGAGAGGAGCTCTCCGCGGCGGGGAAGTTCATCTCGGTCCACTGTGAGGATCCAGGACTCATCAGGGACGCGGAGGCTAAGAGGCTCGAGGACCACCTGGCATCGAGGCCCGACAGCGCCGAGGTCGGCGGGATAGAGATGGCGGAGCGGCTCAAGGGATCGAGAGTCCACGTGGCCCACGTCTCATCCGAGAGGGGATTGACGTCGCTTGCCAGCACGGACCTCACGAGTGAGGTCACGCCCCATCACCTGTTCCTCAATGTGAACTGCGACCTGGGCGCCTTTGGGAAGGTGAATCCTCCGCTCAGGAACAAGCACGACCAGAACGCGTTGTGGCAGGCCTTCGCCGATGGAAGGATAGATGTCGTGGCATCCGACCATGCACCACACACGATGGACGAGAAAGAGGCGGGCTTCGATTCCGCCCCCGCCGGAATGCCAGGGGTGGAGACCATGATCCCTCTTCTGTTGGAGAGGGTCAGGTTGGGGAGCCTGCCTCTTGAGCGGTTCGTCAACGCCGTATGCGAGCGGCCCGCCGAGATGCTCTCCCTGAAGAAGGGGAGGATCGAGATTGGATACGATGCCGACATGATCGCGGTCGACCTCAAGCGCCCGCGAAGGATCAGGGCGGACGACCTGCATTCCAAGTGTGGCTGGACGCCCTTCGAGGGCATGAGCGGCGTCTTCCCGCTGGCGACCATATTCCGGGGCGAGCAGATCATGCGAGATGGGGATGCGATGGGCAAGCCATCCGGAAGATACGTGGGAGCAAAGCATTAACTACGGATTGCGCCTCATAGTGACAGCCACATGTCCTCGATTGTAGCAGATATCGTGGGTTACGTGAGGGACCTGGTTCTTGTCCTTGGTTACCCAGGGATATTCCTTGCGATGTTCATAGAGGGGATTATCACACCCATCCCGAGCGAGGCAATCCTCCCCCTAGCGGGCTCCCTAGCCTATCAGGGTCGGTTCGAGGTCTGGGCGATCATAATCGTAGCGACTGTTGGCGCGACACTGGGCTCGACGGTGGCATACTTCATCGGGGACTACTTCGGCCGAGGCTTCGTGCACAGGTTCGGGAAGTACTTCAGGCTGACGGAGGAGCATCTCGAACGGGCCGAGCGGTGGTTCGAGAAGTACGGCAGGGCCTCCATCTTCATCGGGCACTGCCTACCGGGGACGAGGTCGTTCATCTCCTTCCCCGCCGGAATCGCGAAAATGGACCTGCGCAACTTCGTGATCTCGACGTTCTTCGGGGCCCTCGTCTGGAACACCGTACTGACGCTCACGGGCTACTTCCTCAGCAGCCAGCTGGATGCCCTGGAAGGGTTCTTCGAGTATCTAGACATCATCGCGCTGATCACGATTCTGGCGGTCATAATCGTCTACTTCGTCTGGACAAGGAAACGCCCCGCTCAGGCGTAGTAGTACTCGCCCGACTCCTTCTGCGAGCGGTCCAAGCGGGAATCGGGGTTGTTGATCCGCGGTCTGTTCGTCTCGTTGTCCCGCCTGAATGTGATCGCGACCTCCTTGAGGAACTTGTTCATGCCCTCCCGCATCCCGAACGGCCCCTCGCCAATCCCCTTCTTGGAGGGCTCGCCGCGGAAGACCATCAGCGCGTCGGACACGAGGTCGATGAAGTAGACGTCGTGGTCCACAATCATCCCGCTCATTCCCTTACTCTCCATCGCCCTCCTTATGGCCCTGGCGGCCTCCATCCTTTGGTTCGAGTCGAGGTAAGCGGACGGCTCGTCGATGAGGTAGATGTCTGCCTCCCTCGCGAGGCACAGACCGATGGCGACGCTCTGGAGCTCCCCGCCGGAGAGCGTCGGGATGCGCCGTTCCATGAGCGATTCCAGATTGAGTGGCCCCGCAATCTCGGTCTTGAAGTGGCTCGTCTCGAACTCCTCTCCCGCCTCGCTGAGGAAGGCCTCGCGCACGGTGCCCTTGAACTTCGGCTCGATGTACTGGGGCTTGTAGCTCACCTTGAGATCCGCCTCGACCTTGCCCTTGGTGGGATTCAGAACGCCCGCGAGCATCTTGACGAACGTCGTCTTCCCCGTGGCGTTCGGACCGACGACCCCGACAACCTCTCCCTGTCGGATGACGCCCTCGCTCGTCTTGAGCGTGAACCCCTTGAACCTCTTGTAAAGCGGCTCGAACTGTACCAGCGGCTGCCCGCCCCACTCCTTCCTGGGTGCGTGGGCCTCGAACCTAATCTCCCTCTCCCGGAACCTGATGTTCTCCTCCTTCAGGAAGCCTCGAAGGTACGTATTGATGGCGACGCGAACGCCCCGTGGCTGCGCGACGACACCGAATGCCCCTCTCTCGCCGAACATCAGATGGACGCTGTCGGCGAGGAAGTCCAGCACGGCGAGGTCGTGCTCTATGACAACGACCTGCTTCGTCCGCGACAGGGCTTGAATGGACTCCGCGACCTTGAGCCTCTGACATATGTCCAGGTAGGAGGACGGTTCGTCGAAGAAGTATACGTCGGCGTCCTTGAGGAAGGTTGCCGCCAGTGCCACGCGCTGGAGCTCCCCGCCGGAGAGCTTGGCCAGGTCGCGGTCGATAGTGTGACTGACGCCGAACTCCCTCGAGATCTCATCGAGCTTCCCCAACTCGTCGACCCTCGCGAGAAGCTCTCCCGCCTTTCCCTTGTGAGCCTTGGGCAGCTTGTCCACGTATTGCGGCTTGAAGGACGTACGGAGGTCCTCCTCGGGGATTCTGCTCAGGTAGTTGTGCAGTTCCGTTCCCGCATACCTCTCCAGAGCCGAGTCCCACGAGGGCTTGCCCTTCAGCTTGCCCATGTTCGGGACGGTCTCGCCCGAGAGGATGCTGATGACGGTCGTCTTCCCAATCCCGTTGGGCCCGAGTATTCCCATCACCTCCCCCTGATGGGGCGTGGGAAGCCTGTAGAGCCTGAACCCGTTGACCCCATACTGGTGGACGATCTCCCCCTCGAGCTCCTCCGGAAGACCGACGACGCGGATGGCGTCGAACGGACACTTGTGCACGCAGATGCCGCAACCGACGCAGAGCTCCTCGGATATGACCGGCCTGCCCTCCTCGCCCATCACTATCGTCTCGGTGCCCGTTCTCACAGGAGGGCAGTAGCTGATGCACTCCAGATTGCACCTTCTGGGCTGGCATCTGTCGCGAAGAAGAACGGCTATTCGCATCTTCTGGTTGGAAGGTGTGGCCGATATTTAAGAGCAATGCAACAGGTTTTAAAGTTCGACTACCTTGCGGTCCATGATGATGCCTGGAGGAAGGATGAGTCCCAAGCAAATGAAGGCGGCCATGAAGCGGTTGGGGATCAAGACGGAAGAACTGGAGGACGTGGAGGAGGTCGTCATCAGGACAGCCGAGAAGGAATATATCATCCCGAGGGCCGCCGTCACGAAGATGGAGGTCCAGGGCCAGACCACATACCAGATAGTGGGGGAAGCGGAGGAGTTCGCCAGGTCCGATGAGGGTCCGCGGGTCCCTGAGGAGGACGTCAAGCTCGTCGCGGAGAAGGCGAGCGTCAGCGAAGAGAAGGCCCGCCAGGCCTTGATAGACTGCGACGGCGAGCTCGCTGAGGCCATCCTGAAGCTGATGAGCGAGAGGTAGCTCCTGGGAGGAGTTCTATGAAGCTGGCTCATGTATCGATTCGCGCGAAGGACATGGACGAGACCATAGCGTTTTACGAAAGCATCGGGCTGAAGCTCGTGAACCGGAGGGAGATTCCGCAGAACGACGCGGAGATAGCCTTCTTGGAGGCACGGGGCGGCGGAGCGAAGCTGGAGCTCACGCACTACAACGGGCAGGAGAGCTACTCTCAGGCCGAGTACGAGAACAGGGTCTTCGACCACATCGCCCTGGAGACGGACGACATGGACGGCGTCCTGCAGAAGGTCAGGGATTCCGGCGGGAACGTGACGGACGAGCCCTTCCACCTCAGTCCCGGCGGACCGAGGATCGCCTTCTTCGAGGACCCGAACGAGGTCCTCGTTGAGCTCATCGAAAGGCCGTGACGGAACGGCTCGTTTCTCTGTTCCTGGGTCCCGCTGTCAAAGTATATATACCTACGAGGACTTTGAACGCTTGCTAGGCTTGACCGGAGGGCTCGGCGTCCTCTTATACACCGAAACCGCCGTAAGCGGGGGTGACAGTCGAGGGCGGCGTTACCAGCTTGGTGTTGGCCCTCTGGCCAACTATGAGGTCCTGTCCTGTGGGGCAGGAGGCGGTGAGAAGTCGATCGGAGGATCGAAACTATCACCCTGATCGTGGATATCGGGTCAGGCACGGAAGTGAGCAGCCTTACCACGAACTACCGGCGCTCGCGGGGTCGCGGGACCGAGACGGCCTGAGGACAACTGGCATCGAGTCTGAGCGTCCACCTCGTCGGCCTAGCTTATGTCCGGTAGCTTCGTCTGTTTTGTCTCGACCTTGAGATGGTGGACATCGAATCTGTCCAGAACCAGGTCCCTGAGGATCTGAGTGGACGGTTCCTCGAAGCTTGCATCCGCGATGTAGGCGGGGTCGTTTCCAGGTATCTCTATCCCGCTCCTCAGGAGGAGCTTCCTGGCCTCGGACCTCTCCTCCCCTTTGACGCTCATCGCGTTGACACGGTCAAAGCCGCACTCCCTCAGCTCCTGGAGGAAGACCGGCCTCCGGAAGAGGTCCTCCAGCACGGACACAGCCAGAGCTGGCCTCTCCCTGTCAGATACTTCTGCTGATTTGCACATATCGCCAATCGTCTCATAGATGTTCTTCTCTCGGTTCGCGGATGTCGAGTACACCTTCGAAGGGGGTATCTGCTTCTCCCTGACGACGCCCATGTCCGCCATCGCCCGCAGGTAGCCCGTCAGGAAGAGACGGTGAATCGAATGACCGTCCTTGTTGAGCCGCCTAGCCAGACCGCTTATCGATCTCTCTTCCTCCTTGACATACGAGATAATCATGTTCTTCAACGTCTTCTCGGGGACAAACAACTGCTCACCGACCGGGTAACATACTTGGTAACAAATAAGCCTTTTGCTCACCTGCAACAACCTCCGTATTGGTAACAAACCCAGTTCAAAAACCTCTATAAATCCCATTCGCTGTCTCCCCGACGGGCCGGCACCCCCTTGTACCTTCACACATTGCGATAACTCCCCCTTTTTTTATTTTTTCACTGGAGGGCTTCATATTACGATTATTGATATTTAGAAGAGAACCTTAATATCAATTCCAATAGCTTTGAACAAACGCCGATGCAGGGAAATAGGAGGTTCAAGAGCTATATCTCCGGCTTTGACGACAAGCTGGATGGCGGAATTCCGGAAGGTCACATCGTCCTCATATGTGGAGAACCAGGCACGATGAAGTCCAGCTTGGCATTCAGCATGCTGTACAACAACGCGCTGAAGGAGGACGGGATCGCGGCCTATCTCTCGCTCGAGCAGGGAAGGGACAGCTTGCTCAGGCAGATGAAGGGGATGGGGATGGACCCGCAGAACGTCGAGGACAAGCTCAGCATAGTCGACCTGGGTCTGATCAGGAGGAACCTGGAGACGCTCAAGGACCAGACGTGGGTGGAGATATTCAAGATGTACGCCTCCAACCTGAAGAAGAACACGAATTTTGAACTCTTCTGCCTCGACTCGCTCTCCATTCTGGAAACGCTCGCGCGGTTCGAATATCCCAGGGAGGAGCTTTTCCAGCTCTTCGAGTGGCTCAAGGACCTGGGCACGACGTGCCTGATCATCAGCGAGATGAACGTCGGCGAGAAGGCGTTCGGCAGGTTCGGGGAGGACTTCGTGTCGGACGGAATCATCCACGTGAAGATGGAGAACGTGGACGAGGTCAACGTCCAGAGGCGCATAAGATGCGTGAAGATGAGGGGCACGAGCCACAGTCCGAACTACTACACGCTCCTTTTCGAGGATGGCGTGTTCCAGGCGACGAGGGTCATCAGCGAATAGGCGATCCATTTTCTTGGTGGCCAGCCAGCTTCGGAACCTTTTTATATCCTTTGCATAATAGGTTCAACTAGCCACGGTGGTGTGGGCAGCACCATGATAAATGCATTAGGCTGATATAGAGAGGAGGCTTTGAAATGAAGTTAACGGAAGGGGAATCCTTCGCAAGGATTTTGGCAATCGCTGTAGGACTTCTGATGGTTGTGCCGGCAACGTACATCGTCGGATTCGGTGCGCCTCAGGAGCCGGTTGCCGCGGAAACCGCATTCGTGTATTTTGACAACGAGAGCGACCTCGACGCTCTGATGGAGTCGGGTGTTGAGATACAGGAGATCTACGACTCGTTTGCACTCGCAAGGACGACGACCGCGCAGAACGACATGTTCCAGTCGCAAGGAATGATAGTGGACATGCCGTACGACCTGCACGCCATCCACGTGAACGGCATGGTCATCGACACGAGCGAGGGGGAGCCGGAGATACCCGCCGATCTTAGGCTGGAGGCGTACAGGAGCGACGTGGACGGCCACTACCTCGTGCAGTTCCATGGACCTGTGAAGGAAGCGTGGAAGCGGGACATCGAGAGACTGGGAGGGAGAGTGCTCAGCTACATCCCGAATGACGCCTTCATCGTTCAGCTCGATGGGGAGCTCCTCGACGACGTGCAGTCCTTGAGGGAGGTCCAGTGGTTGGGCGTATACCAGCCGGCGTACAAGATTAGACCCGCGCTTCTCGGGATGAGCGGGAAGGTCTCGGTGAAGATAATCACGTTCCAAGGAGAGGGGCTCGGCCAGGTGATAAGCTCGCTGAACAGGAATCAGATTACAACATACTTCGAGAACGAGGACTTCGGCGTCGTCAAGGCCGAGGTTGACGTGGGAGACGTATCGGGCCTCGCCAAGCTCAACTCGGTGCAGTACATCGAGCCGATCTATGAGATGGAGCCGACGAACGCGAACATGCAGTGGATCATGCAGACCGACATACCCGACAACAGAAGGTTGTGGGACATGGGCTTACATGGAGAGGGGCAGGTCATAGCGGTCGCGGACACCGGGCTCGACTTCGACCACAGGTTCTTCCGGGAGGACGGCGGCACGATCCAGACAGGTGACATCTATAATGTCACGGACCTCGGCAGGAGGAAGGTCGTAAGATACATGACCATGAGCCATTGGATCGGCATTGACAGGGATACCGACCCATGGGCCTGGAAGGATAGCGCGTACATGTGGGTTGCTGGAAACATCACCTCGGGCCACGGAACCATGGTCTCGGGGACACTTACGGGCAACGACGATTCCACTGGCAGTAGCGCGAACGACGGCATCGCTAAGGGCGCCAAGATATACCTCCAGGACATAGGCACCCTATACAAGAACCCGGAATGGAGCGACTGGTGGGACGACTCGCTACGATTCATCCCGGATGACTATCACGACCTGTTCTGGGACCCATATAATGACAGTGCCAGGATCCACAGCAACAGCTGGGGCGCAAAGAACATCGACTACGATCTCGAAGCGATGATGGTGGACAAGTTCATGTGGGAGTACCCAGAGATGCTCATCGTCTTCTCCACAGGTAATGAAGGACTCGGGGGTCCAGGCAGCCCCGCGACGGCTAAGAGCAGCATCTCGGTGGGCTGGCATGGCAATTTCCCGAATCAGGACAGGGTGGACTCCTCAAGCTCGGTCGGCCCCACAGAGGATGGAAGGCGCACGCCCACGGTCATGGCCGTGGGAGGGGGCGTTTCCTCGCGCTCGAGCGGCAACAACTGGGACAACTCGAACACCGCCCAGGAGATCGCTTGGGCGGGAACGAGCTATTCCGGTCCCGTGGTCTCAGGCCTCGCCGCAATCACCCGCCAGTACTTCACGGAAGGCTGGTACCCGACGGGTACCGCGATTTCCGCGAATGGATTCACACCCAGCGGCGCCCTTTTGAAGTCCACCATAGCAGTCGCAGGACAGCAGATGCAGGGGGCAAGGGCGGACAGGAAGAGTGAGGGAACGTGGCCGAACAACGCACAGGGCTGGGGAAGGGTCGTCTTGGACAACTCGCTCTACTTCCCAGGCGATGCGAGCAGGCTTCACGTGGTCGATCACACAGAGGGCCTCGCGACAGGAGAGAGCGTGGAATACTCGTACTACGTCTCGAGCGGCGCGGTCCCGTTCAAGGTCATCATGGCATACAGCGATTATCCTGGTTCCACTCCGACCACGAAGGCGCTCGTCAACAATCTTGATCTGACCGTCACATCCCCGACGGGGGAGGTCTACAAAGGGAACGTCTTCCGCGAGGGAGTGAACGTCTACACGACGCTCGTTGACTCCAGGGCCGACTTCGGTTCCTACGACGCTGACAACCCTCTCGAGGCCGTTCTCGAGCTAACCCCCAGCGTTGGCTTCTGGAAGGTGAAGGTGCAGGGGACGAACGTTCCCTCTGGGCCTCAACCCTTCGCGCTGTCGATAATCGCAGCGACGGACCCGGGCTACGCACAGCTGTTCCTCGACAGGACTCTGTACGGAGACTCGGACACGATCACCATAACAGTTGAGGACGCGGATGCGGTCGGCCCGCTGACGGTCCAGGTGTTCAGCGACACGGAAACGGGCGGTGAGAATGTCACACTCCTCGGAATCGGGTCAGGTGTATTCGAGGGGGCGATCGGCACTGCCTTCGGCACACCAACCGCCGACGGCGACCTCCAAGTGAGCGAGGACGACACCGTCACGGTCGAGTACACGGACGCGACGGTCCCGGTGAGGACCCTCCAGCAGACCGCGCTCATAGACGGCGCACCTCCGATGATAACGGGCGTGAAGGCTACGAGGATAACGAACGCGGCCGCCACGATAGTGTGGATCACGGACGAATCGGCGACCTCGAAGGTCTACTACGACACCAACCCGGTATCTCTGACCCAAACGGCGGTCAGGACGCCCGCTGGGCTTTTCGTCTCCCATTCCATCGACGTGATCGGCCTGCAGACGGGCGTGAGGTATTACTTCGACGTCGAGTCGACGGACAGGTTCGGACACACGACTCTGGATGACAACCAGGGTCAGCATTACAGCTTCGTCACGACCGAGAAGGCGGAGCTTCTCCTCGTCATCGGCGACGACACGTTCCCGCCGGAGAGGGTCGAGAGGTACAAGAACGCGTTCGAGAGCTTCGGCTGGTCCTACAACGAGTGGTATGTGGACAGAAGCGGCGTTCCGACACTAATGCTGCTCCAGGGATACAAGGTCGTGCTGTGGCAGACCGGTCTGGAGGAGTATCCGCCGTTCGAACCCGAGGAGATGGTCCTGATAACGAACTACATGGACGAAGGAGGGCGTTTCTTCATTTCCTCGCAGGATGTCGCCTGGGCGTTCGCAGAGGATTCCGGTTCCGAATACGCGGCGATAGGGACCGGGCAGTGGGTCAACTCCACTCTCAAGGCAGACTGGGATGTCGACCCGAGCCTCTGGACGGACAACGAGGGGTCCATCGGAGACCCGATCAGCAATGAGTACGTTGGAATCAACCGGGTACGTTACGACCCCCACAGGCCAGGTGGTTCGGGGGATGAGGTCATTTCTCAGAGCTACGGTGGAACGCCCTCGACCGTCTGGAAGAACTACGGGATCGATGCCTCCCCAGGAGACATAGGGCTCAAGTGGGTCTCATCGGCTGCAAACGGGACCGCCGGACCAGGGAAGGTCTGGGGCGGACAGCCGTCCAAGCTGGTCGCGTATTTCTTCGAGGTGACCGGAATCAACTTCGCAGCCGTGAACGACCTGGACAGGGGCTCGATTATCAACAAGACTATCGTGTGGCTGATCGGCCACGACCACCCGGACGTCCAGGTGATCTCGCCGAATGGCGGAGAGGTCTTCGGCGGGGACACTATACCGCTCGACTGGAGCCGCCAGGTGTACTCGTCAGGCATAAACAGCCAGGTGCTCTACTACAGCCCAGACGACGGGCAGTCCTGGGTGAGGATGGCCCCCGACCCAGCACCTGGAGATACGACCTATAACTGGGACGTGAGCAGCCTCCAGAACGGGATACACTACCGCGTGAAGGTCGTCGTCGAGGACGACGGTGTCCCGTACCCGATGCTAAACGGCTCGGATATCTCGGACGACACGTTCACGATCCTGAGACCCGGTGGAGATAGTCAGGGACCGATAACCATCCCGGGAAGCATAGACGCGGTCCCGAACCCGGTGGAGAGATACACCAGCATCACATTCACTGCAACGGTGGATGACACGAACTACGGGAACTCGATGATCCAGGCGGTGGAGTTCTACATGGACGCTACTGGACCTGACGGCGGAGGAACGGCGATGAGCCCCGTGGACATCTTCGACACCGCCCTGGAGCAGGCCACTTGGACCGGCTCGGCAGACTGGCCGCCCGGAGTGCACTGCATCTTCATCCACGGACAGGACGCCGCGAACAACTGGGGCGAGTGGGAGTCCAGGTGCTTCACCATGCTCGGCAAGGTAGTCTCGGCACCGTCCGACTTCATGGCGTCGCTCATGGACGCAGGCGATGTCACCCTATCATGGACGCTATCGCCCGACGACCCGCTAGACGTCACGAACTACGCCATCTATTCCGGGACGAGCTACGACCCGACAGCCGCGAGCTACTCGTTCCTCGCCAGCGTGCCGAGCCTGACGAGCACGTACGTGCACTTGGGAGCCGGCTACTCAGACTCCAACAGCTACTACTACGCGATATACGCCAACAGCTCCGGTGGCGACTCCACGATGGCCTCGCAACAGGCGGCGAAGTACTATGTACCCCTGGTTTCGGGCGTAAACTTCATCTCCGTGCCCATAACGCCATCCGACATGTCCCTGGCCACGGTGTTCCGGTGGATGGACGTCGACCACATGGTCTGGACGTATGACCAGATGGCGGGAAGCTGGGACAGCTACTCGTCACTCAAGACAGGCTACCACGGATCCTTGTCCACCATCATGCCCGGCAAGGGCTACTGGTTGGACATCTCCGCAGGTGATCCTCTTCACGTCGCCGGATACGTGCAGACCCAGGTCTCGATCGAGCTGGTCTCGCCCTGGACGCTTGTCGGATACCCGTCGCTCACGGGCTCGATGACGGTCGGTGACCTGAAGACGATGACCGGGGCGACGAAGGTCGAGGGATACTCGGCGGCGGGCCCGTACTACCTGCAGGAGCTTGCGGACGGGTACGTCCTTGCACCCGGAGAGGCCTACTGGGTCGGCGGCGCCGACTACATCTGGACGGTCTTCATCTGAGCAGGCTCATATAGGCGGCTTGGCTAAAACGAAGTGAACTCCCATGACGATTAGAAGCGTCATCGCAGTAATGCTATCCATTGCTTTCATCTCGACCATCGGTCCGGTGGACCTCGACTCGTCCGCGGGAGAGGTCTACGAGGCGCAGGCGGGCGAGCCGCACTACCTCGGAATCAACGGATTGGCCTTTGACACGAGGAACGGGGAGCCGAGCATCCCCGCCGCTCTGAGACTGGCGGACTACCCCGCAGACGGCGACGGATACTACATCGTCCAGTTCAGCGGTCCCGTCACGGAGGAGTACAAGGAGTCACTGACGTTGGCGGGCGCCGAGATCCTGAACTACGTTCCCTCGAACGCGTTCCTCGTGCGGGCGGACCCTGCACGTCGCGCGAACCTCGAGAGGGTTCAGGCGGTCCAGTGGACGGGCATCTTCCAGCCCGCGTACAAGATAGTGCCCGAGCTCACGTTCGAGGCGGGGATCGTCGAGGCTCAGATCATCACGTTCAATCCGGATGGCGTCAACGCCGTTCTCGAGCTGCTCCCGGAGCGCAGGGTCATCTACACGTACGAAGGGAAGGATTTCGGCAGAGTGGACGCCCGCGTGACCTACGAGCAGGTCGTCGAGATCGCCCGCCTCGCCGACGTCAACTTCATACAGCCACGAGAGGTCCCGGTGGTCCAGAACAGGCGAATGCAGTGGATAATGCAGACGAACGTCCAAAACGACAGGCGCATCTGGGACATGGGGATCTCGGGCGAGGGACAGCTCGTCGGGTTCTCCGATACGGGGATGGATTTCGATCACAACTTCTTCCGCGAGAACGCGACAACGATCCAGAAAGGGGACATATACAACGTCACGGACATGACCCGAAGGAAGCTCGTGCGGTACTGGGTGCACGGCGGCGCAAACGAAGAGTGGGCATGGAAGGACAGCCCCAACCGCTGGGACCCCGGCGCTGGATGGCTCACAATAGGTCACGGGACCATGGTGACGGGGACGTTCGGCGGCAATGACGATCCAATCGGCTCGAGTACCAATGACGGAGGCGCAAAGGGCGCCAAGATATTCTTCCAGGACATAGGAGACGTGCAGCAATGGGGAGGATACTGGCGGGATGCCTTGGCCTGGGTACCCTCTGACTACGACAATCTCTTCGGTCCCGCCTACAACGCGGGCGCGAGGGTGCACTCAGGTTCCTGGGGCTCCGCCACGACCGCCTACACGCAGGGCGCGCAAATGCTCGACGAGTTCATGTGGAACAATCCTGACATGCTGATCATATTCTCGAACGGGAACGGAGGCGGGGGCTGGTACGACGTCGTTAGCCCCGCCACTGCCAAGAACGTTCTTTCGTCGGGATCGAGCGCGACCTCTCCGAACCAGAACAGCGTCGCCGACTACAGCAGCCGCGGGCCCACTTCCGACGGGAGGCGGAAGCCCACCGTCATTGCGGTCGGAGAAGGCACCTCATCCATGTCTACGGGAAACCCGAGGGACAACACGAACACGGCCTGGGAAGCGGGCTGGGGCGGAACGAGCTACTCGGCACCCGACCACGCATCGCTCGCGGCCATGACCCGCCAGTACTTCATGGAGGGTTGGTGGCCGACTGGGACGAAGAACCCCGCGGACGGTTTCGAGCCCTCCGCAGCCTTGGTGAAGGGCGTGCTGGCGGCAAGCGCTCAGCAGATGACCGGCTCGTACACGGACAGCAAGAACGAAAACACCTGGCCCAACAACGCGCAAGGCTGGGGGCGGGTCCTCCTGGACGACGCACTCTGCTTCGCCGGGGACACGAGGCGCATGGAGATCGTTGACGACACGTCCAGCTTGAGCACGGGAGAATCAAGGATCGAGTCCTACTACGTTCTCGACTCCGCAGAGCCGCTGAGGGTGATGCTCACGTGGACCGACTATCCCGGGGTCGCGTGGACCACACCGAACATCGTGAACGACCTCGACCTTCTTGTGACGGACCCGCTCGGAACCACGTACAAGGGAAATGTCATGGGGACCTTCGCTCAGGGAGAGTCGCAGCCCGACACGGGCAGCTACGACAGGCTGAACGTGCAGGAGGGCGTCCACATCAAGAGCCCCATGGTGGGCGCGTGGACGATCGAGGTGATCGGGTACAACGTCCCGAGCGGACCGCAGCCCTACGCCCTGGTGGCGCTGGGCGACCTCGGCACGGGCTGGGGACAGGTGTACCTGGACCGGAGCGTCTACGGGGACAGTGACACGATAGGGATAACTGTCCGGGACACGGGACCGGCGGCCGTGAACGTGACCATCTGGAGCACGACTGAACCCGCTCCCGAGACTGTCTCGCTGAACGAGTCCGCGCCCGGCTCAGGGAGATGGACGGGGACTATCAACACGACCACCGGTGCGCCAACGACGGACGGACAGCTGCAGGTCTCGGAGGGCGATCTGGTGACCGTCCAGTACGACGACATGAATCCCATTCACACTTCCACGGACACTGCGACGATAGACGCCTTGCCGCCATTCATCTTCAGCATCATGGTAACCAACATCACGTCCACTTCTGCGAACGTCATCTGGAGGACGAACGAACCCGCGGACTCGAGAGTGTACTACAACACGAGCGACCCGCTCGACGCGGAGGAGTACATGAGCGGGTACCGCATCCAGCACGACGTGCTGCTGACGGGACTGCAGCCCGAGACGATGTACATGTTCGACGTGGAGTCCTCGGACCCGTACAATCACACGACCACTGACACGAACGGAGGGCTGCACTACAACTTCACGACGCTGAAGCTCTCGCCCGAGCCCCCGACGAACCTCAGAGCGTGGCTTTTCGGCCCCAACTACGAGCACGTCCATGTCGAGTGGGACCTCTCCGCAGACGACGCGACGATGATCGACCACTACACCGTGTACTACAACACGGGCGCTTACGATCCAGACGGGACGGGATACCAGTTCCTGGCAACGGTCCCGCAGGGCTTCAACTTCTACGACCACTACAACATGGGTCACTTGAACCCGATGAACATCTTCTACTACGTGGAGGCGAACTACAGCGCTGGGCTTCCGGCCAGGACCGAGGACCAGGCGGCCAAGTTCACAAGATGGACGCCGCCGGGCAACGTGCTTCTTTCCTTCCCGCTCAAGATGGTCAACGAAACCATTGAGTACGCGCTGCAGACGGTCAGCTGGGACATGGCGAAGTCCTACGACCCGTGGACGAAGGAGTGGTGGGAGTACCACATCTCGAAGAACTGGAACGACCTGCTGACGGTAAACCAGTCCATGGCAATCTGGGTCAATGTGACTTCGGCCGAACCTGTCACGAGCGCGGGGGTCGTGCCCAAGAGCGCGGATATCTTCCTGAAGGAGGGGTGGAACCTGGTCGGCTTCCCGCACCTGTACTGGGACTACACCGCAGGCGATCTGATGGCGCAGACCGGGGCCGAGAGGGTGGAGAGCTTCAACGCCGTCGCACCGCCGTACCACCTGTACCGCCTCACTGGGTCGACGTACATGGCCCCGGGCGAGGGCTACTGGATAAAGGTCCCCGCCGACACCTTGTGGATGCTGTAGGCTGCCGCATTTTCCCCGCACTTCCGTGGCCTTCAGAGGACGCCGAAGAAGTACGAGGCGCACAGGAACGAGAGCGAGTACAGTGGTATCGCCATGAGGAGCCCCTTCCCGATTCGGGAGAGAGCTGTCGTGAGATCGCCTCCCTGAAGGCCTTCCGTGAAGTAGCTCGCCACCGCCAAGTTGCAGCACAAGAGAGCTCCCAGGATCAGCACGAAGGCGGACGATGTCGTCCCCTCGGAGCCCGAGAAGTGCGCTTCCATGAGCAGGAACATCGAGGCCGTGACCCCGAGCACCAGAGGTGAGAAGAACGTGAGGGTGCTGTTCACCGTCTGGACAATGGGGCTCATCTCATCCCTTGCATCCGCCTCTGTCCTCGAGGTCTCCTTGAGGTCCGACGCGATCCGCTTCGCCACCGTACCCGCCAGGGTCCCGTCCTTCTGCGCGATGTCCACGACCGCCATGAGACTCGAGCCCAGAACGGGGTTCTCCTGCATCGCGCCTTCGCATGTCAGTGTCTCCCCGGCCCTGGTCGTCCCCCTCGATACGAGGAAGATGTCTCGGGAGATGCTCCCTGCCAGTTCCGTCCCCTCCATCCGTCCCGATGTCTTCAGAAGCGCCGCCTCCAGGGGCTCTCCCGCCAGAAGGAAGTCGCCCAGAGACTCAAGTCCCTCCGAAACGTCCTCGCGAGATCCTTGCGGCATCGTGCCTTTCACCATCCTACCCGGAAGGAGCAATGCGAGGGCTATCACCGAGGATGCGAACAGAAGGACCAGGAGGGAGGTGACCGGTGTGACCTCCAGAAGCCAGGTTGCGACCGTGACTCCAAGGACGACCGCAATCGATGCAACGACGAAGAGGACGGACAAATCGCGGAGGCTGAGCGGGAGATGGCCGGGGGAGGAGAAGGGCCGCCTGGACAGAACCTCCCTGCAGTACAGGAACATGCCCAGCGGGAAGATGACGTCGAGAATGACGGCGATTACGGCGGGGCTGAGCGCGCTTCCCCCGCTCATTTCGTCGCCGGCGATTCCCACTGGAGCCGCAACCGCGAACGAGGACATGGGCAATATCGAAGCAATCATGACGGGGAGTGCGATGCCCAGAGCGAAGACGACGTTGATCGGCGTTTTGAGGGATGCGAGATAGCCTTTGAGCTTCCTTCTCGTGTGCATGTGGACGGGGGACATCAGGGAGCCGAGGTCGTCCCCATGGCCCAGTTTCACAGCCTCCGAGAACCGCCGCAGAGCCTCCTCGAGACCGTCGTTTCTTCCCTTCCATTTCCGCACGTACTCGACGAAATCCTCCGGGAGGCTGCTCCCCTTCGTGTGAACGTTCCAGACCATGCGATGGAACCCGCCCTTCAGCATTCCCCTGGAGTTCTTCGCGGATGAAAGGACGCCGTTCTCATAGGTCAGCGCCCCTCCCGTCCCACCGATCAGATAGCTCATCACTTCTGGGGCCTCCCTCAGGGATGACTTCTCGATCCTCGCGGCGAGCGTTGCCGGATACGACAGGACCGTCCTCTGGAGAAGCAATGGGATGATAAGTGCAAGAACGAGATGGATGGGATGCGGGTGAATCACCGCGAGAACCGGGACCGCCAGAAGAGAGGAGAGGAGGACCAGGCGTCCGCCGGAAACGACCTCCCTGGGCCTCAGCCCGAGCCCCACGAACGCGATGTCGTCCTCGATTGACTTCATGTCGTAATCCAGCATCCCCTTCAGCTTCGAAAGAGCTGGAACAAGCCGCTTCTTGGTGCCCGATGGAGCCGTCCACTCTGGGCCCTGGCTCGGCTTCGTCTTCCACCGCAGAGGTCCGAGAGTGCGGTGGGCGAACCTGCAGAGCCTCGTGAACGCTATCCCGTCCCTAGGCATACACTGCCCTCACGTCCATCCATTTCTTCCATCGCGCGACCAGCTCGTCGCCGGAGAAGCCCTCCTCGACCAGGGACGAGAAGACCGAGTTCGCCAGCGAGAGGAGCCTCGCGGAGAGCAAACCCCTCCCCAACCTCCTGGCTAGCTCGACGACGTGGAGCTTGCACGAGGCCCGAGCGTGGATGTTGGCCAGTGCTTCGTCATAGCTCATTCCCCAGGAGTTCGCGATTTCTCGAATCTTGACTGAACCGCGAAGGAAGACGTCTGTCTCGACGAGAGAGTCCTGCGAGATGCTGAACCTCATCAGCGGGAGGAACCTGCCGTCATAGGATTCCTTGCAGAGCTCGCAAATCTCGATCACCCTGCGCCTGGAGTTCTGCGTTCCCCGCGGTCGGAACAGACCCGCGACGATGACGATGTCAGTGGCCGAGAAGGACTGAGGAGGAATGCCCAGGTCGTGGACGACCCGCTCGAACACGCTCCTGGAAGAGCTTCCGTGGATCGTTCCGAGGACCGCCGAGCCCGCGGTTCCCACGCGCATCGCCTCGTAGAGCGTCTTGGCTTCTTTCCCCCTGACCTCCCCGAGGACTATGGCCGATTCTCCCAGGCGGAGAGAGACCCTGAGCGCCTTCTCCGCCGTCATCCGGTCCGAGGATGTCCCGGACCCGACGTACAGGCTCTGGACCTTGTACCCGAGGCCGCGGAGCTCCGCGCACGGAAGCTCGAGCGTGTCCTCGATCGTCAGAACGCGCTGGCTGGTAGGGAACTCGAACATCATCGCTCCCAGGAGGGAAGACTTCCCCGCCCCGCGACTACCCGTGACGAGTATCGTGGCGTTCCCGTCGATGAGGAACGAGATGAGGCCGGCGGCGAGCGGAGTCAGGCTCCTGTGATAGATCAACTTCGTGAGTGTCCAAGGGTCCGTGGAGTGCCTCCGGATGGCGAGAGCTATCCCGTCGGGGCTGAGCGGCGGTCCCACGGCGGTCAACCTGGCGTTCATGCCACCGAGGTCCATCTCGAGGACCGGGTTCCTCTCCGAGAACGGCTTCCTGCTCATGATGAGGAGCTTCGAGATGATGTTGCGCAGGCCCGCTTCGTACATGAGGATGTTCGACCTGCATCTCTGATGGGACCGACCTCCCCCGGCGTCGGCGACCGTGAGATGTATCGGGACCTCATCGCAGGGTGCGTCGAGGAAGATGTCCTGAACGTTGGGATCGGCAAGGAAGGTCTCCAGGATTCCCAGCCCGGCCGTGTTCCTTTCCAGGATGTCTGCGAGGAAGTGCGACCGGCGCAACCGCTCGGCTTTCCCCATGGTCCTGGGCAGATGGAGCGCAATCAGTTGTTCCGCCCGACTCCCGATGTAGCGCCTCACTTGGGCGGTATTGCCGAGATCGAGATTCGACGGCACCACGGACCAGATCTCATCCACGACCTTCCAGAGGAGCGAGAGCTCATCTTCGGACACGTCGAATGAGGGAGGAGAGAGCCAGTAGAGGAAGTCCGGGGAGTTCTCCAGACGGCAGATATGGATGCGAGCCTCTCCGACGGTGTAGTTGCTGGTCACCTCGAGATGCTCAGGGAAGTCGCCGAGAACCCAGAAGGAGGCGAAGAAGGGCTTCCACTTCTGGTCCCTGGCAAGGAGCCGGCCAATGGACCGTTGGATGGCGCTTGTGTCTATCCTCCTAATCCTGAGGGCCGCGTGAGCATAGGGGTCTCGAAGAGCCCTGGACGTTCTTGACATCCTTTCGGCCGAGGTCATCCCTCCACAATCCCAAGGCCTTCCTTGAGGGCGAACCGTCTGAGGAGCATCGCCTCGTCAAGGAGGATGAGGGCATCCGTTCTCGTCTGGAAAAGGCACAGCTCGCATCTGGGACCGCCATCCTCCTTCGCGACCTCAAGCATCTTCCTCAGTGTCGAGAAGAACTCGGTGAGACCGCTCAGGAATGCGGCCTCCAATTCACGGAAGAGCTTCCTCGGGTCCAGCTGACATCCGCGGCAGTGCTTCAGCTCCTTCTTCAGCTGGATGCACTGGTTCAGCTCCGCCCTGATCGCTGAGAGGGCGTCCAATACGCTCCTCGTCCTGGACAGGAGCTCCACGCTCGGCGTCGTGTACATCTTCACGATGGTTCCTGAGAGAACGACTCTCTCAATGCTCAGCCCGGAGTCGAAGGCCAACAGCGAGCCTGTGAAGCACTTCTGCTTCCTCAGGTCCGGACGGGCATCGCATCCCGTGCAGTCGATCTCGAGAAGATTCCTCTCTTTTGAATACTCCGCCCTGCATGTGTCCAGGCCGACATCCCTCCGAACGGATATGCAACTTCCGTGAGGGTTAAAAACCTTCTTGGCAAGATATTTACCCAGTCCCCCGTTAGTAATAGCATGTGGAGGGACGAGAGAGCAATTTCGCACATTCTGGAGGAGCTCGTGGCGCTGGCGGTGATCCTCACGGCGCTGGGCCTGCTCCTGGTGAGCCTGCATGGCAATTACGTGAACGAGATCGACACGCTGAAGGCGCTGGAAATGAAGGAGGATGCAAGGGGTCTCCTTGAGAGGGTCGTGTCCCATCCCCACCTGACCAAGGACGGGGAATATCTCCTGCTGGACCAGGCCTCTGTGTTCAACACATCCGTTGAGCGGTTGGGAGAGATCCTCCAGACGCCGTACGAGTTCCGATTGGCGATACACGACGTGACGAACTCGACGGACCGGTCCTTCCAGACTTCCGCGCCGTTCGGGAACGTCATTGGAGCGACGACGAGCTGCAACGTCTGGGTCCGACCGGGGGAGGTCCACGCCGCTCGGGTGTCGATCCTCATATGGAGGGGATGAGGTGAACGGAGAAGGCCAGCTGGCCGTCACAGACGCGATGATCTTCCTCCTGATCGCGAGCCTGATCGTGTCCTTCTCGCTGATGGGCATGCCTGACCATCTCGAGATCTCTGAGATCGTCTCCACTGCGGACACGAAGGACTACGCGGAGGACACGTTCATCGTCCTGTTGCGCAGCACGTTGGATCTGGAACATTGCGGGACGAACCACACGCAAGCCGTCGACAGGTACATCCTATTTAGAACCGACTCGGAGGACGGCGGTGAGGCAACAGAGCTGCCGGTTACGTGTGATCTTCTTGTATACGAACTCGCAAGGAATCTGATACTGGAAAGGTACGGCTTCCTCCTCTCTTCCACCTACTGGAATGAAACTTCAGGAGGACTCACGAAGATCGTGTTCACCCCGAAAGAGAGTGAGCCGCCGAGCGAGCACTTCCGGCTGAGCTGGGCCTACCCGATGATTGGTTTCGGGAAGTCAGGCGAAGCTATCGTCAGTCTTGATCTCTGGCGAAGGTAGCGGGAAGACCGGCAGGCCTCATGAACAAACCTGGGACCCAGACGGAACTCTGTATCAGAGGTACGGTCGCCTTCAGTCGGTACAGGCGCACCTCGGCAATGTTATTACTCCGGTATGCATCTGGTTCCTTGAGGAGAAAACATGCCAACAAGAGCTGCATTCATATTTAGTGAGGGGTCGCTGAGCAAGCGGCTTCTTGGCAGGAAGGATGGAGGAGTGTCGGCGGGCAAGCTCATCATAACTTGCTCGATCGTCGTAGTCGTCGTCTTCTTGCTCATAGGAGGTTTCGTGAACGTCCCCGCCGGTCACAAGGGAGTCATCGTGGCTGCGCCGGCAGGACCAGACAGGATCGAGATAAGCGAGGGATGGCACTGGAACCCGTACTACGCCCTGTCCAGCATCGAGATCATTCGCTACAACACGCAGACCAGGGACATGAGCGCGTCACAGGGAAGCACGCTGACAGTGAGATCATCCGACAACCTGGACATACGAATGGACGTCTCTCTCGTCTGGAGGATGGAGCCCGACGATGTCGCCGACGTCAGGATCGATAGGGGGGACATTCTCGACCTCGTCGACAGGTACCTCAGGAACGTGCCCAGGAACGTGGCGAGCAACTACACGGGAGAGTACATCGGCGGAGAGGGAAGGATGTTCGTCGAGGAGGAGACGCGAGTGGTGATCAAGTCTGAGCTGGGTGCATACGACGTGGTCGTGGAGGACTTCCTGATAAGATCGATAGACCTTCCCACGACGCTCGATGTAGCCATCGAGGAGAAGAAAGCAGCGGAGCAGAAGGTGATCACGGCAGAGTTCAACAGGAACGTCACCATCATAAACGCGGACGCGGAGAGGCTGCAGGCCATTCTCGAGGCGGAAGGCATCAGGAACGCGACGATAATAATGGCGAACGGAACGGCTGAGGCCGTGAGGATGGTCATGGAACAGCTGCAGATCTCGGACCCCAATCTGGTCAATGTGACCGAGGC
>JAGLRN010000034.1 GCA_023136265.1 Thermoplasmata archaeon
AGGGATTGCTCCCGGCGAGCAAGGGTTAGCGTACTTCGTGCGGTTATGAAAGCTCCCTCTTGGAATGCAACGTTTGTCACAGGCAACCTAACTCTGCCAGCGGCCGTACAATCCTTGTTGCGGAAACCTTGCTATGATGTTGATGTGTCGCCCTTCAACGGAAGGACGGCGGATAGATCCCGTCATTGAATGATAGGTATGATTTGAATGATAAGACACATATATACGACTCCCTATGCCCTGAAGAAGTGAGACTATGATTGGAAGACCAGGATTCTATGGCAGCACAACTGTCGGCCAGAGAGGTCAAATCGTACTACCCGCCAAGCTGAGAGAGAAGTTCGGAATCAATCCCGGAGACAAACTCCTCGTCCTCGGTGGAGAGAAGACGGACATCTGGGGTATATTCATCGTAAAAGCAGATGTTCTGGGCAAGATGCTGGACCGATTCGGTGAGGAAATCAGGGAGATTCTGCAAGAAGATTCAGTGGGGGAGGACGAATAGTCCGGGACCTCAGTGCTCTTGAGGTGCAGAGAAAACGACAGGTGAGACAATGAAGACCAATATGATAATCGAGGGCAAGAACGTGCACAAGACATACGACACGGGGAGAATCAAAGTACAGGCATTGCGAGGTGTCGATCTCAGCGTGAAGCGGGGAGAGATGGTCTCCATCATGGGACCTTCCGGCTGTGGAAAGACCACACTCCTGAACTGCTTTTCAGGGATAGACGACATGACCAAGGGCGATGTGAAGATTGAGGGAAAGTCACTAAGAGAAATGTCAGACAATGAAAAGACTGACCATAGGGCAGGAAGGATGGGGTTCATTTTCCAAGCCTACAACCTACTGCCAGTTCTGACAGCGGTCGAGAACGTCGAGTTACCCTTGCTCGTCTCCGCAGTCAATCCCAGGACGGCGAGAGAAAAGGCAATAGGCATCCTTGAGGTGGTCGGGTTAGAAAAGCGCAAGAACCAGAAGCCCGCAGAACTGTCTGGAGGTGAGCAGCAGAGGGTCACGATCGCTCGCTCCTTGGTAAACAATCCCGCTATCGTATGGGCCGACGAGCCCACGGGCAATCTGGATGCCGAGACCTCGGGGCAGATTATGGAGTTGCTCTGCAGAATGAACAAGGAGAACAAACAGACCTTCGTGATCGTTTCGCACGATCCTGCTGTTGGAGAGATGGCGGATAGAGTGCTCAAGATGAGAGATGGCGTTTTCGAGAAGGAATACGTCCCCCTCCGGTAGATGACGGGTTAGGATAGGTGTGTGGTGATATGACAATGCCAAACCCGATTCTGGTCTCCCTTCTTGCTGTGATTCTCATTGTGATCGGAGTTCTGGCCATTCGAAGGCGGGTACTATTCAAAATGGGTGTGCGGAATTTCATCAGACACAAGACACACTCGATATTGGTCGTCGCAGGCTTGTTGATCGGAACATCGATTATCTCAGGTGCTCTGGTGACCGGTGACTCTATCGACCATTTCATTGTCAAGAGCTCCTACGACGGTCTGGGACTTGTAGACGTAACGGTCTCAACCGACAGAATGGACTTCTTCAATGAGTCATTCTTTTGGGAGCTGAGAAACGATACCGGAGTCGAAGAACACAGTGACGGGATATCCCCAACAATCCTGACCTTTGTGTCGGTCGAGGATGACGACAGCGGACAGTTCGAACCCGTCATGACCTTTGTGGGCTTCGACCCAAGTCTCGATCGCGATTTCGGACAGTTCACAGAAGCGAACGGCAACGAGACCTATGCGTACGACCTCGGAACGGACGAGGTCATTCTGAACGGAAGGGCAGCAGACGTTCTGAACGCCGAACAGGGCGATATGCTGAGGATAAGCTACAGACCGCTGACGCTTCAAGGTGGGGAAGTCCTCCAGAAACAGTTCGAAACGAAGTACGTCGTCAAGGATGAGGGAAAGGGACAGTATGGTCTGCAGGCGAACATCTTCGTGAGGCTGGACGTCGCCCAGGAAATGTTCAACGTATCTGGAAGGATCAATCTGATTCGAATCTCCGCCCCGGGCGATGTTGAGGCTGGTGCGGGAAACAGTGATGAGTTGGTTGCCGCGGTCCAGGACGCTCTGGACTCTTCACCAGACCAAGGATTGAGTGAGCTGAGTGTAGATGCAGTGAAAAAGGACGCTCTTGAACAAGCAGAGGAAACTGGCGAGATGTTCTCGATATTCCTGATGATCTTCGGTTCATTCAGCATCATTGCCGGTGTGATACTGATCATAAACATATTCACGATGCTCGCCGAGGAGAGAAAATCAGAACTCGGGATGGCGAGAGCTCTCGGTATGAGGAAGTCGCATCTGATGCAGATGTTCCTCTTTGAGGGTTCGAGCTACGCGTTCGTGGCCGCTCTGCTGGGAACTCTAGCCGGCCTGTTTCTGGCCGCGACCCTGATATTCGGATTGAATAGTGTATTCGCCATCGGCGAGTTCGGAGGCATACCATTCCGCTTTGAAATCGGCAGTCTCATCGACGCTTTCTGCCTCGGGACAATAATCGCCTTCTTGACAATCCTGGTAGCCTCAGCGCGAATAACGAACATTAACATCGTTCGAGCAATCAGGGACATTGAGGAACCTGTCTTTGATAGGGCCACGATGAAGACAGCGATTCTGGGGGGAGTCACTCTGGCGCTAGGGCTTGTCGCATTCTTTCTTGGATACGAGAATCTAGTCATCAGGCTTGTTGCGCCTTGTCTGGCCCTCATGGGATTCGCCTTTGTGCTTAGGCGTTTTGCGAGTGCTTCGATAGCCTTTACAATCTCCGGAATCGCTATCATCGTGTACATACTCCACTCCATTACAACGTTCTTCGAAGGTGAGATGGAAGAGATGGCATACCTCTTCATCGTGAGCGGTGTGCTCCTGGTCATCGCTGCAGTCATGATAGTCATATTCAACTCCTCCCTGCTGGTCAGAGGGGTCAGTGGAAGCCTGGGAAGAATCCGTTCGATGAGACCCATAGTCAAAACCGCCGTCTCTCATCCACTCAACAAGAGATTCAGAACTGGAATGACGGTATCGATGTTTGCCTTGGTGATCTACACCATCGTATTGTTGTCTGTGTTCTCCAATATCTTCAGTCTGAGCGTTTCCAGCGAGCTCATCAAACAAGGTGGCGGATACGAGATTATCGGAACGAGCACGATACCGGTTTCCGACCTGAACAACGTGACAGTGATAGACGCTGAGGGCAATCCAGTGAGAATCGAGTCGCCCACTCTGGCCAACGATGTTCGAACATTCGAACAGATAGTCGCTACGTACCCGAATGTGACGATAGATGGTGTGCCATTAGGCGGTACGGGGGGTGGCCCGATGGGGGGTGGCCCGATGGGCTTTGGTCTCGGCAGGGTTCTTGGAGTCGATAATCAGTTCATCCAAAACAATCAATACGTGTTCGCAGAGATGCTCGAAGGTTACACCGACCCTCACGAAGCTTGGGACGCCATCCAGGATAATCACACGAACGTGATCGTTGACCTGAGCATCACATTTGCCGGTGGATCAGGCATGCAGGGCGGGAACGGGATCACGGTGGGAGACCACTTGACCATTGAGACGGTCAACGGTACGAAGGACTTCCAGATAGTGGGCATCCTTGATCAGATGTTGTTGAATGGGATATTCATGACGAAGGAGAACGCCCAAGCCTACTTCTCTGATTCATTCACCGTCCACGGAAACAGCGTGTTCATTTTCAGTGTGAAGGACGGAGCTGATGCGAAGACAGTCACACTGAATCTCGAGAGGGACTTCAGGGCCATCGGAATGGATACAAGGTTTCTCAAGGAAGATATCGAGTCAATGATGGAGATGCTCAATTCCTTCTTCCTGATATTCGAGATATTCCTTGGGTTGGGCCTGATCGTGGGGATTGCCGGTCTGGGCGTCATCACAATTAGGAGTGTTGTTGAGAGGAGGCAGGAAATCGGGGTGATGAGAGCTATCGGTTTCAGGCGGGGGATGATACTCAAATCCTTTGTGACCGAGATACTGTTCATTGCCACTCTCGGCATCGTCATAGGAACCGCTATCGGGCTGACAGTTGCATATGAGATCTTCGCTTCGATGATGGCCGAGGAAGATGTCAGTTTCAGCATACCATGGATGCACCTGCTTACTATCACTCTGATAACCTATGTTGCGTCGTTGGCCTGCACGATTGTACCATCGATAAAGGCATCGAGAACTTCACCAGCCGACGCGTTGAGGTATATGGGGTAGTCGACCGCCTCTAGTTACGGAGTGATGAACGCGATCTGTCGGGAAGGAAGGAAAGAGTCAAATGTCCTTTCGATATTGGTCGTTTCGGAATCGGTTGGAATTATGGCGATGTGCGCTGAGATGACGCTCGCTCTAGATTCGGCAGAGACTAGAGATGAAACCAATGTCCAAGACTAGAATCTCCATGATTACGGGGCTGAGATGGGTCAAGTACGTGATGAACGTCAGTAATAGTGGAGGAATGGGCACGAATGTTCCTCAAGTCTCGCGGGAACTGAGAAAGCTGGGATACGAAGTCCTGATCAATCAGCCCGAAAGGGACTTCGACATTCTGCATATCCATAATCCTCTCTTCGCGTCATACTTCTTGGCCTGCAAGACCCGAGGCAAGAAGCCATTGGTCATCCATGCTCGACACATACCAGAGCTCGCTAAGGGGGGGATCGTCCTTGGTGAATTCCTCTACCGTCCGTTCAAATGGTATTCCAAGTACTTCTATGGTCTTGCGGATGTCGTAGTCTGCGCCACCCCCTATGTCAAGAAGGCTCTTGTCAAGGAAGGAATAGAATCTCGTATGGAAGTCGTGCCCAATGGTGTCAATCGAAGCGTCTTTAGGAGCTCTGAAGAAAGGAGGAGGATGTTCAGGAGGAAGCATGGTTTCGCAGAAGATGATTTCGTCGTTCTCAGTGTAGGGCTAACGCTCCCGAGGAAGGGCGTCGAAACCTTCATGGCAGTGGCGAGAGCGCTCGAAAGGAAGGAGTCCATGAAATTCCTTTGGGTGGGTTCTTCGGAGCCATTCCTTCAAAAGGTGGACCTAGGCGACATCCCCAGAAACGTGCTCTTTCTAGGTCATATCCCTTTTTCTGAGATACCTGCTGCCTACTCTGGGAGCGATGCATTCTTCTTCCCTACGTACGCTGAGAGTTATGGAAACGCCCTGTTTGAAGCTGCGAGCTGTGGCAAAGCTTTGATTATCAGAGATATCCCGATCTATGAGGGCCTATTTACGCACGGAGAAAACTGTCTGAAGGGCAAGAGTGTTGAGGATTTCTCTTCGCACGTTTCTGCCATTCATGACCACAAGGGACTGAGGAATAATCTCGAGAAGGGCTCTCTGGAGATTGCTAGGGAACATGATATGGGAGAATGCGCAGTGGAACTGGCTCGTGTGTATGATGGTCTTGTGAGCTGAGAGGTTGTAAATTGTTTGTGGAGGGCATCTATGATTTCTTTGGACCTTTCGGTACGGTCGGAGTACTGCTGGCGCTTTTACTCGTTTTCATTATTGATGCAGTTCTATTTCCTGTTCTGCCCGAACTCTTCGCAGTGATAACTTTCGGATTGTATCCTTCGATGACCTGGGGCGCATTGGTCCTAGCGGTGGCTGTCGTTGGCGGGGTGACTGGAAATGCCATCTTGTATGCTGTTGCCAAGAAAGCAAAGCTTCCGAGATGGATAACGAATCGAATGAAGAGTTACATGTCGATGCTGATGATAAGAGACGAGAGGATCATACTCTTGAATAGGATTGTGCCAGTTGTGCCCTACACTGGTGCCTTCATTGCTGTCTGTGATTGGGATTTCTCAAGGTCGATATTCTACGTTGCTTTGGGAGGATTCGTGAAGTATTCCGTCCTGATACTGATATCCGACGTGTTCTTCGTCTTCTACGAAACTGGGATGGCTCGAGTCGTCACAATAGTGCTCGTCGTTCTCTTTGTGGGGGCAAGCTTTCTGTTTTCCCATCTATACCGAGGGCGGTTGAGGGAGAAGAACTCCGTGAGCCGAAACAAAGACGGATAGGCTTTTTTTTCGCCCTCCTGGGGATTCTCAGGGCGATTGACGAGCTCCGCTCCCTGGAAGAGGGTCCTGAGCGGGACATCGAGAAGGATGCGTTGATGAGGAAGATCGAGAACGAGAAGAGGTGGCTGAAGTACACGAAAGGGCTTAGAAAGCGGATCTGGGCGGATGTCCGTTCGCCGGGAAGCACCTCGCGCGCACGCCCTTCCTCTCGATATCTATCTCTCCGCCCTCGACCAACTTCTTGACGTGATAGTTAGCTAGTTGCCTGCTTATCCCCATCAGCCTCGCGAGGTCGCTTATGGACATCCCTGGGGACTCGTTCACCCGCTCGAGTATGTCCTCCTGGATCGCGTGGAGGCCGTTGTCCGGTATCTTCATCCCAACTGGATAGAAGATCTTCCTGCTCCCCTTCGGCTTGGATACTATCAGGCCCTCCCGCTCGAGGACGTCCAGGTGATAGGTCAGCGTCCCGTTGTTCAGCTGCAGGTTCCGTTTTATCGCGGTGTAGTGCTCTCCAGGATGCACCTTGATGTAACCGTAGATCTGACCGCGCAGGAAGTGGTCCAGGATGTCCTTGCGCTTGAGCTTGACGTACAGAGGAATCAGCAGGAACTTGAAGAGGCCGAACTTGCCCATCTCAGTGTTGAGGAACCCGCCCACGAAGGCGGCCGCGAGGAGTCCGAGCCCCAGCGGGATAATGATCGGGAACTCCTGAGCGGGAGCTTTCACGGCCACGTGGATTTCGTCGCTGGCCACGTTCCCGTCGTCGTCCTCCACGTGCAGGGTGACAGTGTAGTTGCCCGCCGCCTCGAACGCGTAGATCACCATCTGACCGGGAAGCTCAACGCTCGCATCGCCCAGCTCGATGACCCACAGGAAACTGGCGGTGTCCCAGAACCTCGGATCGTTGTCCGAGCAGTTGCCGGCGTCGAGAAGGACGGATTCGCCCACATTAGCCTCCCTGAAACCTCCCGCATCCGCGACGGGTGATGTTGTGTCGCGCACCGCTATCTTCACCGTGTCCATGTCCGAATTCCCGCCCGAGTCGCTGGCGGCAAGCGTTATCCAGTACGTGCCCGGAGTGTCGAAGACGTACTCCACGGTGAGCCCTTCGAGCCTGACGGAAGAGCCCTGGTCATCGAACTCCCAGATGAATACTCCCACGTCAAAGAAGTCAGGGCTGTTGTCCGTTGACCCGCTCGCATTCAGCGTGAACGAAACGTCCTCGTCCACATCCTCGTTCTCACCCGCGCATGCCGTGGGCGGTGTGAGATCAGTGTCGAACACCAGCTCCACCCACGCGTTCGTCTCTATCGTCCTTAGAACCTCAGTCTCGTGCTCTCCCTTGCTCGCCGTGATGAAATACGGGTTGTGACTGTTGACCTCGAATTGGCTCAGCTCCGCCTCCGTTACGACGATATCCTTCACGATTCCGGACTCGTCCGTCCAGGCGGTCTTCTTGGCGCCGAGCCCGCTAGAGAGCAGGACCTCCGCCACGTGAACGGGCGTGGAGTGGACATCCGTCACCTCGACGGTGACGAACCACTGAATGAACACGCTCGAGAGCACATCCTCGTAGGATATCTTGCCCTCGTCAATCGTCGTGTTGATCAGTCTGGGATGGGAGTCCTCCATCACGACGAGGTCGATGAACGTGCCTGACACGGTCGAGTTTGCAATGATCGGGGAGGAGCCAGAAGCGAAGATCGAAATACCATTCCAAGTGACGGAGCTTGATTCGATGAAGGCTTCCGAGTTCTCCAGGTAGATGCCCCATTCGCCAGTCTCCTCTACCATGGAGCCCTTCATTTCCACCGAGGAGTTCACGGAATAGATCCCAGCGAACTGGTTGTTGTTGAAATGAACGCTCTCCAGGGAGACAGAGGCCTGCTCCAGCAGCAAGAGACCGCGGTGTGCGTACTCGACCCTGGCGTTCTTGATGACGTTGTCGTGCCCCGTGAGGATGATGCTCCCCCAATCCCCCGCGTGCTTGACAGTCGCGTTCGACGTGAATGTGATGCTCTCTCCCTCGGACGCGTCCGCGAAGAGGCGGCCCTCGACATACAGGCTCGAGTTCTCGTGAAGGAGCACGTCGACCCCCGGGTCAATGATGAGAACGTCCTCCATGCCCAGGACCGCATCATCAGTCACGATGAAGGGGCTCTCGTTGGCCTCCCAGTGCATGTCCTCGATGAGCCCGTGTATGTATGTCGGACCTGCCGAAGCCTCGGGCGAAATAAGAGCTAGGCAGGAAAGAAGCATCACTAACATCAGAGCAATTGCGGAGCCCAGTCGAGCAATGCCTCTCGCCTCTTTCCTGCCCTTTCTGTTCAATCGTCTCCGTCCTATGGTATCAAAGCACGTAGCGTCTAATAAGGCTGATGGCCGCTATTATGAGCGGTATCCCGACGGCCATGGGCAACATCACGTCCCTGATCGGCGGCCAGGGCGGCGCGATCATGCCTCCCTCGTTGTCGACGACCACGTCGACGCTGACCACGTCGGAATACAGCTCGCCATCATAGGCGCGTGCGTGCACCGTATGGTTTCCATTGCCGTACTCGGTCGTGTCCCAGAGATACGCCCACGTGGACCAGCTTCCGTCGCCGGATGTGTCCGTGGCGTTCTGCCACTCACCGTCGTCTATCTTCACCTGGACGAGGTCAACCTCGTCCCCCGGGTCAGGATCGCTGGCGTACCCGTACACGAGGTACTCCCCGTCCACGGTCTCGTTCTCGACCGGATGGACGACTTCCAACTCGGGTGCGCTGTTGAGGTTGTCAACGCCCACCTCCACGCAGTCAAGCTCGGAGTGGTGCTCTCCGTCATAAGCGCGGGCGCAAACCGTGTGGTTGCCGTTCTCGTACTCGCCAGTGTTCCACTCGTAGGCCCAGTGCGACCAGCTTCCGTCGCCCGAGACGTCCACGGCATCCTCCCACTCGTCCTCGTCTATCCTGACCTGAACAAGCTCCACGCCCCCGTCGTCCTCAGCGATCCCGTTGACCAGAACGATGCCGCTGAGTAGCGCACCATCATTCGGATAGAGGATCTCGACCTCCGGCGGGTCGTTCACATTGTCCGTGCACGCGATCACGGTCGCATTGTCGGACCATAGCTCGCCGTCGTAGGACCTTGCGAGGATCGCGTAGCAGTCGTCATCCCACTCAGGGGTGATCCACTCGTACGCCCACTGGTACCAGCTGTCGTCCGGCGAGACGTCCTTTGCCATGTGCCACTCGCCGTCGCCGATCTTCACCTGGACCTTGGTTATGCGGTCTCCCTCATCGTTGTCCCACGCCTTCCCGTGGATGAGATAGAATCCGCTCACTTCCTCGTTGTACTCGGGATGAATGATCGAAACCTCGGGCTTGCTGTTATCGTTCTCTATGATGACCTCTCGGACGTCCACTTCGGACCAGCCGCACTCGGAACCGGCCTTTGCCTTAACCCAATGCTCCCCGTTCTCGTAGTCACGGGTGTTCCAGTGGAATGCCCATGTCCTGTAGTCGGGGCCCCAAGACGTATCGGTCGCCTCGTGCCAATCGCCCTCATCGATCCTCACCAGGACGTGAGAGACGCCGTACCCGGGGTTCGGGTCATTGGCCGTTCCGTGGATGAGCACTATCCCGCTGAGAACGTCCCCGTTCTCGGGATGCACTATCTCGACGGTCGGGGCATCGCAACCTCCGTTCTCGACTATGACCTTCACCCAGTCGACATCGGACCAGTACTCACCGTCCCAGCCCTTGGCGTGGATGTAGTGGATGCCATCCTCCCACTGGGTGGTGTCCCACTCCCATTTCCAGTACTCGAAGCCTTCCTCCATTCCCATCCAGGTAGCCTCGTGCCAGTCGCCGGTCTCGTCGATCTTCACGAGGACCTCGAGCAGCTCGTTGTCATCAAAACACTTGATCCAGACGTCCACCCAACCGCTGACGATTTCCTCCCAATCGGGCTCGACTATCTCGCACGTCGGCGGGTCGTTGACGTTGTCCACGTAGACGTGTATGTCCACGTACTCAGAGTAGTCCTCACCGTCGAAGGCTCTGGCGACGACCGCATGCCATCCGTCCTCGAACTCCGTCGTGTCCCACTCGTACTCCCATGTGTGCCAATCACCGTCGGGCGAGACATCCGTGGCGTTGAACCACTCCTCTGTCCCGTCGAACGCAACCTGCACGAGCTCGACCTGGTCGCCCTCATCAGAGTCCCCAGAGTGGCCCCATACGGTCACAGTCCCGCTGACCTCGGACCAGTCAGGCGGGTGCTCGATGTTCACCCAAGGCGGCGTGTTCCCCGGCTCCTCGTTGATGACGTAGACGTGAATATCAACAATCTCCGAGTGCTCCTCGCCGTCAAAGGCCCTGACCACGAAGTAGTGCCAGCCGTTCTCGACCTCGGTCGTGTCCCAGATGTACTCCCAGTTCCACCAGTCGCCGTTCTCCGACGTGTCCGTGCAGTTGAGCCAATGCTCCGTGTTGTCGAAAGCGACCTCTACCAGCTCGACCTGGTCGCCCTCGTCCGGATCGGACGCGTGACCCCAGATTTCGACTATCCCCCAGACCTCGCTGTAGTCCGCCGGATGCTCCACCCAGACCTCGGGAGCTGTGTTGTCCTCGTTCAGCACTATGATGCCGAGGTCGTACAGCTCCGAGTGGAACTCCCCGTCGAAAGCTCTCGCGACCATGAAGTGCTCTCCGTTGAGAACGAGGGTGGTGTCCCACTCGTACGACCAGTGATGCCAGTCTCCCGTGACGTCGTTGGCGGTCTGCCAGTCATCTATGCTGTCTATGGAGATCTCCACTGTCACGACCTCGACGTCGTCCTCGGACAAACCCTCGATGGTCACGACCCCGTCCACAGTCTGACCGGGGTCGGGGTAGTTAATCACCACCACTGGCGGCTCGTTCGCCAGACCAGTGGTGAGTGCACCCATCCCTATGACAAGCGCAAAAACCAGTACAATAGCGGTCCTGAGAAATTGCCCATTACTTCCTCCAAACCCTTTTGAGTCCATTCTAACTCACCAGGATTTCAAACGTGAGGAGGATATAAGTTAAGATTTGAACGACTTTTTCCTCGTATTAAAGGATTGCTCACCGCCCGCGGTACGCCTTTTCCATCCATTCCGGTTCTCTGACGTCCTTCGCGCTGTCGTGATGTTTGGTGTATGGCTTGATGTCCAGCACTGGAGAACCGTCAAGGGCGTCCAGGCCTTTCACCCTGAGGACGTTGCCCTCTCTGCTGAGGATCTCCACCGTCTCGAGGCCTATCGGGTTCGGTCTCCTGGGGGAGCGGGTGGCGAACACGCCGACTAAGGGAAGCGAAGCGTCGCCCATCGGGCGGACCTTGAGGACCTTCCTGTCCTCCTCTGATATCCTGTTGAGCCAGTAGACGATAATGGCGTGGGAGTGGTGCTCGATCCCGTCAAGACAGTTCTGGAGATTCTCCTTGACAACGATTTCGGAGACGATGTCCCTGTACGCTCCCCCGGAGACCTTCTCCTTCATCTCGTTCCTCACGAGGCCGACGGGGCGGAGCGTGATGTCGCTCATCCGACCATTTCCCTTCGGTTGAATCTGAGGATGGCCAGCGTCAGGCAGACGATTAGATACCCGAGCATGACAGCTATGCTTACCCAGACGTCAGGATAGAACTCATAGATCGTCATCGTCTGGCCACCACCCACAGTCATCTCAAAGGAGCCATCCTGTGGATATGGGACGTTCATGATGTACGAGATTGTCCCTCCCGCGAAAGTGATGAAGAACCACGGCTTCACACCGACGAAGGAGAGGATGCCCTCTATCATCGGCAGGATGAGCAGAAAGAGGAAGAACGTCAGTACGGTGGAGCCCATAGTGCCCTTCATCACCGAACTTATGAGATATGCGACGCCCATCGCAGACGAGAGATAGAGGAGAGCTAGGAGGAACGAGTATGCGAACTCCGCATCGATTGCTTTGTAGATTCCACCGACAAAGAGGGCGATGAGACCGTAGTAGATGCATATCACCAAGATCGAGGCAATCATGCTCGCGCTGAACTTGCCCAAAGCGATTGTCGACCTCTTGACCGGGTTGGGGAATATCACGAATCCGGTCTTGTGCTGGAATTCCGACACGAGAGCATCGCTTCCGAAGAATGTCGCGCACAACAGGACGAGGATCCCCGTGAAGCCGAGGTATACCTGGGAGTACATCCCGAACTCGGGCGGGTAGTCGACACCGTACGCGGGAGGGACGAGAAGGATTAGGAAGAATATTATGAACACAATAGCGAGTATCGCCCAGAGCCTCCTCCTCCTGAGATGGCTGAAGATCTCATACCTCACGACGGTGACGAGCTGCTCGAAGTCCGTTGGTGCCATGGTCTTATGGTCCACGCTATCGCCCTCCCTCTATCATGCTCATGTAGAGGTCTTCGAGCTCCATTCCTGAGGACTTGAACGAAACAACTCCAACGCCTTCGCCCACCAGCTTCGCCAGCACCTCCGCCCTGTCCTCGTTGCTTCCGTCGAATCGCAGAAGAACGACCTTTGGCTGGACAGCCTCAGCCTCGGCAACGCCTTCGGACGCTCTCAACGTGTCAAGCTGGCTTTCCGTGAGGTCCTCGACAGTCTGCAGCTCAATCTTCTTCGGGCCCATGAGCTTGCCTATGTTCTCGACTTCGTCGAAGTAGATGAGCCTCCCCTTATCCACCATGGCGACCCAGTCGCAGACCTCCTGTGCCTCGTACAGAAGATGAGAACTCATGAAAATCGTTCGCTTCTCCTTCTTGAGATCCTTGATTATTTCTCGGACCTCGATCATTCCACGCGGGTCGAGCCCGCTTGTTGGCTCGTCCAGTATCAGGACCGTAGGCTCGTGAAGCAAAGCCTGGGCAATTCCGAGCCTCTGCTTCATGCCCTTGGAGAACTTCCCTATCCTTGTCGTCGCCCACTCTTCCATATGGACCTGTTCCAGGACGCGTTTCGAACGATCTCTGATGTACTCCTTATCCATCCCACGAAGTCTTCCGAGGTAGTCCAGCGTCTCGATCGGTGTGAGATAGGGATAGAACTCTGGGATCTCTACAACGGAACCGACGTTCATGAGTGCCGCCTTCGGGTTCTCTCGGATGTCAATCCCCTCCACGTAAGCCTTCCCGGCGGTTGATCTTATCAGGTTCGTGAGTATCTTTATCGTGGTCGTCTTCCCCGCGCCGTTGGGACCTATGAAGCCCACGCACACATCTGGCCCTATCGTCAGAGTCAGCTCGTCCAAGGCGGGGAACCCGTTGTACTTCTTCGTCAGGCCGACGGTCTTGATGACCTCTCGCATCGCCCACACAAAAGCGGGGACAGTATTTTAAGCTTGATTTCGCGATCTTCTCGAAAACGTTAAGTCTCGCGGGGGTTTTCCAGCAAAGGGAGATACGATGGAGGACGACATAAGATTCCATGAGTACAAGAAGTGGGACTTCTCCAATTCCTTGGTACTGACGAGTTTCCCCACGATCGGGCTCGTCAGCACGATATCCGGGAGTTTTCTCGTGAGAACGCTCAAGATGGAGCTCATGGGCGCGATAGTCTCGAGCAGGCTGCCCCCCGTCGCGCTAATTCACGAGGGGAAGGTGTCCCCGGCCTTTAGGATATACTCCACGACGCAGAAGTGCGGGCCGGACAACGAGTGCGACCAGCTGACGGTGTTGCTCTCGGAGTTCATGCCCAGGGCCGGTATCATAGAGCCTCTCGCGGTCAAGGTCCTGAACTGGGCGGTGGAGAAGGACGTGGGCCTTTTCGTTTCGCTGGAGGGCGTGAACTCGCCCGTCCCCCTCACCGGGGACCCGAAGGTCTTCGGCGTCGGAAGCACGGCCCGGACGCAAGAGCTGGTCAAGGAGTACGGGCTGGAACCGCTCAAGGAGGGGATGGTCAGCGGGTTCCCAGGCGTGCTGCTCTATCAGGCGGCGATGAAGGACCAGGATGTTCTGACGCTCCTGTCGGAGACCAGACCCGACTTCCCGGACGCGAGGGCGGCCGCGCGGATGCTCGAGGTGCTCGGGAAGATGCTGCCCAACCTGAAGATCGATCCGGAACCCCTGCTGAAGGAAGCGGAGCTCATCGAGCAGCAGATACTCGAGTCGATAGAGAACGCTAAGCCATCGTCACCGGCGGTTCCCGAGATGCCGTCAACCATGTACGGATAGACCTGTCAAGGGTCCGAAGCCAGTCCGCAAAGTTATTTATATCGTCCCAATTATGAGTGCGTCCCGGAGAATCTGAATGGCAAAGAAGTCCCGAGCAGCTGCACGGAAAGTCAAGGACAAATGGAAGTCCAAGACGTGGTACAACATAATTGCGCCCGAGATGTTCGACAGCCGCATCCTCGGCGAGACGCCAGCGGACTCGCCCGAGAAGCTGATTAATCGCGTGACAGAGGTGACAGTGCAGGACATCACAGGGGACTTCAGCAAGATGCACATCAAGCTCAGGTTCAAGGTCCACGACGTGAGGGGCGGCGATGCCTACACGTACTTCATCGGTCACGACATGACGAGCGACTACATCCGAAGGCTCACTCGCAGGAAGAAATCGAGAACGGACGGGACGTTCGACGTGATGACCAAGGATGACAATCTCGTCAGGATCAAGCCCATGGCGATTGCGGAGAGGAGGATCCAGTCCTCGAAGCAGTCAGCCATCAGGAAGAAGATGGGGAACATAGTGAAGTCCGAAGCCTCCGGGAAGATCCTCAGCGAGCTGGTCCGGTCGATGATCATGGGAGAGATGTCCAAGAAGATCGCCGTGGCGTGCAGGAGCATCCAGCCGTTGCAGAGGGTCGAGATCCGCAAGTCCGAACTGATGAGGATATCCAAGCTTCCCGACATCCCGGAGAAGACGCCGGAGGAGGAGCCTGAGGAGCCTGAGACCCCAGAGGAGACGCCCGAAGGGGCCCCAGAAGAGACTCCGGAAGAACCACCCGAGGAGCCTGAGGCCGCGGAAGAGGCTCCGGAGACCGCCCCCGAGGAATCCGAGGCAGCGGAAGAGACGCCAGAAGAGGCTCCGGAGGAGCCCGACGTGACGGAAGAGCCGGCGGAAGCCTCCGAGGAAACGGTCGAGCCCGCGGAAGAGGTCGAGGAAGAGGAACCCGCCGAGTCCTAGTGTCGGGGTGGCTCAGCCTGGTGGAGCGCCAGACTCATAGGGTTCGTTCGAAGAGCGCTCCTTGGAAATCTGGAGGTCGCGGGTTCAAAGCCCGCCCCCGACACCTATTCTGAGAAAAGACAGTGGCCGCGCTCTCGTAACTGACTAGATGCGTTCTCCCGCGTATAGCTCATGCGCCAGACAATCAGTCCTCGACGACCTTGTACACGAAGTCGTTGGGACGGACCCTTTCGGCGACCTTGATGCCCACCGACTGACCAGTATTGGCCTCCTGGATCGGGTTCCCATCGATCTCCATGGACTCCACGGTCAGAGTGAGGTCGGTCGTCGCACCCTGTATGGCTATCTTGTCCCCAACCTTCAGGGCGCCCTCCTCGATCTGAATGGCGGCAACCATGGGCTTTGCGAAGTACTTGAACACCCTCCCGACTTTTATCTTCTCCATGTAACCATCCGAGAACAACATCGGTTTGAAAGATAAAAAGCCATCGTTCCTAGAGGAGGGACGTGAGCGTCAGGAGGCCCGCCGAGAGCGAGAAGAGACCGCCGAAGAAGCTTCCCATATCGCCGACCCAGATGAGCACGAACCCCAGCACGATGGCCGAGAGGCCCAGGATGCGCGGGTGCTTATCGAGAAAGACGAGGAACGTCATGACGAGGGCGCCGACGAGGTTCATCGCGTAGATGCCGACATCGTAGGGCGTGTTCTTGCACCCGATTATCTCCGCGAAGTAGGTGTCCACGCACATGTCGCGCAGCCACATCATGAGGACTCCCAGTATGATGCAGAGGACAGCGCCGATCAGAAGGGTTCTCTGGACCAGGTTGAAACGCCTTCGAATGGGCATTCAAGGGGCGAATTGCCTCGGACTTCTTAATACTACTCGTGGCACGGAATCGGATGTCTTCGGCTATACAGGTAACCGAAATGACGAGTCGCCCGCACCATGAGGAGATTGGGTCCCCTCTAAGGGATCTTGTGGATGGTTCAGACGAAGGTCATTCTCGTATGCACCTGAGAGCCTCGGTCAGCAAGACATTTGCGGGGCAAATCTTTAAATCGGCGGGCTCATTACATGGCTGGGAAGGGGATTGTCATGGTTTTACCCGTGAAGATACTGGAGAATGCGCTCAACAGGGAGATACTTCTGGTTTTGAAGGACAGCAGGGTTCTCGAAGGAAAGCTCGTTGGCTTCGACGAGTACATGAACCTCGTGCTGGAGGATACTGAGGAGACGAAGGAGGAGCAGGTCCGAAGGCTCGGGACAGTCGTTCTCCGTGGGAACAACGTCGTCACGATAAGCCCCAAATGAACAAAGGTTGATAAATCCCGAGAACCTTGTCCGGGCGATGCAGGCGGTCCTTCTTGTCGGCGGTCTTGGAACGAGGCTCAGGCCTCTGACGTATTCCAGACCGAAGCCTCTCTTGCCTTTGCTGAACCGGCCCATGATCTCCTACCTCTTGGACCTGCTTCCCGATTCCGTCGACGAGGTGATTGTGCCGGTGAGCTACATGTCGCGGCGGATGCGGGACTACTTCAATTCCCTCCACGACGGCAGGAACTACGTCGTCGTTCACGAGGTCGAGCCCCTCGGGACAGGAGGGGCGTTGGGAAATGTGCGCGATCACCTGACGGATGACTTCCTCGTGTTCAACGGTGACATCGTCTGCTCGATCGACATCAAGTCCCTCATCGACTTCCACAGGGAGAAAGGAGGGGTCGGGACCATCTCGCTCTGGGAGGTCGAGAACCCAGAGGCCTTCGGGATCGTGCAGCTGGACGATGATGACAGGATAACGTTGTTCAAGGAGAAGCCCAGAGGGGACGAGATAGTCTCGCACATGGCGAACGCGGGCATCTATATTCTCAATGAGAGCGTCCTGGACGACATACTGTCAGAGAAGGTCGTCTCCATTGAGCGGGATGTGTTCCCGGTGCAGGTCAGGAGGGGTCTTTACGGTTTCGGCTTCGAGGGATACTGGGTCGACTGCGGGACCACGAAGAACTTCCTGACCGCCAGCGGCACGCTCATGGACTACTTCGGTACGAACGTGTCAAAGGAGGCCAGTATTGGCAAGAGCGTCAAGGAGGAGCACCCCCTCGTCATCGGACAAGGGTCGAAGGTCTCTGGCGGGCACATCGGACCGCGAGTCTGTCTGGGCAAGGACGTGGATGTGAGGGCAGCATCGATATCAGAGAGCGTGATAATGGACTCGACGACGATTGGCAGAGGCGTAAGGGTAGTCTCGTCCATAATCGGAGAGAACTGCGTGATCCCCGACAAGTGCATCGTCGAGAGGTCCGTGATCGCCGACGACTGCGAGCTGGAGAAGGGCGACGAGATCATAGACCAGAAGGTCGGAATGAGATGACCAGGCTCTTCGGGACGAACGGGGTCAGGGGCGTCGTGAACGAGACGATGACCATCGACCTCGCGACCGACCTGAGCAGGGCCATCGGGACGTTTTTCGGCGGGGGCAAGGTCGCCATCGGCTGCGACACGAGGACGTCAGGGGACATGCTCAAGTCCGCGTCCGTGTCCGGCCTCCTCTCGGTTGGTTGCTGCGCGGTGGACCTCTCCACGGTGCCATCCCCGACGCTGCAGCTGGAGGTGAAGAACGGCGACTACTCCGGCGGGATCATAATCACCGCTTCGCATAATCCCCCCGAGTTCAACGGGATGAAGTGCGTCGACTCCGAAGGTATGGAGATGGACAAGGCGGGCGAGGAGGCCATCGAGGCCATCTACTTCTCGAAGCACTTTCACGAGGTCGGATGGGAGGCCTACAGGAATCATGAGAAGAAGGTCGACGCCGTTGACAACTACATCTCATCCATACTCAAGAACGTGGACGCGAAATCCGTCAAGCGGGCGGGACTGAAGGTCGTCCTCGACTGCGCGAACGGCGCGGCATGCTTTTCCTCTCCTCGACTGCTCGAACGCTTGGGATGCGAGATGGTGCTGCTGAACGAGGTCCCGGACGGCACGTTCCCTGGTCACAATTCGGAGCCGATCCCAGAGAACCTCACCGAGCTGATGGAAGTCGTTACGGGTTCGGATGCGGTCCTCGGGATCGCGCACGATGGCGACGCGGACAGGTCCATATTCGTCGACGAGAAGGGCAACTACGTCCCCGGGGACAAGAGCATGGCTCTGGTCGCGAAGAGGATAGTGGAGGAGAGGTCTGGCGGGCTCGTCGTCACGCCTGTGAGCTCCTCGAGCTGCGTCGAAGAGGCCGTGACGGGGTCCGGCGGGGAGATCAGGTACACGGCCGTGGGCTCTCCGATAGTCGCGAGGGTGATGAAGGCGACCGACGCTGTCTTTGGCGGGGAGGAGAACGGCGGGCTGATCTTTCCAGAGCACCAGTACTGCAGGGACGGAGGCATGGCCGCGGCGAAGGTCGTTGAGCTTCTCGCCCTGTCCGGAGAGCAGTTATCGAGCCTTCTGCAGGAGGTGCCCGTTTATCACAACGTGAAGAACAAGGTCCACTGCCCCAACGAGATCAAGTCCGGAGTTCTCGAAAGGCTCTCCCGCGAGCTCGAAGGAAAGGAGGTCGACACGACCGACGGCCTGAAGGTCCTGTACACGGACGGCTGGGTTCTCTTCAGAGCGTCAGGCACCGAACCGCTCTTCAGGGTGTTCGCGGAATCGAAATCGCAGGGAAGGGCGAAGGAACTCGCGGACGAGGGAGTGAGAATCATCGCCGATCTGATCGAGTCTAGAAAGAAAGGCTCATGAGCCAGTCGAAGAAGTTGGAGTGCAGCACGAACCAAGCCAGAACGGCTCCGACGGACACCGTTAGGAGATTGTTGGTCTTCTTCGTGAGCCAGCCTCTCATCTCCAGCGTCGCCCCGAACACGCTGTCGATCTGACATCCGACAAAACCGATGACAAGCGGGATGATTATCACGAGCGGGTTCATGGGCATCGTGGGCGTGAGGAAGGCAAGGAAAGCCCAGCCTATTACTGCTGTGTACGCTGACGCCGCCAGCGCGGAGAGATTCCCGAGCCATGATACGCCTCCGTTCGTCCCCGGCGGGACCCTCTTCAGCGATGTGATGAGATACGTCCTGTCGCTCAGGACGCCGATCTCGCTCGCGAGGGTGTCCGCGGCGGCTACCGCTATGGCCGACACGAAGATGAGGCCAGTGTGCTCCAGAGGAAAGGGCTCGACCTCCATGCTCTGGGCTATGAACGGCAGAAAGGCGATCGCCGCCGGGATGAGCCCGTTGGCAACGACATTCGCCCCTCCCCGTTCGCCTCTCACGCCCTCCTGGACGCCCTTCTTCTCCTTCAGCGCGAACTTGTAGCGCGTTGCCGCGAAGCTGGTCAGCAGGAATATCAGAAGGAGAATGAGCCACGCGGGGTCCCCGAAGACGCCTATGACAAAGCCCACTCCGAAGGCCGTTGCGGCGCCCTCCTTGTTGAGCACGTCCTTGTGGTAGGCAAGGAAGCTCAGCACCCCGCAGACGATAGTGACCGTAGGAACGACGACTTCGATTGGCCAGTCCAACACGAGTGGCAATGAATTTCCGGTGATATAAAAAGAATGCGGTCGCCCGGAGCGTGCCTGTTAGGGAGACAGAGCAAAGACCCCATCTCCCATTCACGTGCCCATGGGAGTCAAGCACGTGGAGATCGGGGGAAGCGCGGTGACGGTCCTGAACGCCGATTTGGAGATTCCCGCGTGGGGACTGTCTCAGAACCACTGGTCGAGGCTCTTTTGCCTCATCAACGACCTGCCCTCTCCCATCTTGCGGAGGGCCTTTCTCACCCGCTCCTCGGAGAAGTCGAACCCGTCCCTGAGATACGCGACCGTCCCGTCCTCGTCCGGCTCCGACCGCTCCAGGGAGTAGTCCACAGAGACGAGCGGCTCGAGGAAGATATCCCTTACGCGTTGCACGTTCTCAACATCGAACCCCTCCTTCTCGCACACGGTCTCGATGTCCCCGTGCTTCTTGATCATCTGAAGGGCCCTCTTCGGGCCGATGCCTCGGACGCCCTCGTTGAAATCCGTCCCCACGAGCATCGCCATGTCCACGAGCTGCTCCCTCGTGACCTCGAGCGCCTCCAAAGCGGAGTCGAGCAGGACAAGCTCGGGTATGGCGGGACCGCCCCCCCGACCCCTTCTACGCCCAGATATGGTGAGATTGCGAACCAGTCTGTCTGCGCCGAAGAGGAGCGAGTCAAAGTCCTGGGAGGCCGCCGCCCAGACATCCCTCTTCCTCGTCATGTTGCTCGCCTGGGCCTCACCCTCACCGGGTGCCTGGATGCACGGGATTCCGAGGAGGCTCAGGAGCTCCTTGGACTGATCCACCATCTCCTTGTTCAATCGGGAGGATTGAGAGGCCTTTATCCTGGCCTTTTCCAGGTCCCCCGCCGCAAGGGCCTTCTTCCACTCCTTCTCAGCCTCTCTCCTGACGGCACTTCTTGCGGCAATCGTCTCCGACTTCAGCTTGGGTGGTTCACCGTCGAAAACGTACACCGGCTTGATGCCCATCTGCAGCAGATTGGCGTTCCTGTACATGAGCCCTGAAAGATGGGACGTCGTTCTTCCCTTGGAGTCCCTCAAAGGAGTGCCGTCCGGTTGGCGGATTATCGCGAGGAACTGGTATATGGCATTGAAGGCGTCGATGGCGATAGTCCTGCCCTTGAGCTCCTCCAGTTTGATCTGCTTCGCCGGGACGATGTCCGCTATGTCGACTCCCATCGCTTCCGAATAGGTCGACCGCCTAAAAACACCTAGGGTTAATCCCTCAGCAGAGTCTCTATCCGGCCCAGCTGCTTAGTGTTCTTCGTGGCCAGGTCTCTGTGGATCTTGTGTATCTTGAGCATCTCCTTGGAAAGACTGTTCTGGGCCTTCAGGTTGTCCTTGAGGAACCCGATCTCCCTCTCCATCGCTCTCTGATTCTCGACGAGTTGGAGAATCATCTCGCTTAATTCCTTCAGTTCCAAATCCTTCTTCGAGTGCATCTCATCACCCGCCAGGAAATGGTCTTCGCAGATAAAAACCTTGTCGGTTCAGGTTATGGCGTCCACGATGTTCTCGAGCTCCCTCTCGCAGTAGACGCATCTCAGCCGGACCGGGTTCTTGGAGACGACGGTGAACTCCGTCTCCACGGGCTCCTTGAGATTCGTGATGCAGTTCGGGTTCCCGCATTTCAGGATACCCTTCGCGACCTCGGGGAGCTCCACCTTGTACTTCTGCTTCACGTTGAAGTTCTGGATGATGTTGATCGTCGCACTAGGTGCAACAAGGGCAATCTTGTCGACCTCCTTTTCCAGGAGCTCTCTGTCCTCCACCTTGACGATGTCCTTGAGCGTGCTCTTCTTGCTCGTCACGCGCATCGCCACACTGACGGTCGAGTCGGAGCTCTCATCCGTTATCCCGAGTATCTTGAGGACCTTGAGCGCCATTCCGGCGGGAATGTGGTCGATCACGGTGCCGTTCTTGATGGGCGTGACCCTCAGCTCCCTCATTCGACCGCCCCCAGTATGAGCGCGAGAAGCGCCATCCTCACAGGAACGCCGTTGAACGCCTGCTCGAAGTACTTGGCGTGGTGCGTGCCGTCGACCGAGGGGTGTATCTCATTGACCCTCGGCAGAGGATGCATCACGATCATATCCTTCTTCGCCTCCTCGAGCAGTCCAAGGTCCACCTCGTACAGACCGGCCACTCTCTGGTATTCCTGCGGGTCAGGGAACCTCTCCTTCTGGATCCGCGTAACGTAGAGGACGTCGACCTTTCCGATCACGTCCTTCAGATCGCTCGTCAGCTTGGGCCGGACCCTGCCCACCTTCGCATCATCCACCACTTCCTTGGGCATCTGTAGGGTCGGCGGTGCGACGAAGTACAGCTTCGCCCCGAAGAGGGAGAGCGCGTAGGAGAGCGAGTGCGCCGTCCTTCCGTACTTGAGGTCGCCGACCAGAGCGACCTTCTGCCCCTCTATCTTGCCCTTCTCAGTCCATATCGTGAACAGGTCAAGCATCGTCTGCGTCGGGTGCTGGCCGGCACCGTCCCCGCCGTTTATGATGGGCTTCGCGGAGAATTTCGCAGCGAGCCTGGCGGCTCCCATGTGGTGGTGTCTCAGGACAGTCACATCCGCGTAGGACTCGGCCATCTTTATCGTGTCCGCTAGGGTCTCGCCCTTCTTCAGAGAGCTAACCTCCGGGTCTGCCATGCCGATGGCCCTGCCACCCAGCCTGCTCATGGCGCTCTCAAAAGAGAGGCGGGTCCGAGTGCTTGGTTCGAAGAAGATTGTGGCGAGGACCTTGCCCCTCAGGGACTCGTTCCTCTTCTTGCCCTTTGCCGCGGGGACCATCTTCTTCGCGACCTTCAGTATGTGCATGGTTTCCTGCTTGGAAAAGTCCTTGATGGATAGTATGTCCCTGCCCTTGAACTGCATGCTCATCCTTGTTCAGAATGAATCGATGAATAATAAAGCTACCGAGGGTTGAGATCACTTCTTCCCGAGAAAAGCGTAGGTCATCCACTCCTTCTTGTCCTTCATGCTCAACCACGCTCTTGTCAGATCGGGGACCTGCTTCGCTCTCTCCACGGCCAGGGATGCTATCGTCCTGGCCGCTATCGCGTCCACGTCCACTCCTAGGACGCTCTTGAGCAGGTATTTAACCCTTTCCCTCTTGTCCATTCCAATAATAATATGCCCCGTTCAGGTATTTAAAAAAAGGGGGAAGGCCCAGGTCCTTTCGGGCCCGGTCCTTGTGGAGGAGGGGGTGAGCGCAAATAAAGGGGTAGGCAATTCCGGTTTCCCAGAACTGCCCGTGGGTTGTGGAGGAGGGGTTATCTTGATAGGACGTCGACGGCTTTCCAGTCGCCTCCGAAGTCCTTGGTGACGCCTGAGGCCAGCTGGAACCTGACTCGAAGCCTACCATTCTCGAAGAATATGTAGGCGTTCTTGAGTTGGGAAAGATAGAGGCTGATCCGCTTTCCTCTCTGCGTGAGGGCCCTTTCTACACACGTTATCAGTCCGGCTCTCTCCAGCATGTGGATTCTTCGGTATGTCGCAGCGATCGGTATCCCGTACTCCCTGCTGAGTTCAATCGCGCTCTTGGGTTTCTTGAACGTAGCAACAAGGATCCTTGCTGCGTATTCGTCGGTAATCAGTCGTGATGCTTCCAAAGGATCCATCTTCTTTCCTCCTGACCTCTATATTCCAATCCTTCGCGACCATATATATAACGCAACGGGACGAGTATCATGGCTGATTCTCAAATGTAATAATCAATCGCCTATGACATCCGCGTTCCTCTCCAGAAGGGCCAGTTCCTTCGGTTCAAAAGCCCGCGGGTCTATCGAGACGAGGAACAGAGCCTTCTTCTGCATCACGATCTCGTTCACGTACTCTATGAACTTCAAGACCCTCGGGAAGTCGTTGTTAATCATCAGGTACTCGAGCCCATCGAGGAGAATGGCTGCCTTGCTCCCCTTGTCCATGAAGCTGCCTATGAGGTTCGTGAGGCTCCCGAGGTTGTGGGGATCGACATAGTCCCTGCCGAGCGTGGTGGAGAGCCAGATCACCTTCATCCCGTCCCGCCCGCGCTTCCTAGGTATGTGATCTGGATGCCTCCTTGTGATGTAAAGGCCCGCGTAGCCATCATCCATCAGCTCGGTGAGGTACTCGAGGGCCCTCTCGTGCCTCTTCTCACGGAGGAAGTAGGAGTGCCCCTCTTTGAGAACATCCTTCCCTCTGCCCAGAAACAGGTCTCGGAAGAGCTCGTCCGTCGTGTTGTCTATGCTCAACATTAGTAGGGGCAGCATTCCCAACCAATCCTCGTTTGGATTACCTCTCACAGGTTCTTATACATTCTGCAATCAATATCAGGAATGATACTCTGGTCACATCCTGGACCTGGGCCGTGAGCATGCGAAAACGCTAAATCAAAGCCGACTGATACATCCTCAATGATGCTCACCGCCTTGGAGAAGCCGACGGGCACCTTGAGGATCCTCGCGTACGTCTATCAGAACGATCGCGGAACGATCTCGGATTTCTACAGGAAGATCGGGATAAACCAGGAATCCGCCTATTCCTCTCTCAGGAATCTCCTGCAGCTCGGCCTAATCTACGAGAAGGAGGAGGGCAAGTTCCCCTTCAGGAAGTTTTACTTGCTCACAACCACGGGGGACCAGATCGCGAAGAAGCTGTCGTCCATAGAGGAAACGCTGAACGACACCGTATATGGCTACTATCGCAAGCTCGAGGAGCTGGAGACAGCGCCCGAGGCCCCGGAGAACCTCGCTGCCCGGCTCGAGATGATGCTCAAGATACAGGATGTCTGCTTCGCGACCGGTGAGTGGGATTCCTGCATGGAGTACTGCGGGAGGTCACTGGACCTAGCTCGGAGATTGGACGACAAGCCCGCCCAGCTCAAGGTCTTCAGGGACACCGGATGGATTCACGAGAGGAGAAGTGACTGGGACGAGGCCAGGAAGAACTTCGAGAGCGCTCTTGAAATGGCGAAGGAGACGGGCGATATGTCCGCCAAGGCTAGCATATTCTATGACCTGGGAGCCATCCACGAGAGGAATGGGGAGTACCGCCGAGCATTGGAGTTCTTCGACAAGTCGAGGCAAGCCTCCCATGACGCCAAGAATGACTGGAATCTGGCAAGAGCTCTGTACGCCTTCGGGCGGGTGGAGGCCCAGAGGGGTAACTACAAGAAGTCCATCGGGTACATGGAGAAGTCCATCGGGATGCTCGAGGAGATCGGGGACCTGAGCGAGCTTGCCAAGGTCTGCACCGGAATGGGGGCCACATGGTTCTATCTGGACGACATGGACAAGACCATCGAGTGTCACGAGAAGTGCATACGGACTGCCGAGAAGCTGGGGGATGCGACGGGAATCGGATACGGTCTGTCCAACGCGGCCGAAGCCTACGCGCTGAAAGGCGACACGAAGACGGCGCTCATATACCTCGAGAGGGCGCTCCGTATCTTCGAGAAGCTCAACGAGAGGATGATGATATCCTCCGTGTACTCCCACTACGGTCAGACCCACCGACTCAGAAAGGAATGGAAGAAGTCGGAGGAGTACTTCGGCAAGAGCATTGCCATCCTGGAAGAGCTCAACCTGCCGTACAACATGGCCGATGCCCACCACAAGTTCGGTGTCATGTACAAGGAGAAGGGTGAGCGGGACAACGCCCTTGATCACCTCTCCACGGCGTACGAGATATTCGAGAAGATTGGAAGCAAGAGCATGATGGAGAAGGTCGCCGATCTGCGAAAGGACCTCTAGCTAGACCAGCTCCGCCTGGAGCCAGGCCTGGGGCCAATCCTGGAAGTCCAGCGGCACTATGGTCTGCCCGTACTGAGGCCAATCTTGATCGCTCAGCTCGATGATGAGATCGTCCCAGTCCTGAGGCCAGTCCTGATGGAGGACGAGAACATAGTCGTCATCTCCCTGCCACGCGTCATGGACCAAGGGCATCAGAACCTCCAATTCTTGCGATGCCTTTCGCAGCAGGCCTTTAGCGGCCCTGGTTCCGTCTGGCAACTCAAAGACGGGGATGTGTATGACATTCGGATCCGACGTCGATAAACCGATAGTGACGTAGTCCTCGTGAACTTCCTGGACCACTATCCCGGCGTTTCCGTTCTCGAAGTGGCCAACGGGGGCAGCCGTCCAGATCCCGCCGGAAGCCGTGGGCTGAAACGCTAGAACAAGCGATAGGATAACGAAAGCAGTTGCTAGCTCCCTCTTCCTTGCCCACATCATCTCTTTCTATGTTTGAGGCGGTATTTATAAATATCGAGGCATGGACATGAGTTCCCCTGCTCTGACGCACCATCCTGCTTGTCAGAGTGGCCCAACTTCGGTCGCGCGAGAGGATCACAAGGGGGACTGGACACATGTCGTATCCTACCGTTTTCCTTCCCTGCTAATATTCCGTATACTGAAAAACGATAACCTTTTATAATGGGCGCCAGATTCATGGATGTTGCGGCTTCACGGGAGGTTTAGGTCTTCAGGAAGAAGTCGCAAGATATGAGAGGGGTCCAGTTGATACCTCGCACGATGAGAACACGGCCAATAAGCTTGCAATCCTCGGGAGAGTCGGTGACGACTCCTTCGATCGCTCCCGCGAAAACACCCGCTTTTTTGGACGCAGAGGGTCGAAGACCCTACCAATTTGGTGGGAGTGGATCGGATTTGGGCGCCTTTACCCTCCAATCTGTGTGTTTGATCCCCGCCCTGACTGGTGATTGCATCCCCAGGATGGCCGACTAGATCTCACCCAAACTGGACCCCTCAGTTCTTTGTTTCCTTCGGGACGTGTCTAGCAAACGTTTATTTCTCGCGAGAGTTTAACCTCGCACGATGACGGCCCGTCTGGGGATTATCACGGGTTCTGAGATGGAGATTTCCCGGATACTCGAAGGGACTAGGGAGGAAAGGGTCGGCACGCCCTTTGGCGATCCATCTTCAGCCGTTCAGATGGGTCTGATCGAGGGGAAGGAGGTCGTTTTTCTATACCGACACGGAGAAGGGCACAGGCATCCCCCGCATAAAGTGAACCATCGTGCGAACATACAGGCCCTCTCGGACGCGGGCGTCACGAGGGTCATCGGGGCTTCTTCAGTCGGCAGCCTGAGGCAGGACATTCGACCCATGGATTTCGTCATCCCTTCGGACTTCGTGAGCTTTTGGAACATACCCACATTCCACGACGAGGAAGTCGTTCACGTCACTCCCGTTCTCGATCCAGAGCTCAGGAGGGATCTCGTCACGTGCATAGGGGATTTGGGCTACACCGTCCATGACGGCGGCGTCTACGTCCAAACGACGGGGCCCAGGCTCGAGACGAAGGCGGAAGTCAACATCTTCAAGGAGTTGGGAGACCTGGTGGGCATGACGATGGCGTCCGAGGCCACCCTGGCGGTAGAGAAGGGAATCGCCTACGCGAGCATATGCTGCGTTGACAACTACTGCCATGGTTTGGCGGACGAGGTTTTCTCCTACGACGTTATCCTTGGGAATCAGAGGAGAAACGCCGAGAGGTTGTTCAACATCATCACGAGGGTCATTGAGGTGCTTGCTTGAGCATTCTCATCAAGGACGCCCTTCTCGATGGCGAGTGCAGGAACATACGCGTGGAAGGAAACAGAATCGCCTCCATCGATTCGAAGGAGGGTGCGGACACGGTAGTCGACGGGAAGGGAAAGGCCGCCATCCCCGGGCTGGTGAACACCCACACGCACGCGGCCATGAGCCTTTTTCGCGGATACGCCGATGACATGCTCCTCCAGGACTGGCTGAACAACAGAATCTGGCCCCTCGAACGGAACCTGAAACCTGAGCACATATACTGGGGAACCAAGCTCGCATGCCTTGAGATGATTAAGTCTGGCACGACGTGCTTCAATGACATGTACTTCTTCATGCAGGAGACCGCCAGGGCCGCTGAGGAGATGGGCATCAGGGCCGTCCTGAGCGAAGGGTTCACGGACCTGTTGAATCCCGACGTGGGAAAGGAGAAGTTCCAAAGCTCCATCTCCCTCGTTGAATCGATCCGGTCGATGAAGAACGATAGGATTGTCCCCGCCCTTGGACCTCACGCGATATACACGGTGTCTCCTGAGAGCCTTCAGATGATCTCTGAATACGCGGAGAAGGAGGACCTTCTGGTCCACTTTCACCTGTCCGAGACGGAGGATGAGGTGAGCGCGTGTGTCGAGAGGCATGGCAAGAGGCCAGTTGAATTCCTTGAGGAAATCGGATTCCTGAACCCCCGTCTGGTTGCCGCCCACTGCATCTGGCTGAACAAGAAGGAGATCGAGCTCCTCAGGAAGCACGATGTCAAGGTGTCCCACAATCCCGTTTCGAACATGAAGCTCGCGGTTGGGAAAGCCATACCATACAGGGAGATGAAGGAAGCGGGGCTTCTCCTCTCTCTGGGGACCGACGGCTGCGCGTCGAACAACACGCTGGACATGCTCGAGACGGTGAAGTTCGCGGCGCTCTATCAGAAGGCGTACACGGGCGACCCGACAGTCCTCCCCGCCGAAGAGGCGGTTGCCCTGGCGACGGAGAACGGTGCCAGAGCGCTTGGCATCGACGCAGGGGAGATAGCTCCTGGAAAGCTGGCGGACATCGTCCTGATTGACTTGAGGGCGCCACAGCTCCATCCTGGCCACAACCTGGTGTCGGACCTGGCGTACGCTGCGAACGGATCGTGTGTTGACACGGTGATCTGCGATGGGAAGATACTGATGCAGGACAGGAAGGTCGAGGGAGAGGATGAGATACTCGAAAGGGCCAGCGAGGCGGCTCTGGACCTGGTTGGGAATGAATAGGAAGAGATCGCATGCTGGAGAAGCTGAAGAAATCCATGGACGAGTGCCCGGTCGTGAAGTTCGGTGACTACGAGTACTTCGTACACCCCATTACGGATGGCATTCCGCTCGGGGACCCTGAGGTCCTGGAAGAGGTGACGGAGGCCATAATCAGCGTGGCGGACCTCGACTGCGACAAGATAATCACTGCGGAATCGATGGGTTTCCCCTTGGCAGCATCGCTCTCTCTGGCCACGGGCATCCCCTACGTCTTCATCAGGAAGAGGGAATATGGGCTCCCAGGTGAGACTTCAGTGAAGCAGCTCACTGGATACTCGGGCTCGGACATGTTCATCAACTCCATTGACGAAGGAGACAGGGTCGTCTTCGTCGACGACGTCCTGAGCACGGGCGGGACCATAAGGGCGATATTCCAGGCGTTGAGAACTCTCAAGGCGGTTCTGGTCGACGTTGTGATTGTGTTCAACAAGAACCCGAACAAGGAGAAACTGGAGAAGGAACTGGGTACGAGAATCCAAACACTTCTCGACGTTCGTGTTGTGGACGGAAAGGTCGTGTGTACTCAGGGCTAAGATTCCCCCCTGGAAATGCCTTTCTGTGCATTTGCCAGTTCGCGCTGAGCTTATCAGTTGTGATAATCAGTGCGAAATCCACTTAATAGTGGGGCTCAATTCTTTTCACTAGGCTGGGTCCTAATGGTATACGAAACTGAAGTAATCGCCATGAGGGACGTGATATCCCAAATGATGAAGACCTCGCAGAATAGGCTCTTAGTGAACACTGACAGGGTCTACTTGGCGAAAACCAACCTCATCACGCTCAAGTCCCTTCTCGAGGAGGTGGGGCCCAGAGGGATCTTCTTGTCTATCAACCGACCCTACCACTACATGGCCCATCTGCTGAGGATCCACAAGGTCGACTACGAAGAGATGCTCTTCATCGACGCCATCTCCAAGATATCGGGGGAGAGGAAGATGGAGTGGAAGCAGACCACGTTCTTGGACAGCCCATTCCAGATTCCCAAGATATTCGAGGACCTGCAGCTGATTGGTAAGACCTTGGACGGCTCCACAGCCATCATCAAGATCATCGAGGGCGACTTCGTTATGATAGACGACATCTCGGCGATCTTCCACTATAACGAGCTGGGAACCGGAAAGCGCTTCCTGAAGGAGTTCCTCGATGCTGTCGCCTCCAACCCGAAGTCATTCACTGCGTTCGCGATTGACCGGGAGACCCAGAGGGATACTTACGAGTTCCTGGCCGACCACTCCGACAGGTTGGTGGACATGGGCAACGCAGCCTTCATGGAGGTTCCCAAGGAGTTCCAGGAAGGGCACACCCCCATGCTACCGCCGTCAGAGGGCAAGAGAGGGATGGTCCATGAATGATGCGATCATAAGGCGGTCCAGCGGAACGCCCGGCCTGGATGAGATGATATCTGGAGGTTTCCCCTTCCCCTCGGTTCTCCTCGTTGCTGGGAGTGCCGGGACGGGAAAGACGACCTTCGCTCAGAAGTTCCTTTTCGAGGGTGCCAAGAACGGAGAGCAGTGCATATTCTTCACGACGCTCAGCGAGCCCACCCAGTGGATGTTGAGGTTCTCCTCCCAGTTCGAGTTCGTCGATCCAGAGTACTTCGGCAGGGAGATAGTATACATCGACATAGGACACGACATAAGGGAGAGGGGCTCCCATGAGATCCTCGACGTCCTGGATGAGAAGATCGCCGAGATCATGCCACAGAGGATAGTCATCGATCCGATTACCATCGTTTGCGACTTCATAGAGGACAACTACAGGACATTCTTGTTCGATCTAGTCACTAGGCTGAAGAACTGGGATTGCGTGACGGTCCTGACGGGCGAGGTCGCTCCCGGTCAGCTTTATCCGCCGGAGATCGCCCACGCCGTGGACGGGATAGTCCTGCTCATGTACTCGCACGAAGGTGACGAGAGACGCAAGTACATCGAGGTCCTCAAGATGAGGGGAACGAACCATGTCACCGGAAAGCAGTCAATAGACATCACAACCGAAGAGGGCATAGTCGTTCTCAAATCGAAGTTCTAGTAGGCCCGGAGAGCGGGCCAGAGCGTCATTATCGCACGTGATAATGGGAAAACAAGATGCTTATACTCTGCGCCTGCTGTTTCAAAGAGCCAACAGATAACGATGACCCCTCCTCCGAGGAAGGACGAGGCCCCATTTTCTTGGGATCTTTGCTTTCCTCACCCCCCTTTTTTTATTCGTGTAATGGGTGAGGATGGGCTAGGGAACTATTCGAGATCCTTCTTCCTCGTGTCCTTGAAAACGATGACGTTGAGGCTTATGACCTCTTTTTCTTCGTCCTCCTCCTTTGGAAAAATCACGCTTTTGCCGTTGGGAAGGATTTTGTGGAATCTTAGCTTCATCTTATCAGTAAATCGTAGAGAGCCGGTTTATTTAAACTCAGTCTCACGGTTATCGAGAGTGATTCTCATTACAGAATCTCAATCGTCTCCCAATCCTGCGTCACTGCCTGCTCATCCAGTGTGAGGACGAACCTCAGCCGGATGTCGTTGTCCTCAATGTGAATGTGCCCCTTGTTGAGATTGGCCTCGAAGAGCCTCACTACTCTTCCTCGCCGTGTGACGATTCTCTTCCTCACCGACAGAAGTCCTGCCCTCATGAGCAGGTTCAGCTTCCTGTAGCACGAGGCGATTGGAATCGAGTACTTCCCGCAGAGCTCGTACGCGGATTTCGGTGAGAGAAACGTCGCAACAAGGATGTGCTTCACATCATCATCGCGCAACAGTTTCAGCTTCTGATGGATGTTCATCAGAGAACGTATTAGTGTGACAAATAATGGCACTTTCGACCTTTTTATCAAAAGAGAGTATCAGAAGAGATACTACTCCTTGGAATCGACGCCCGTCCAGTCCCCGCCGAAGTCCTTGATCACACCGGTGGTCAAGTGGAAGCGGACCCTGAGCCTTCCGCCTTCAAAGAAAACGTAAGCGTTCTTGAGCCTCGAGGTGTAGAGGTTCTTCCTCTTCCCCTTCTGCGTCAAAATGCGCTCTACGCACTCCACGAGCCCTATCTCCTCAAGGGCCCTGATCTTTCGATAGCAAGCAGCAATCGGTATCCCGTACTTCCTGCTTATCTCTTGGGCGCTCAGTCTTCTCTTGAAAGTTGCCAAGAGGATCTTCGCCGTGTATTCATCCGTCAGCAGTTGAGAGGCTTCTAGCGGTGTCATTCTAAACCCTCCCTGATACCCCCATGACGAGAAGTTCTCAGGTTATGGTTGTAGTTCGTATCACTTTCTGTATTTAAAGGCTTCCCTTAAGCTATCAGCAAGGAGAACACAATTATCAGGATTGATAGCTACCTGGTTGGGATGGGGATCTTGATCCACGTGTTGTTGATGTCCTCGTCGTGGTTGAACTCAAGTCTGATTCTGAAATGCCCTTCCTGGAACATGATGCAGGCGCTCTTGAGCTGTGACTTGTAGAGCTTCATGTTCTTTCCCTTGGAGGTCGTGACGATCTTCTCGACCTCGATCAATCCAGCGTCCTCGAGGTCATGCATCTTGCGGTAGCAAGCGGCTATGGGGATATCGTACTTGTCGCTGATTTCCTGAACTGACCGCGGGTAGAAGTACGTCGCAACAAGAATCCTCTCTGCGTAGTCATTAGTCAGTAGTCTAGAGATTGCCTTCTCCCGCATTGCGATACTCATTCTCTACTTGATTTAAGCACATTTCTATGCAATTATCAACGATGATACCCATACACCCGTTTCAGGCGGCTAGATTATCGGTGTGAGCATGGCCTTTGGACAGCCACTCGAGTGATCGAAGGAAATGGCATGGAGCTCGGTGTAGGGCTTCTCGCCGAAGAGAACAACGGAACCGTCTATGTTCTCGATCTTCAGATGGGTGTGGGCAAGATTCGCGAGCGGTGCGGTGGAAGAAGTCGTTGACGTAACAATCCCTATGAAGATGTCCTTCGCCTTCCTGATCGACGACATGTGACCGGCCATATCCTCTATCACTTGGTGACCGAAGACCGCCTCCAGGGTATCGAATCCCATCAGGGACAGGATCGGACGCTCCGCCTGCGAGAGATGATACTCGATGTTGCTCAATTTCAGCTCGTTGTCGATATCAGAACCCTCCATAGGGAGTGCTATCTTGGAATCCTCGACAGACGTTGTGGCGGACGGCTCGAACACGCGCATGCATCTCTCGAGCGCCTCCTGGCCGACAAAAGGCATGATTTCGTCCCTAACGATCTCCGAGGAGGCTTTCTTCTCGGGGACGAACGCAACTCCCCTGCCGAGTGAGATGAAATTCGATAGGAGCGCGGTCTTGATGAGGTCGGTGTACAGCGTGTCGACATTCCCGCCTACCTCCAGAGCGACTATCGTACCCTTCTTGAATCCGCCTATCAGAGCGTCGAGTTGCTCGCTTCCCGTCGAGATCCAGTTCTCCGATATGTCCGGTATGGGTACCCAACTCGACTTCTCTTCCGGTATCTCAATCTTCTCGAAGCCGAAGGTCTTGATCCTCCCCCCGTCCAGAGTGTAGGCGCACTTGTGCTGCCTGATCTCGGTGCCGCGAAGCTTCTCGATCTTCATAATCCTCAAGCGTCTGCCCTCGTGTTCCTCGCTCGTGAACGTGATGACCCCGTCCCCAAGATAATCGAGCCGCGTCTCCCCAGGGCTCTCCAGCACATACAGGACATCGGACGAGGAAGTCTCGACCAGGTCCTTCTGGAGTGTGTTCATTAGCTTCGAGGGGTGGATCCCGTATCTCTCCGCCAGCGCGTTGATGCTGTCTATCAGTATGAGGCTCTTCTCCGGGAGCGTGTCCTCGACCACATCATATGCCCTGTCGATCTCGGGGAGGTCCGATCCAAGGTCCAGGATGAGGCTGGTCTCCGTGACCTCGCCCTCGCTTATCTTGTCGTAAATGCTGCTCTCGTCCTCCTCGCCCATCTCTATCCTGCCCTCGAGCTTCTTGAGCTCCGTTCTGTCGACCTTGCCTTCCTCCTCCTCAGGCCTTTGGTCGAACCTTGTCGGGGCGATCCGCTTCTTGAACTCGACCCTGTCCTTGAGCCAAGGGAACTGGTTGTACAGGGAATGGTCGCTTACCCTGATCGACATGTAGTAGGAGTTCTCGACACTCCCCAGTTCCTCTGTCAGTTGCAGGGCGAACGTCGTCTTGCCCGTTCCCGCACTGCCCTTGACTATCAGGGAATGTCCACCTGGCCCTTTGAAGAAATCCAGCAGCGCATTGGGAATACCCTTCTCTTCCTTCATTTGACACCCTACGTCAGTAAGGGCAACTCCCTTTTAGATGTTTTTCTCCTCGTTATCAGGAGTGAGAACGTCCGGCTGACGGAGATGATCGGTTACGGAGGCCTCTCTTGGGCACGCCGCCCGCCGAAAATGCTCACTTCCCGATGGCCTTGAAAGCCTCCCGCGCAACGTTCACGTCGTTCTGATGGAAGAGGAGACCCACTGCCTCGGCCTCCGTGCACCACTTGTACTTATCGAACCTGGATTCGGGCTCTGGTTTTCCCTCGGGAGCACGCGCGAGGAAGTAGGTGACCTTCTTCCGGTAGTTGACGTCGTCCTGGGGCCAGTAATAGGAGTACTCGACCTCACATAGCTCCCGCTCGATTTTTGTCGACCCGAGCCCCGTCTCCTCCTCCATCTCTCTCATGGCAGCGCGTTCCGGGGTCTCGCCCATCTCGATGTGACCTTTCGGAAGGCACCAGAGTTTCTCGCTCCTTTTGCGGATGAGAAGGATCCTTCCCCTCCTGTGGATGACGCCTCCAGCGGTCTTGACGGAGATATCTCTATTCCCCTTCCTGGCGGGCCTGCTGATAATCCTCACCTCCTCGGATTCTGCAAACTCCTTCGCCCTTTTCAGGTCTGACGTCAGGTGCTTCAGCAGCCGTCTGTTGTAGAGGACCGCCGCGGGGTGGTAGGTCGAGATTAGTGGCCTTCCCTCGTATTCCCTGGTTTCGAGCCGAGCCTCGGACACCTTCACGGACTTGCCGGCTAGGACGCTGTGCGCGAACGATCCTAGCGCCACGACTGCATAGGGGTCCACCGCATCGATGTACGCTTCCAGATGGGGTCGGCATTTCTCTATCTCGTCCTTTCTGGGGTTCCGATTCCCCGGCGGACGGCACCGAAGCACGCTCGTGATGAAAACGCCATCCCGCATCAGACCCGCCTTCTTGAGCGATTCGTTCAGGATCTTTCCCGCCGCTCCGACGAAGGGGCGACCTTGCTTGTCCTCCTCCCTTCCAGGGGCCTCCCCTACAAGGAATATGCGCGCGTTCCTGTCTCCCTCACCTGGAACCGCCCTCTCGCGTGTCTTCCACAGCCTGCACCTCCTGCATCGCCTTACCCGCCTCGCGAGTTCTTCCAGACTCATCCCAGGCCTCTAGATCTCCACGTCCCTGACAACTTCCTTCTTGAGAACGATGTCAAGCACGCCGTTTCGCAGAGTCCATTTCATGTCGCTCCCATGGACGGTCGTGGGCAGGTCCACTTCCGCGTAGTACTTCCTCTCTCCTCCCACTCGGACTATCAGCTTGGATCCCTTCGCCTCGACCTCCACATCATCTTCCGAAGCTCCCGGAAGTTCCATCGTGACGAAGATCTCGCCCTTTCCCTGAATCACGTCCGTGAGCGGCTGCCTCTCTCCCAGGCCCTTTCCCTCTTCGAGATACCTGGTGTTGCCGAAATCCGAGATCTTTGTCTTGCCGTCGGGACCTGTTCGCAAGGAGAACCCATACATGAAGGACTCGTCCCTCAGCGAATCGATCTGAGATAGCGAGAGCTGCCTGAACATCCTTCGCATGAGACGACGCATCATCGCGAATTCGTCTTCTGGCTCCTCGTCCATTCTATCTTTCTACCAGGAACGAGACCTTCACATTCGCCCTGAACTCAACGATTTCGTCGTCCCTTACTTTGGCGGAGAACTTGACCACATCGATGCCGCTGATGCCTCTCGTGGTCTTCTTCGCATCGCTGAAGGCGTTGAGGATAGCGTCCTCGAAGCTCTTGTTTGAGCAGCCAACAAGCTCGACTACTTTTGCAGTTGTCATTTAACCTCCCCAGTTCAGAATCGCGTCGTGGTATAAGGTTCTTAGGTCTTGAACCACGCCAGGAGTTCTTTGGCGGGCAGGGTGTTCAGAACGTCCTCTGGCTCAAGCCAGGCTCGCCTGGCGGTGCCGACACCGAACTTCATGAAGTCCATTTGCCCCAACGTGTGCGCGTCCGTCCCGAGAACGAGCTTGACTCCCCGCTCCTTTGCCAATCTCGCGTCCCTGTCGTTCAGATCGAGCCTGTCGATCCACGAGTTGATCTCGAGAGCCGTGCTCGTCTCCAGGGCAGCATCCAGTATTTTGTCTATGTCCAGTTCGTAGGGCTCCCTTTTGCCGATGAGCCTCCCAGTGGGATGCGAGATGAAATCGACGTGCTCGTTCTCCATGGCCGTCACTATCCTCTCTGTCATCCTCTCCTTTTCCATCTTGAACTGGGAGTGCACCGCGCCGATCACTATGTCCAGCTCCTTGAGTATCTCGTCATCGTAGTCCAGTTCCCCGCTCACCTTGATGTTCACCTCGTTGCTCGAGAATATCCTGAAGCTCTTCTCCCTCCCGTTCAGTTCCTTGATCATGTCGACCTGCTCGAGCAGGACATCATCATCGAGTCCGCCGGCGATCTTTATTCCCCTTGAGTGATCGGCAATGCCGACGTAGGAGTAGCCAAGCGTCTTGGACTCCTCCACCATCCTCTCGATGGATTCCGTTCCGTCGCTCCACTCGGTGTGGACGTGGAGGTCTCCTTTGACGTCGTCGAGTCGTATCAACTTGGGCAAACAGTCCGACTGGGCAGCTTCGATTTCCCCTCTATCCTCTCTCAGCTCGGGTGCGATAAAGTCCATCCCCAGTGCTTCATAGACGCCCTCCTCAGTCTCTCCCGCAATCCGCTTCTCTCCCTCGAAGAGACCGTACTCGTTCAGCTTCCAGTCCTTGGTCTGGGCGATTCTCCTCAGACGGATATTGTGGTCCTTGGACCCGGTGAAGTACTGCAGCGCGGAACCGAAGCCCTGGGCGTCAACGACACGGAGGTCCGTTTGCAGTCTTACGGTCGTCTGAAGCTCAACATTCCTTCTCTCCACAATCACGCTCGTCTTCGTGGGCCCGCTCACGATGACCTCTTCAACACCCGGGAGTGCGGTAAACGCTTTCATCACTTCCTCTGGCTCGTCCGATGCCACCAGAATGTCGAGGTCACCCACCGTTTCCCGCATCCTCCGAGCCGAGCCCGCCACGGATATCCTGCCGATGTGGCACTTTGTCTTCAGCACTTCGATCAGCTCTTCAGCAAGCGGGAGACCCAATCCCAGGAGTACCCTCTTCCCCGCTCCGGAGAAGGTGCGGAGACTGTTGAGTATGTTCTCCTCGCTCTTTTCGCTAAACCCTCTGAGCTTCCTGATTCTACCCTTCCTGGCGGCCTGCTCAAGTTCCTCGATGCTCGTCACTCCGAGTTGCTGGTACAAGGTCTTCACAGTTTTCGGGCCAACGCCAGGGATGTCAAGGAGCTCCAGAAGACCTGGCGGGAATTCGGCCTTGAGCCTCTCCAGGTAAGTTATCTTCCCGGTCTTGACATATTCCTCTATCTTCTTGGCTAGGGCCTTCCCGATTCCCGGGAGCTCTAGTAGCTCCCCCCTATCAGCGATTCCCGCAATGTCCTCCTTGAGCCCTTCCACGACTCTCGCGGCCCGCTGGTACGCCCGGGCCTTGAAAGGCTGGTCCTTCACATCCTCGAGGTCGCCAATCTGGACGAGGATTGCCGCGAGCTCCTTGTTCTTCACACGAATCTCAAATGAAACGGGTCATAAAAACCTTCTCGCGATTCATCCATCTGCCCCGAAGAAGGGCCCAGGAACCAACCGAGCGCGATCTATTCCTCGAAACCGAAGCCCATTTCCGGCTCACGGCATATGAGGAGGGATCTCGGCAGGTCATCGAAATCCTTGAATCGGAGAGTCAGAATCTCGTACTTCCCATCAGGAGTCATTCTTGTTGTCTTCATCTTGCTCCCTTTGCCTCGAACTTTTTCGATTCGTTTTCCAGGGTTTAAATGTTGCGTCCAGCCTATCATGACTGATTCTCTGGCAGGTGATTGTGCACTCAGGTATTCGTCCGGCTCAAGTGAGCAAAAGCCTGGGCTGGGACCGGGGATACGAAGACCCGTCCGATGTCGAATTTCGGCTATACTCCGGACACGACCATTATGAAGAGCATCTCGGCCGCTGCCGCGCAGGAATCCGAGGCGTTCTCCAGCGCTGTGAGGAAGTCGTTCAGCACGACCACGGCCTTCGGGTCGTCGACCGCTCTGAGCATCTCCTTCTTGAGGTCATAGTAGAGTACATCCACTTGCCTCTCGAACCGGTCGATCTCCTTACGTCCCCTGAGAACACGCGCGTCGCTCACCCCTAGGGCTTCCAAGCTCTGCCTGAGAACTCTCCCGCTATCGACGTTGAGCTTGGTCACTTCCTTGAACCTCATCCACAGGATGGGTTTGATGCGAGCCCTGGTCTCTATGAGGATCTCCAGGTTTCGCGAACCTGCCTTAGCCCAGTCCGCGGCCGAATCCACTCTTCTTATCAGCCGCATCAGGTCTCCTCTCGCGGAAGGGTCCATGTCCCCTTTCGAGATCTCCTCGAAGATATCGTCCTCTATGCTGTCCGCTGCCGTCTCGTTTATGTCCAGACGTTTGATGGCCTCCATGGCCTGGGGTTTCTTGCCTGCCATCATTCCAGCAATGGCATTGTCCAGCTCAACGAGCGCATCTTCGACCTTCTTCGCATGCTCCCGGGTCTGTTGCATCGCTCTGGATCCTCTTCTCTTTCGGAACCAGCCGAGCATTCCGCTTTCACTCAAGTTTTATCACCTCCGAAAGGCCCTCCCTCGGTGCCGGGAAGGTAAGGATGTTCGTCTCATCGAAAGAGACGGCCACCTGCTCACCCTCCTTGAACTCCTCTCCCGTGAAGCTGTCCACGAAGACGTGGTCATCGCTTGCGAGGAGCACTTCGTACCTCAGGTAGGACCCCATGAACCTAATGCTCTCGATTCTTCCGGGGATCGCATTTCCAAGTCTTGTTCCCCTCAACTCCTCAACTCTCAGATTCTCCGGCCTCATCGCCAGGATTATCGCGGCACCCATCCGGAAGTCGCGATTGCTCAGCGTCAAGTACTCCTGATTCCTCAGCTCTATGATCGCCCAGTAGTCTCTGAGCTTGTTAATCGCTCCCTGGAGGAAGTTCATCTCGCCCACGAAATTCGCCGTGAAGATGCTCTTCGGGTTGTTGTAGAGGTTCTCCGGGGAGTCGATTTCCACTATCCTCCCCGCCCTCATCACAACTATTCTGTCGGAGACGGAGCTCGCTTCCTCCTGATCGTGCGTGACGTGGACCGCTGTCAGGCCGAGGTCCTTGACGAGTCTTCTGAGCTCGTATCTGAGGTCGACTCTGACCCTGGCATCCAACGCTGACATTGGCTCGTCCAGAATCAACAGCTTCGCCTGCGATGCCAACGCCCTCGCAAGGCCAGCCTTCTGTTGTGTGCCCGTGCTCAGCTCTCCTGGAAAGAACTTCTTGCGGTCCAGCAGGTCGACGAGGTCCAGAACCTCCTGGGCGATCTTGTCCCTCTCCTCGACCGGGAAGTCCTTCACGATTGGTGCATATGTTGCGTTCGAGAGGACCGTCATATGGGGAAAGAGGGCGATGTTCTGGAACACGTAGCCTAGGTCCCTGTCCTCCACGGGGACCTCGTTCATTCTCTTCCCGTCTATGAGAATCTCTCCCTCCGTCGGCTCCCAGATCCCTGAGATGATTTTGACGAGCGTCGTCTTTCCGCAACCGCTGGGTCCGAGGAGGGTGACGTATTCCTTGTCCTCGATCGTGAGGTTCACGTCCTTCACGGCAACGATCTCGCCGAACCGCTTCGTAATCCCCTTGAGCTCGATCCGAGGCACTACTCCACCTCCAGTTCTTCCTTCAAACCCTTCTCGGGTATGGGAAAGATGATGCACTTCGATGGTTCCAGGTGTGCCGTTACCTCCATGCCCTTGCGGAATTTGACGCCGATGGACGATGGCATCTTGACATGAAGCATCTTTCCACCGTCCGTCTCAATCACTATGCTCACCAGCCTGCCGAGGAAGAGCCTCCTCACGACTTTGGCGGGAATGTGGTTCTGCCCCTCCACGACCCCGTCGAGCAGCCTGACATTCTCCGTCTTTATTCCAACACAAGCCTCCGAGCCCCGTGGCAGGTCCGTCGGGCGGGCACGGAGGACGTATTCCTCCCCCTCGAGCTCACTGTGGTCCTCGCTCACAGAGTGCACAGTGCCCTCGAAGAAGTTGGCCTCGCCGACGAAATGGCAGATGAAAGGTCTCGCGGGATTATCATATATCTCCTCAGGTCTATCCAGTTGCTCTATCCTTCCCTTTCTCAGCACGGCAACCTTGTCCGCCATCGTCATCGCGATTTCCTGGTCATGGGTGACGTGCAGGGCGGTGATACCGAGGTCGGAGGTCAAACGCGCGAGCTCGTACCTGAGCTCGATCCTCAGGCGGGCGTCGAGGGCCCGCAGTGGCTCATCCAACAGCAGGATTTTGACGTCGGTCGCCAGCGCCCGGGCGAGCGCATTCCTCTGCTTCATCCCGCCGCTTAGCTCGTCGGGGCGGGCGGTTCTCCTGTCGTAGAGCCTGACGAGGTTCAGCATCTCCCGGGCGAGCATATCGCATTTCGACTCATCCCAGTCCTTGACTGTGGGGCCGAACTTCGTGTTATCCCAGACCGTCATGTGGCGGAACAGTGCATATGTCTGAGATAGGTAGACCATTCCCCTGTCCTCTGGCGGGAGGTTGTCCACCCGCTCGCCGTCCACGAATATCTTCCCGCTGTCAGGAGGCGTTAGGCCGGCAATCATCTTCAGGAGCGTCGTCTTTCCGGCTCCCGTCGGTCCGAGGATTACGATGTACTCTCCGTCCTTGACTTCGAGACTGATGTCATCCGCAGCGACTATGCCGTCGAACCTCTTGCTGAGACCTTCGAGCCTTATCGAGGGAATTCTAGGCACCTCCTCTCGTTGTCAACCTTCTCATGACGAGGACGATTATGAACGAGACCATTATCAATAGAATGCTGGCAAGCCCCGCCTGGTAGTAGCTTCCCGTCCTGATGAGTTCCACGATGTAGACCGGGGCGGTGATCGCTTTGGGGGATACCGCCAGCGTCGCACCTGTCTCTCCCAAGCTCCTGGTGAAGGTCATTATCGCACCAGCTAGGACTGAGGCCTTCATCATGGGGAACATCACCCGCTTGAAGACTTGCAGGGGTTTCGCACCGAGCGTTCTCGCGGTATCTTCGTATGTCGTGTCCAAACTCTCAAGGGCTCCGACCACATTTCTGACCACAAAGGGATAGGTGAAGGCCACATGGGCCATTATGATGAGAAAGACGTCAGCAGTGACCGGCAGGAAGGGCTGGGTCGTCCAGAAGAGTCCAAGGGAGAAACCCAACGCGGCGGTCGGAACGATGAACGGTATGTTCACCAGAACATCGAGGATGCCCGCCGCCTTTTTCTTGCGTGAGCGTGCGATGAGAATCCCCATCGGGATCCCGAGAAGAAGGACTATCGTGGTCACCACGCCCGCGATCGCGAACGAGAGGCCAAGGCTGCTCCAGAACGCTCCCCAATCTGCCGTCTGAGAGGGCTCTGCGGTCGCCACGAAGCCGAAGATGAAGAACGCCGGGATCAGGACCACGAACGTGAGGAAGAAGAAGGCCCCTGCGTCCTTCAGTTTGGGGAAGGCCCCCTTGCTCAGTTTCTTCTCCAGATTCGTCCAGACCTTTCTCATCGGCAGCTTGACCCTCGTGACGATTATCTTGACGATGATGAGCAGGATAATCGAGAGGACGATGAGCACAATGCTCACGAAGGCGAGGGCGGGAACGAGAGCGTCATTGAAGAGCGAGGCCGACTTCATCGTTCCGATCAGAGCCGTGGCATTGTATTCCCTGCTTTGGATCGTCGATAGTGCCGCCATGACACCGCCCGTTTCGCTCAGCGTCTTCGCCAGGCAGAGTATGGCGCCTGTCACGATGCCGGACCTGAAGAGGGGCAAAGTGACGGTCCTCGCGGCAGTCAGTCTGCTCGCACCGCAGGCCCTCGCTGCCACCTCGTAGTTGATGTCGATCTCCTCGAGTATGGCCGCAAGGGACCGGACCATGTACGGGAAGGAGAATACGATCTGTAGGAGGAGGAGCAGGACGAAGGCGGAGTTTGTGAAGCTTATCGCACCCCAGGGCTTGTCTATTCCCGGCGTTATCCCCCAGAAGAGGGCAGCCGAGAATCCCATGGCAGCCGTCGGGATTGCGAGCGGCATGTCAATCAGAGTGTTAACGTACGACTTCCCCCTGAACTCCTTCCTCACGAGGACCCAGGCGATCGGGAGACCCACAGCGAGATCGATGAGGGTCGCGATTATGGCAACGACGAAGGACAGCGTCAGCGCCCCGGTGATCTGGGAGAGCACCTCCCTTGAGAACGATCTCGTGAGGACCATTGGTGCTGGCGACGAATCGTCCACGGGGTCATCCACTCCGACGCCGATCCCTTTGAGATTGGAGCCCGTCCACAGGCCAGAGTCCTCGACAACCCTGACCCTGAAGTAGTGCACCTCATTGAGAGCGACGGTGACGACGGTGGAGTTCTCGGTATGGTTTGTTATCGTGTCCACGAGCGTGGCGCTTCCAGGAACGAATTGCGAATCATTGGACGCGTACACTTCGTAGCTGTCGAAGTCGTCGTCCTCGGAGACGGTCCAATTGACCGTGACGTTGTCCCCCTGAACCCAGAGCGAGAGGAGCTCGACAGGCTCCGGGGATGTGTACTGGGCGTCCATGTTGTCCGAGAGCTGGTTCGAGTCCGTCCACAGCCCGCTCGAGTCGACAACGCGTATCCTGGCATAGTACCGGTCACCGGCCGGTATCCCCGAGACCATGGTGAAGGTGCTCGACCTTGCCTTCTCGAGGCTGACATCTCCTCCCTTGGTGTCTATGGTCAGAACGAGCGTTGAGCTGTTGGGAGCGAATCCGCTTGTCGTTGAGAAGTGCACCTCGTATCCGACAAAGTCCTGATCGTTGTTCTTCTCCCAGTAGAGGTTCGTGGTCTTCTTGTTCCCGAACACTTGGGTCTGGATATCGTCCCATCCCGTGAAGGCGTAGGACATGACGTAGAGCGTGGGCAGTAGAACGATCAAGAGAAAGAAGAGAATGATGAAGGCGTACCAGGCCTTGGAGACTGACCGCCCTGAAACGAAGTTCAGTGCTCTCCTCCCCAAGTTCATAGTTCCAACCTTCACAAGTTGGCCTAAGCCTTTGGGGGATATTCTCCTTCGATAGTTATACTTTCACCCTCTCGGAACCGTCGCCCCGGCGATCTGAGAAAGTCAATATATACGATGTCACATCACCCTCTTGCTTGAGGAGGAGGATGAAATGGTTCAGGATCTTCTAACAGTGATTGTGGGTGGGGAAGCAGGTCACGGCGTCAAGAAGAGCGGCAATGTGATATCCATACTGATGAATGAACTCGGCAGGTACGTCTTCGAGATGGACGACTATCCATCCCTGATTAGGGGAGGTCACAACTTCTCGGTTGTCTCCTCTTCGACATCTCCGGTGTACAGCCACTATATGTCAGCCGACATCATCGTCTGCTTGGACGAGAGGAGCGTCGACATGCACAAGGATAGGCTGAAGGACGGAGGCTCTCTCGTCTACAATGCGGACACCGTCACATTGGATTCCGGAAGTGGCCTTCCGATGAAGACGTGGATCAAGGACATCAAGGGCATTCCTCTAATGGCGGGAACAATCGGGGTCGCGGCCGTGTCCGCCCTTTGCGGCGTCGAGTTCTCCTTCCTTGAGAGGATTTTCAGGGCAAACTATCCGCGCGGTCTGGAAGCCAACGTCGAGCTGGCAAGGATTGTCTACGAGCGGATGAAGGACGACGAGGGCAAGTTCGAGCTGACTACGGCGGAAACCCCGCCGGGTCATCTGCTGGCGGGGAACGAGGCGATTGCGCTTGGTGCCGCAGCGGCGGGTCTAGATGTCTACATCGCATATCCCATGACACCCGCTTCGACCGTCCTTCACTATCTGGCTGCTTTTAGCAAGAAGCTGGGGATGGCCGTCGTTCATCCCGAGACCGAGATCGCGGTCATCAACATGGCGTTGGGATCCGCGTATGCAGGGGCTAGGACGGCGGTCGGGTCGAGCGGGGGAGGCTTTGCCCTGATGCACGAGGCCTTCAGCTTAGCGGGGATGAGCGAGACACCTCTCATGGTCATCCTAGCGTCACGTCCGGGGCCGTCGACGGGTGTGCCGACCTACACTGGTCAGGGGGATCTGGACTTCGCGCTCAATGTGGGTCACGGTGAGTTCCCGAGAATCGTCCTGTCGCCATCAGGAACGAACCAGGCTTTCGAGAAGGCCGCCGAGCTGCTCAACCTCGTCTGGAAGTTCCAGGTTCCTGGGATACTGCTCACCGAGAAGCATCTGGGAGAGAGCTGGATGACGACAAGCATCGACCCGGAGAGCGTGGAGATCACAGAACCGAGCCTCTACGGTGGCCCGCTCGAGCAATACGGGCGGTACGAGAAGACCGATTCGGGCATCTCTCCGATGCTCTTCCCGCCCGCGAAGGGGACCGTTGTCAAGGCAAGCAGCTACGAGCATGACCAGAAGGGCATCACCACCGAAGAGGCTGAGAAGATCATGGAGATGCAGGAGAAGCGGTACGTGAAGGAGAAGGCGATCAGAGAGGAGATGCGAAACCTCCTGACAGTTGCCACGCACGGCGAAGGAAGCAAGTCCCTGGTAACGTACGGTTCAACGACATTGTCCGCTCTGGAGGCGGTGAAGAACGTGGACGACGTGAGAGTCGTTCAGGTAATCTTTCTCAGGCCGTTCCCGGACTGGGCGCTTCAGGAGGCGCTCTCAGGTTCCGACGTCATCGTCGCGGAGCTCAGCATTTCCGGTCAGTTCGAGAACCTCCTCCGCTCAAAAGGCTTCGACGTTTCAGCTCATATAAGGCAGTATGACGGGCGGGCATTCGACCCGCCTGAACTCGCAGCGCGCGTACGGGAGGTAACTCAATGAACCTGGAAACCTACGCCGAGAACACTTGGTGCAAGGGGTGCGGGAACTTCGGCCTTCTGAACTCCTTCAAGGACGCAGTCAACGAACTCGTCGAGGAGGGAGCGCTCAAGGCGGAGAACATGGTCATCAGCTCAGGAATCGGGTGTCATGGTAAGACTGTGGACTACCTCAACCTCAACAGCTTCTATTCCCTCCACGGAAGGGCGATCTCGTGCGTTTCCGGAATGAAGATCGCCAATCCGAATCTAACCGTGGTCGCGTTCCAAGGGGACGGCGACGCGTTCGGAGAGGGGATAGCTCACGTGGTCTTCTCCGCCAAGAGGAACATAGACGCCATGCTTCTCGTCCACGACAACATGGTCTATGGGCTGACGACGGGCCAGTTCACACCCACCAGCGACAAAGGCTTCAAGGGGAAGAGCACTCCCAGAGGAAGCATAGAGGAGCCGATGAACCCGCTCGCGCTTATACTGGCCTCGGGCGGGACGTTCGTGGCGAGGGGCTTCGTCGGGAAGAGGAAGCACTTGGTGGGACTGTTCAAGAAGGCGCTCCTCCACAAGGGGTTCTCTTTTGTGAACGTGCTTCAGCCATGCGTGACATTCAACAACACGTATTCGCACTTCAGGGAGAACACGTACATCCTTGAGGATGAGGGTCACGACCCGGCGGATTTCCAGGCGGCTTGGGAAAAGGCCCTGGAGACCAAAAGGATCCCAATAGGCCTCTTCTACCAGGTCGAGAAGCCCACCTTCACGGACCTGCTCCTTGAAGATCTCGTCCCGGCTGAGCGAAGAAAACCCCCTTCGACCGCCATATCGGAGATTATCAGTGAGAGATAGGCCGAGACCCGCTCACCCGATCTCTGCCAAGGCTCTATGGATCTCCTCGTAGTCAGGTTCGACACCCTGGTCGTCCGTGACCCATTTGTAGCGCACGGTTCCTTGCTCGTCCACGATGAAGATGGACCTCTTGGCAGCCGTGTACCCGCTCATTCCCGCGAAGTCCTCCAAAGAAACGCCGTAAGTTTCGGTGGCCTCCCTCTTGTAATCGCTCAGTAGCGGGAAGTTGATTGCGTTCCTCTCCGCGAAGCCCGCGTTCGTGAAGGGGTCGTTGACGCTGATCCCCACGACTCCCGAGTCCAGTTCCTCCAGTCTCGTGATGGAGTCCCTGAACGCGCACATCTCCTTCGTGCAGACGGATGTGAACGCGCCCGGATAGAAGGCAACCACCAGATTCTTGCCGAGGAACTCGTCAAGTGTGCGAGCTTTCCTTTCCGTGTCGAACAAGGAGAAGCCGGGGGCCTTGTCTCCAACTTCTGGTCCGTTCATGGTCATCAGCGGGAGAAAGCAGGTCCCGTATTTGCGCCTTTCGTGGGCCACTCCACCAATCTATAAATATCGTTAGCTGGTTCGTTTTCACGAGGCCCTTGAATGCCGAGTCTGGACGTCTCAGAGAACGCCGTGGTCATACTGAGAAGGCGGTGATGTCACGAGAATGCTGATAGTCACATCGGAGATCGACAAGGCCTCGATGAACATCCTTGAGCATCTTCTCAAGATCGGCAGGTGGCGCAAGTTCGGTGAGTTCGAAGGCAATCCCGCTAGGGAGTATGGAAACAGGCGGCTGGTCACGATCCACGATGAGTTCCTTTTTCGGGACGGCCTCGATGAAGAGATACGGGAGAGCTTGGGAATCGACTTCGATGTGATGGTGTTCGCGTCCCGCCACAAGAGCGAGAGCGGTCTCAAGTCGCTCACGGTCCATCCCCTGGGCAACTACGACAAGGCGGAGTTCGGCGGGCATCCCAGGACGCTCGTTTCGACGTCCCCAGACATAATGACGATGGCTCTGAGACTACTCAAGAACAGGAGCGCGGGCCTTGACACCCCCGTTTCTTTCGAGGTGACGCATCACGGTCCGCACGTGAACACGCCCGCGTTCAACATCGAGATCGGGAGCGAAGAGAGAGCGTGGGTCGAGGAAGCGCCTGCCGAGGCGATAGCGTCGGTTATTATGTCCGTGGAGGAGCAGAGGCTTCCTGTGGCAGTCGGGATTGGCGGCGGACACTATGCGCCTAGGATCACGGACGTCGCGCTTGAGAAGAACGTCTCCTTCGGCCACATGGTTCCGACGTACGCCCTGGACCATCTCGATGGGACCATGCTCAAGCAGGTCATCGAACTGAGTCCCGATGCCAGGTACGTCTACTTCCACAGGAAGGCAATGAGCAAGCCCAGAGCGAGAGAGTTGTCTCAGCTCTGCGAGCGGAGCGGTCTCAGAACGGTCAGAACCAGGGATCTGGACTGACTCTCACGGTCTTCCTTGCACGGCCTCCTGACGAACGACCTAACAGAGCAAAAACTATAATCCCCTGAGCACATACACGGGTAGAGGGGAGACGTTTGCTTAAAGAGTGCAGATCTCATGGTTTCTTCCGCGGGGAAATCTGCCCCAACTGTGGTGACAAATCGAAATTCCTGCTCGACGACAGGGAGCTGGAGCTGCTGGGAAGAACGATGGCGGGCATCCTGAGACACTTCCCGGAGCGCTACGGCCTGGATATGGACGAACAAGGTTGGGTCGACCTCAGGGACTTCGTGACCGCCGTTCAGATCAGGCACAAGAAGTTCAGGTTCCTCAAACCGCATCACGTGCTCGGAATCATCGATACGGACCCCAAGGGGAGATATCAGTTCCTGGAGGGAAAGATAAGGGCCACATACGCCCACTCGTGTGACGTGGATCTGGATCTGCCGACGGATGACATCCCGGAGATACTGTACTTCCCGACGACGGAGGAGGAGTGCAGTATACTCCTTGAGATCGGGCTGAAACCCTCGGACAGGAAGATGGTTCATTTGAGCGGGACTCTTCCCTCGGCGATGGAGGCTGGTCGGGTGAGGGTCAATGACCCGGTGATCCTCGAGGTGGATGCGGAGAAGGCCACGGACGAAGGAGTGGAAATAGGCAAGGCCGGAAAGACGGTCTACACGACCAAGGACGTCCCGCCAGATTACCTGAGAAGGCTCTCCCCGGAAGAGATCGAAGAAGGGATGGAGCTGGAAGTCAACGAATGAGACTGTCCCCGTTGCTGATAATCCGTTCCAAAGGTTTTATTGCCTACATTCTTATTACACTCTAACTCAGTAGGCAGGTGATTAGGATGGGTACCACTGGTTTTAATCAGCTTGGGAACAAGGCTTTGCAGGAGCATTGGCTGAGGAGATTCGTTGCTATCATAATAGACAACATCATCGTATGGATACCTCTTTTCATACTCAGCTTCTTTCCGTTCTTTTGGTTCTTCGGAATCTGGGGATGGGGATTGCTGGGCCAGTCCGTCTTCTTCTTCCTTTACTGCGTTGTCCTCGAGATCGCTATGGGCGCAACGATCGGGAAGAAACTCATGAGCCTGCATGTCGTCGGCATACAGGAGCAGCGGACGCCGATGATGGTCATCGTGAGGAACGTCTCAAAGATATTCGGCGTACTGCTGTTCATCGATTGGCTCGTCGGCATGCTCACGCCTGGAGATCCGAGGCAGAAGTACACCGACAGGATGATTGGCTGCACCGTTGCGAGGACGGATGAAAAGGCCTACATGGAGGAGCAGTTCAGGGTGGCTCAGTATTACCGACCACCTCCCGCCCACGGATACCAGCCTTACCAGCAGCAACCCCAACAGCAACCATATCAGCAGCCGCCCGCGGCAGGCGGGGGCTGGGGTGAGCAGCCGGAACAAACCGGACCACAGCCCAAATACTGTCAGAGCTGCGGCGGTCCGCTGAATGTCAGGCCCGACGGCAGATTGCAGTGCCCCAGTTGCGGCGCGATGTACTAGGTGATTATCTTCTCGAGGTCATCGGTCTCGAGGGCTCTTCTGATTTCCATCGCTACCCTACGACCAGTGCTAACTCTCGACCGCCAAAGCGTGTTTCCGTAGGGGTGGCCCACCGACATGTGGACATTCGTCCCGCCGCCGATCCTTGGCGAGACGTCGTATATGAAGAAGTTCATGTCCTTGTCCACGCACGTCTGCAGTGTGAACGGGCCTATCATCCCTGGTGGGGAGTACTCCTGCGTCCCCTTCACGTAGATCTCTGCCAGCGGGAAGATTTTCCTGAGAAGCGATTCGCGCAGCGTGGCCGAGTTGTGCCCGCAGACTGTGTATTCCGGCGTTTTCTGTTCCTCGAGGAGGGACATCTGCTGTGCGGCAGGCAAGCGGACGTGCCCGTCGAGGGACGACTCGAATCTCCAGTCGATGCCGAGCAGCTCGATCGGCTCCTCGTCTTTTTCCAGGGGTGAGTAAAAGAAGTCGAAGTTGAAGACAGGTCCGATGATGTACTTCTCTATCCTGGCGTTCTGCAGGTCCTCCTGCGTGATAACGTCGTTCTTGAGAAGCTCCTCCGACTTCTCCTGGTACTCCGCGTAGCTCGCGGCTGTGAAGAAGCCCCTCTCCAGTCTCTTGACCTTGTGCTTCAACTTGATGAGTGCGAGGGAATCGATCTCCTCCGGCGATTCGATCTTCTCCGGAGCGGGAAGGCTGACCTTCTCAAGGAGCCAGTAGTAGTCCTCCTCCACGTCACCTCTCTCCTCTGACCTGAGGAGATTGCGACTCCCCATCATCGGGATGGCGAAATCGTCCTCCACCGCGTCCATGCCAGCATAGGAGAAGAACGAGCGGTTCGGGATGAATATGACGTTGTTCTTGGCCAGCCACTCCATGCGCTCGGGCCTGACGGCGTCCTTGAACTTGTCGAGAACGAGGGCCTCGTCCACCACGCCTCTGATCACGTTCCCGTTGGCATCTCGCTTCGACTTGAAGTAGCGGGTGTACGGTTCCTCTCTGCCCTTCTCGCAGACAGCCACGGTCGGAAAACCTTCCTCGATCGCGCCATCGTAAACGTCCAGGCCCGAATGCGAGGCGATGCATCCGATCTTTATCTTGCTCTTGTCATAACCTCTGAGAACTTCGAAAACCTTCTCCCTTTCTATCAACTCCCCACCTCTTTGGCGGCAAGGGTGTTAGCGTATTTAGAGCTATTTATGGGCAGGAATCGTAAAGTATATTAGTATATTCGAATATGCGTATAGAGAGTGATATCATGGCGAACAAGATGACCCTGATAGTATTCTCCGGCACCGTCGACAAGCTCATGCCTGTCGGGATACTCGCAAGCGGTGCTGTGGCAATGGGGATGGAGGTGGAGATCTATCTGACCTTCTGGGGACTTCAGGCCTTCAGGCAGGGTGCTCCCCAGCAAGTGACGAAGATGAGCGCGGAATACGAGGACATGGCTCCCATGATGATGCAGCTCATGAAGGAGAAGAACATGCCTTCCTGGTACGACACCCTCAAGCAGGCAAAGGAGCTCGGGACCATCAGGATACACGCATGCGCGGCCACCATGGACCTGATGGGAATGACGAAGGAGGACCTCGACCCGATGGTTGACGACATCGTCGGCGTGGCGGAGTACGTCGAGTTCGCGAGGGAGTCCGAGATAACGCTGTTCATGTAGCTGGAGGGTTAGGTCTGTACGAAATCGACAGGACGGTTGACGCGAGGGACACTTTCTGCCCGGGACCCTTGATGGAACTGATACGAGCGGTGAAAGAGGGAGAGGTCGGAGAGGTCATCGCCGTGTGGTCCAAGGACGCCGGCTCGCAAAGAGACATTCCTCTGTGGATTGAGAAGGCAGGTCACGAGCTTCTTGCAGTCAACGAGAAGGAAGAGTACAACGAGTTCGTGATCAAGAAGCTCAGATAGACCCGCGGATACCGAGGCGGAAAAAATGAAGAACGTTGTCGTTCTTGGTGGCGGAGTCGGAGGAAGCGTCGTCGCCAATCACCTTGCTAAGAAGGCTAAGCGCGGGGACTGCAAGATCACCGTTGTAGATGAAGACGGCAAGCACGTGTACCAGCCGGGGTTCCTCTACGTCACCCTCGGGAAGCAGAACCCCGCCAAGCTCGTGAGAGACGAGAGAACGCTTCTCAAGAGAAGCGTGGACCTGGTCACGTCGAGGGCCGAGAGGATCGACCCCGGGGAAAGAACGGTCCATCTTGCAGGCGGCAAGAAGCTCGACTATGATTACCTTGTGATCGCGACAGGCTCGACTCTGCATCCTGAGCAGGTCCCTGGCTTCGAAGGTGCCCACCACTTCTACAGCCTGGAGGGCTCGATAGACCTCAGGAACGCCCTGATGAAGTTCAACGGCGGGGATGTCGTAATCGCCGTTGGAGGCGTTCCTTACAAGTGCCCTCCCGCCCCTGCGGAGTCCGCGTGCCTCTTGGACTACTACTTCACAAAGAGGAGGATGAGGGAGAAGGTCAACCTGAAGTTCCTGTCTCCTCTCGGGCGCGTCTTTCCCCTGGAGTCCTTGGATCCCTTGGTCACTGAGGTCTTCAAGCAGAAGAACGTCGAGGCCACGATCTTCTTCAATATCGAGTCGATAGATCCGAAGTCCAAGAAGGTGGAATCGCTCGAGGGCGAGACGGTCAACTACGACCTCCTGATAGCCATCCCACCTCACAGCGGGGCGGATGTGGTGATCGACTCTGGATTAGGAGACAGAGGCGGATGGATTCCAACCGACAGGCACTCGCTTCTCGCGAAGGGGCACGGCGACATCTACGCGGTCGGTGACGCAACCGACATACCCATCTCAAAGGCAGGCGCGACCGCTCACTACGAGGGCTTGGTCGTCGGCGACAACATCGCCGCCAGGCTGAACGGACAATCACCGCCAGACAACTACGATGGCAAGGTCACGTGCTTCTGTGATGCAGGCTTCCACAGAGGGATAATGATGACCTTCGATTACGAGAACCCGCCAGTGCCTCCCCCGCTGAATCGAAGACACTACCTCGGAAAGATGATGATAAATAGGCTCTACTGGATGCTCATCCCGAAGGCGAGGGTCTAGATGCCGCTCAACGATGAGAGGATTTACACACTACAGGCAAGTCTATGCAAGGCTCTCTCGAATCCGGTGAGGCTGATGATAATCGACATTCTCAAGGAAGGCGAGACGAGCGTCAGCGACCTCCAAGAGAAACTGGGAAGGCAGCAGTCCAACCTGTCGCAGCATCTGGCGGTTCTTCGAGGGAATGGGATCGTTAAGAATCGCAGAGAAGGCACGACGATGCTGTACTCTCTGACAAGCCCGAAGATAGTCGAAGCCTGCTCTCTGGTCAGACAGATTCTAAGGGAGCAGAGCGAAGAGTTCGGGAAGCTGATGAAGGGTCCGTAGTCCATCCGCGCTCAATCACGGCACGCGCAGTGACGCCATAAGGGGAAGTGCATAGCCCCGGGCAGATTCGAACTGCCGTCAAGAGGTCCAGAACCTCTTATGATTTGCCGGCTGAGGCATCGAGCCTGGCCTTTGACCGCTACACTACGGGGCTGCAGTAGGCACTTCTCAAAAGGGCACTCCCCTGCACAAATATACTTCGCAGATGAGAGACCGAGGGAAGCATATGGCCGTGCGGTCGATCACTTCGCCTGCTGTCGCTTCTGGATCTTGGCCCAAGTATCCCGCAATTGCACGGTCCGGTTGAGGACCAGCTTCTGTTTGGTAGAGTCAGGGTCGACGCAGAAATAGCCCAGGCGCTCGAACTGGAACAGGTCGAAAGGTTCGAGATTCCCCACGGCGGGCTCCACCTTGCACGAGCGGAGCACCTCTAACGAGTCGGGGTTCACGAAAGTCTTGAAGTCGGTGTCCTTCTGGCCCAGAGGGTCTGGCACGGTGAACGGTCGGTCGTACAGGCGGACCTCCGCGTCGATGGCGTGCACAGCTGACACCCAGTGTAGCGTGGACCTCACTTTCCGCCCGTCCGGGGCATCACCACCGCAGGTTTCCGGGTCCACGGTGCACCTCAGCTCCACGACCTCGCCGTTCTCCTTGACGGGCTCTTTGCACGTGACCAAGTAGGCGTTCCTGAACCGGACCTCCCTGCCCGGAGCCAGTCGGTAGAACTTCTTCGGCGGATTCTCCATGAAGTCGTCCCGTTCGATGTACGCGACCCGGGAGAACGGCACCTTCCTCGTGCCCGCTTCGGGCTCCTCCGGGTTCCTCATGAGCTCCATCTCCTCCACCTTGTCCTCGGGATAGTTCTCGAGCACGACCTTGAGCGGGCGAAGGACGCCCATGAACCGAGGAGCGGTCATGTTCAGGTCCTCTCGGATGCAATGCTCTAGGAACTCGAAATCCACGGTGCTGTGGACCTTGGCAACACCTATGCGCTTGCAGAAGCTCCTTATGGCGGCCGGGGGATAGCCACGCCTCCTCATCCCGCTTATTGTGGGGAGCCGGGGGTCGTCCCATCCGTTCACGTATCCGTCCTCCACAAGCTCGAGCAGCTTCCGCTTGCTCATGACCGTGTGGGTGAGGTTCAGGCGGGCGAACTCGATCTGTTGCGGGTGATACGCGCCAAGCTCGTCTAGGTACCAGTCGTAGAGCGGGCGATGGTCTTCGAACTCAAGGGTGCAGATTGAGTGCGTGATGCCCTCGATGGAATCCTCAAGGCCGTGCGCCCAGTCGTACGTGGGGTAGATGCACCACTTGTCGCCAGTGTTGTGATGGGTCGCGTGCAGTATCCTGTACATGACAGGGTCCCTCATGTTCATGTTCCGGTGGGACATGTCAATCCTGGCCCGGAGCACCTTCTCGCCATCCGCGAACTCGCCTGCCTTCATGCGCTCCAGCAAGTCGAGGTTCTCCTCCGCGGATTTGTCTCTGTGGGGGCTCTCCTTGCCCGGGGTGGTGAGCGTGCCTCGATACTCGCTGATCTTCTCCGCCGACAGGTCGTCCACGTACGCCTTCCCATCCTTCACAAGCTGCACCGCGTACTCGTACATCTGGTCGAAGTAGTCCGAGGCGAAGTACAGCCGGTCCCCCCAGTCGAACCCGAGCCACTTGACATCCTCGATGATGGCTTTCACGTACTTGTCCTCCTCCTTCATCGGGTTCGTGTCATCGAACCGCAGATTGCACAATCCCCCGTACTCCTCGGCGATGCCGAAGTTGAGGCAGATGGACTTCGCGTGTCCGATGTGCAAGTAGCCGTTGGGTTCAGGCGGGAAGCGAGTATGCACTCTACCTTCATGCTTGCCGGTTCTGTTGTCCTCGTCGATCATCTGGCGGATGAAGTCGCGAGCGGGAGGCTCACCGGAACCCATGATTCATCACCTTTGCTGTCCCCGTCGTGGGAACTCCTTAATCGGGAGTGGTGTAGTTATATGTATTGGGATTGGAGCGGGAGATAGCCCCGACCGGATTTGAACCGGTGCCAAGAGGTCCAGAGCCTCTTATGCTGCCGCTACACCACGGGGCTAGTGCGCAGAAATAAGCCACGATTGGCTATAAATCGTTTCCCTCGTGTCTCCCGGAAACGTTTTGGCGGTTCTCTACAGCGAGGAGACCTCTTCGAGCCGCCCGAGGACGAAGTCCCTGTCCAAAACGGAGAGGAACGGAGCCGCTCTGGGCCCCCTCTCCTTCCCTAGGAAGACAAGGTACAGGGACACGAAGAACCTCCTCGTCTTCACGGGAAGCTCACCGCTCTTCGTCAAGCGCGTCATCGCATTCTTCAGCTCCTCCTCGGTCCAGTGAATGTCGGAGAGTGATTCGCGGAACTTCCCGAGGGCCTCTCTGTCCGTGCGTTCGAGCTTGTCCTCTATCGAGCGGATGTCTTTCAAGACGTCGATTCTAAGATCCTCTGGGGCGTGTGTCTTTGTCCAATTCTTCGAGAGCATCAGCCTTTTGGCCACCTGCTTCCTCTCATCGTCGCTCAGCTCGGTTGCGAGGACGCCGGTGTCCCGAAGTCTTTTGATGGCCCAATCGACCGGTTCCTCGGTAGGCCCTGTCTGGGCTAGGAGGGAGGCATGTCTGTATGGGATTCGGAATGGCACGGACGAGGGAGCCTCTTCAAGTCGTGAAAGCCCGTAGGCTCTTGCCCCGTCGTCGTCTTCGTCCTCGAAGAACATCCTCTCCGCCTCATCGTATCGATCGTGATAGCTGTCCACCTTGGACAGGTCCAGGACGATCCTCTTTGACGTACTGTTGAACAGGAAGACGTATCTCAGGACCTCTGGCTCCCCAACCTCGAGCCATTCCTTCGGAGTGAACCCGAGGAATCCTGAGCTGCTCATGTCGCCCAAGTCCTTGCCCTGGCTCTGCATCCCCACCCACTCGTAGGGTATCCCATACGGAGGGAGCATATCCATGACCTCACGGGCGATCTCCTTGCAGCTGTCCCTCGAACCCCCCGGAGTGGCGTGGTCCTTCCCGAAGGCCTCGATGTCGACTTCCAGGAGCCTCCACAGGGCGGGCCACTCGAGCCGCCAGTTCAGCTTCCCTTCCTCCAGTCTGGACACACCGTCGTGGCCTTCCCTGCATCTGTAGTGAACGTCTCCATCCTCTGTCATTCTCGTGGTCTCGGCCGTCCCGATCGTGTTGCACTCCGTGCAGAACGCATCGAAGGGTATCCAGCCCTCGGGGTACTTCCTCTCCCCCCTGTACTTGTTTATCAGCGGCCTCACGTCTTCGCTCTTCCTAACCAGTTCGAGGACGATTTCGCGCATCTCCTCCTTGCCGTAGACATCTCCGGTCCTCTCCAGTTCCACACCGGGTGCGAACTCTTCCATGCTGCCGCCAAAATCCTCCCAGTAGTGCTCGACCCATGAGGAGTGACATCCGGAAGGGTCAGGGACATCCTTCAGCCGCCAGCTGACGTAGTCCCTTCCCTCGTCTCCAGGGAACTGAGAGAGCTGCCCCTCCGTTCCTTTCCACGGGTCCTGCGTGTAGAGCACGAGGTACTGCGTGACGTCCTTGCCCGCCGCCCTCAGCTCTCTCGATACCGAGTTCGTGAGGACCACTTCGCCCCTGAGCCTGCCGACGTGCTGGAGCCCACTCACGGAGAGACCCGCTGAGCTATGAACGACATCCTTTCCTCGAAGGAACTCTTCGATCTGGGGGAGAAGAACATCAAGCCAGTGCATGATTTCACGCAATCGTGCGAGCCCTGACCAGCGCCCTGAGAGGGACTCCGAGGATCTCGTCATTGGCTGTCTTGTTCACGAAGACCACGGACAGGACCGGCGTTCCGCCAGCATCCTGTATGTCGTCTATGGTGCACCTTATGGTGTCGCCAGAGCTCAAGACATCGTCAACTATCACGACCTTCTTCCCGCTCGGGTCTGCGTAGTTCGAACTGAAGGCCCCGCCGCCTCGTTCCCTCTCCTGACTGGGCCTGTAGACTATGAGCTCCCGCTCAAGGTCCTCCGATATAATCGTGGCGTAGGGAATGCCGTTGATCGCAATGCCCGCAACGGAATCGAAGTCCCCATCGCTTTTCTCCATCTCCTCGAGGATGATATCAGCCATGGCCGCGGACACGAAACCGAGCCTGCCGGCGTAAACACCAACGGATCTCCATCCGATCTTAACGTCCTTGGGGGGCTCTCCTCCCTTCATCCCTCTCGTCAGAAGCCACGTCACGGTGTTGACAGAAAGGTGGAGCTCGTCCCCAATCTCCTTCTCATTGAAGCCCTTTTTCTTGTACTCAAGGGCTTTCTTCACTAGGTCATCCAGGCTCTTCATGACTCTCCCTCACTCTTTGAACCTGAATTTGATACTCGGTAATAAAGATACGCTCAAAGCCCCAATTCCTTCAGTTGCCTGTCGAACTCCATCCGAAGGAACTTGACTGGAATGCTTCCCGCGTAGAGGATCGTGTCGTGAAAGAATTTCTCCGAGTATTCCGTGCCCATTCTCTCCTTGATTTCATCCCTCAGCTCCAAGATCAGGTGCTTGCCCAGGAGATAGCACAGTTGGTAACCTTGGTGTTGTGTGTATCTCTTCACCTCTGCCAGTGCGAAAGGCTCCTCCATTCCGACCTCGTCCATCAAGAACTTCACAGCCTCATCGAAACTCATCTTGCCTGTGCTGAGATCGATATCCACGATGATCCTAGCGGCCCGCCAGATGAGATCGATGGACTGCATGAATCTGGCCTCTGGACTGTCCTGATAGCCGTGCTCCTTCATCATCTCCTCGCAGTAGTGGGCCCACCCTTCAACTGTCTCAGTTGCTCCAATGATCGTTCTCACGATTGAGGGGTTGGCGTTTGCGCAGACGAGCTGAAGGTGATGGCCCGGATACGCTTCGTGGACCGACGTGTTCCCGATCACCGCGTAGTTGTGTTCTTTGAGCATCTCGGTTCTCTCCTCGACCGGCGTAACGAGATAGACGCCCTGTTGCTCCCGTTCGAACTTCCCGGGTGATGAATACGCCGCGTTTGGGATCAGGTGCCTCAGGAAAGCTGGCGTTTCGATGACCTTGAGAGTTTCGGAGCTCGGCATCGTCGCTATGTTCCTGTCCACGACAAATTTCCTCACCTGCTCGATCGACTCCCTGTAGAGCCCCATGGCCTCCTCGAAGTCCTTCGGGTGGTCTGCCTTGACGAGTTCCTTCACCTCGTCGAGGGTCGCGTCGGGTCTGATCTCCTTCGCTATCTCCTCGACCTTCCGCTTTTCCTCTTCGAGGTATCTCTTGCCGAGGGAGTATATTTCCTCGACAGGCATCTCAATGCTTGACATTTCCAGGAGCCTCTGGAACTTCTCCGAACCGATGGCGAAGTTCTCTCTCGCGTCCGGAAGGAGCTCCTTCATCCAGGAAGCGTAGCCCTGCACCGATTCCACGGTGGTCGCAATGGCCTCCTTCAGCGCCCCAAGGTTGTTCTTGTCCAGCACCTCCTCTCCCGTTGAGGAAATGAGACTGAAGAACCCGGGGAGGCGCTCTGCCGATTCAATCTCGTTCTCCGTCCATATTCTCACCGGATCGAGTATGCGGCTCTTGCATTGCTCCAGGTATCTGGGGGCTGCCTTGAGTCTGTTCGTGATATTCTTGAGCCGGACTGCAATCGGCGCGAAATCACGCATATAAAGGACCATGACGTGGCTCCCGATCTCGCCGGCTCCCGAAGGCGAGGACTCCCAGAACCTGAGCTCATCCAGCTGGAAGATGCCAAGGTCGAAGTTCGCCAACGCCATGAGCCTGTCCGTCCTGAAGACCTCGGAAAGCGCGCCCTCATCGAGCGACTGGAGGGCCTCCCTGAACTCCTTCAACTTCTTGATATGCCCGAGCATCGTCTCCCGCCGCCCGTCAGGCATGAGACTGTCGTACTCGTGGAGACCGAGACTCGTTCCCCATGATGGATACATATCAAGCAAATGATCGATGACCTGTTGCACGATAACCTCCTGCTCCCTATCTGCATCTGATTTCACGAAATCACCTCCTTGCTTCCGTCTGCTGACCGCCTGAAAACTCCGAAATCCTCAATCTCGATGACGTCCTTGCCGTCGAACACGGGACCATCCACGCAGACGTGCAGTCCCCCAAATGAACAGGAATCACATATTCCCATTCCACACCTCATGAACCTCTCCAGCGAGACTTGAACGGGAATCCCCTTCTCCAGGCAGGCGGTCACTATGGTCTTCATCATTCTCTCGGGCCCACAGGTGAGGACCCTATCGAAGGAACCGTCCTGGAGGACCTGCAACGCGAGGTCGGACGCGAATCCCTTGTATTCCTTGCTCCCGTCATCCGTCGATATCCTCACGTCCGCGCCAAGACTTATCGCCCTGTCCACAAAGATCAGCTCTGACGCGGTCTTTGCCCCGATTACGATTGTTGATCTGGTCTTGTTCTCCACCGCGACCTCAAGTGCTGGCATGAGAGATGCAGCTCCAGTTCCGCCCGATACAAAGAGGATGCTTTCGCCCTCGATTCTGTAGTCCCTGCCGAAGGGTCCTCGAATACCGAGCTTGTCGCCTATCCTTGCATCATGAAGGGCCGCAGTGGCCTCACCCACGTTGTGAACGGTCACGCCCTTCAGATCCCCGATGTATGAGAAGCTCATCGGAACCTCGTCCAACCCAGGTATCCAGACCATCACGAACTGTCCGGGTCTCGCCAAGCTCTCGTCCTGGAAGCGGATGGTCACAGTGTGGGAGCACTCCACATCCGTTCTGTCGACCCTCACGATCCTAGTTCCCGTCATGAGCTATCCCAACAACATCTCCAACCGATTCGTACCCGTACTCGTCCAAGAACTGCCCAATCTCCTCCACGACTCTCCCGAAGGCCTCGATCCCTCGGTAGTACGCGGCGCTTCCTATCTGAACTGCCGTGGCACCCGCCATGAGGTATTCGAGCGCATCCTTCCCCGTGAGAATCCCGCCGACGCCTATGATGGGGATGTCGACGTTCTCATAGAGCTCGTAGACGCATCTCACGCCTATTGGCTTTATCGCAGGGCCGCTAAGGCCTCCAAATCTGTTCGAAAGGAAGGGTCTGCCAGTTTCTGGGCAAATGGCCATTGCCTTCACAGTGTTGATCGCGACTATTCCATCCCCGCGCGAGTTCGCCACCGCCAGGGCGGCATCCACGATGTCCGTGACGTTCGGAGTGATTTTGGCGAAAACTGGTACATGGACGGACTTCTTCACCGCGGAGACCACGGATCCCACGGTCTCAGGGTCCTTTCCCAGCTCCGCCCCGACGTTGCGGGCATGGGGGCAGCTGAGGTTGAGCTCTATCGCCGACACTCCCGCCTCCTCCATGAGACTGGCGATCTCGCTCATCTCCCCCTCGCTCTTTCCGAAAACGCTTCCGATCACGGGCACTTCCGCCTGTGCTGTCACCTTGAGCTCGTCCACGTAGGCTGCGATGCCAGGGTTTGCCAGCCCCACCGCATTGATGATCCCCGCCTCCAGTTCCACGACTGTCGGATTGGGATAACCTTCCCTTGGCTCTGCGCCTATCGATTTGGTGACGACGGCACCAGCTCCTGCCTCGGCGACTCGGACGAGTGAGCTCCCCGTTTCCCCGAGAATACCAGAAGCGAGCATGACCGGATTCCTCAGTCTCAGGCCCGCGATTTCCACGCTCAGCTCGGCCATCGAACGGGCATAACCCCTATCAGCGTTAAAAGGCTTTTCCGAGTGCGCTCAGCAAATCTCTCTGGACACAAATGGTATAGTCATTTGGTAGATGGTACATAATCGGGTGATTTTCCGGCAACGCTTAAATACCCAGTAGGTCAATTGAAAGCAAAGACTCCAGCATACCGTCCAGAGTGAAACCTGTAAGAATGCGGTTTTTCTTCGGAAGGGGGGAAGGAGTACAAAACGACGCAGAGGAGTGGGTCAATTTGACGAAATGGACTGCTATTCTACAGCAGACAAAGAGAGCCAGGTCTATATCGATAGTTGTTGTTCTTATTCTTGGCACTCTGGTAATGGCTGCACAACCGCAAGAGGAAGGTCAGGGCGAGTTGCCTACATGGCCGAATGAGACCGATTGGGTGAACTACACCTTTGATGGAGAGAGGATCCGTGATTGGGAGGACAAACCCTACGAGACAGATCCCACACATGGTCCCGCTGATGTCAATCCAGACGCGGTGGATATTGCATCTGGTGTTGACGCTACCGGCGGGGGTCCCGAGAACAACCCAGGTGATTACACGTCTGTCCAGTACTACTACTATGATGAGTATGGTGACAGCGATAACTTCACAAACATCGAAGACGACTGGATGTTTCTCAGGATGCGAGTCGCTGGTGATCCCAAGCACGGTGGGAAATACGCCTATAAGGCCTACCACTGGGACATCCTCTTCGAGTTCGACTATGACGAGTGGAAGGAGCTTGTCGTCGACCTCAACGGAGGTAACGGATACTATAAGTTCGGCACAGTAGGAACCTATTACAACAATTCGCTCACGCACCGTTATGATCCAGACAACGATTGGATATGGCGAGCGGAGGCCAGTGGGAACTTGAACAATTACACCCGAGTCACGGACATCAATTATAGCAACGGAGATCCAGATGATGATCAATGGTGGATCGAGTACATGATACCGGTCACAGCCTTCAAGGCCGACAACGATACCCAGCTTCTAGGGAAGGATACGTACTTCCTCCTGTTCTTCAGCACCTCTGCGTCGCTGACGAATCCTCTGCAGAAGGACTGGATGGGAGAGTTCGTGTTCGGGGAGCCGGCAAACCTGACGGTTGCGAAGGTCGCTCAGGAGGAGATAGTCTCCCCGGGTGACACGATCCACTATACTATGTATTATAACAACACGGGAGACTTCCTATCGAAGTACGTCTGGGTGAACGACACGATTCCTGGGGGAACGACGTACGAGAGCGCCTATCCTGCTCCGGCTTCAATCGATGGGAGCGTTGTCAGATGGTTCTTCGAGGATGTTCTTCCTGGGAACTACTCCATCCTGTTGAACGTGACGGTCGGTGCTGACATAGGTGACGGCACGATACTCACGAACTACGTCTATCTCAACTTCACGGACTCGACCGGTGGATACGTGGGCGAGGTCTGGGACAGCGTGGATGTCCTCGTAACGGGACCCACAATGGAATTCTCAAAGGCCGTCAGCATTGAGTATGCGGATCCTGGTGATACAATAACCTACACGCTCACATATTCGAACACTGGAGCGGGGACCGCCACAGACGTCACGATAGTAGACACGATCCCGCCAGAGACCACATTCGTGGACTCAACTCCAATGTACGATGAAGTGGACGGAGACACGTACACGTGGTACATCGGGACTGTTCCGGGATATACTACTGGATATGTCTACATCGATGTCACAGTGGACGCCTACACTGAGAACGGAACGCTCCTCGTCAACTACGCCACCATGGACTTCGATGACGTGAACGGCAATCCGCAGGATCAGCTAGACGACTACGCAAACGTCACCGTGACCGCTCCACTCATGACTGTATCGAAGGTCGCTGATGTGGAGTATGCTGACCCAGGCGACACGATTGTTTACACGATAACGTATGAGAACACACTGACTGGAACCGCTACGGACGTTGTCGTCGAGGATATCATACCGAGCTACACCACGCTCGTTGAGACCAATCCGATGTACGACGACTTCGATGGAACCACAATCACGTGGCTGCTCGGAGAAGTCCCTGGAGTCTCAGGCGGAACGATTACTGTGACGGTGACAGTCGACGCCTTCACGCCAGATGAGACCGTTCTTACCAACCTTGTGATGCTCAACTACGATGACGCTAATGGCAACCCCTATCCGATGGAGAGCGACACGGCAACGGTCGTCGTGACGGCGCCAATCATGTCGTTTTCGAAGGAAGCCGACGCAGATTACGCGGATCCGGGGGACACAATCACCTATTGGCTCAACTACTCGAACTATGGAACGGGGCTTGCGACGGATGTTACAGTCGTGGATGTGATACCCTCAGACACGACGTTCATCTCGTCCGATCCTTCGTACACATCGCATGATGGTGACACGTACACATGGTTAGTGGGAGACGTCTCCTCCGGAGGTTCAGGCACGATAACCGTCGTGGTTCAAGTGGACGCCGGAACAGCAGACGGCACCGAACTCACCAACTACGCAACCCTGGACTACGACGACGCGAACGGGAACTCGCAGCCTCAGCTGGACGATAGTACGACTACCTTCGTCACCGCCCCAGTCATGACCGTGACCAAGACGGCCAATGTCGACTTCGCTGATCCGGGAGACCAGATAGTCTATTGGGTTTTCTATGAGAACACCGGGACCGGATGGGCGACGAATGTGGTGATACAGGACACCATTCCCGAGCATGTAACATTCATCAGTTCCGACCCAGCGTATACGAGTGTCGATGGCAGGACCTACACGTGGGAGATTGGCGATGTTGGTCCAGGTTCCAGTGACACCATCACCATCACCGTCGAGGTCGACGCGGGAACGTCTGATGAGATCGTACTCACGAACTACGTGCTCCTCCAGTACCAGGACAACAATGGAAACGATATGCCCGATGAGGAGGACAGCGAAACGGTCACCGTGACCGCCCCTGTGATGACGTTCAGCAAGACCGCCGACGTCGACTACGCAGACCCAAGTGACGAGATTACATACACTTTGAGCTATCAGAATGTCGGGACTGGCGTGGCAACGGATGTCGTCGTCACGGATACAATCCCAGAGCATACGTCCTATGTGAGCTCCAGTCCGACCTATGACCAGGTGAGTGATCGCACCTACACCTGGAACGTCGGGACCGTTCAGCCCGGTGCGGGAGGTTCGATAACCCTTGTCGTCGAGGTCGATGCTGGAACTGCTGACGAAACAGTGCTCACGAACGCGGGCACACTGGACTACGACGATGCGAATGGGAACCCCCTGCCTCAACTAACCGATACCGCCGAAACCACAGTCACCTCGCCGATAATGTCACTCTCCAAGGAGGCTGACGTGGAGTACGCCGACCCAGGGGACAGCATTGTCTACACGATATCCTACTACAACCATGGCACCGGTGTCGCCACCGATGTGACAATCGTGGATACGATTCCATCCGATACCACCTTCCAGAGCGCATCCCCTTCACCGGACAACGAGAACGGCGATGTTCTGACTTGGTATGTGGGAATCGTGGATGCCGACTCAGGCGGAACGATAACAGTCACAGTGACTGTTGATGCGTTCACACCCGATGAGACAGTTCTCAACAACACCGTTACACTTGACTATGACGACGCAAACGGGAATCCCTACGACCAGCTCTCAGACTACGCGGTGACGTTCACAACGGCCCCAATCATGACCGTGACTAAGGTGGCCGACGTGGAATACGCCGATCCTAGCGATACCATCATGTACACTATCACGTACACGAACTCCGGGACCGGATCTGCCACCAACGTCGTCATCGAGGACACGATACCGCCAGAGACCACGTTCCAGAATTCCAATCCCACTTACACATCCAAGAGCGGAGACACATACACGTGGGATATCGGGACAGTCGGTCCAGGCGTTACCGGACATGTCTACATCAACGTGACAGTGGATGCTGGAACCCCAGATCAGACCGTGATGACCAACTTCGTCGTTCTGAACTATGACGACAACAACAGCAATGAGCAGCCGGAAGAGGACGACAGTGTGGACGTGACAGTCACTGCACCCGTCATGACCATAAGCAAGGTGGCGGATGTGGCCACGGCGGATCCCGGTGATTACATAGAGTACACAATTACGTATGAGAACACAGGGACAGGCGATGCCACCGACGTGACGATAGTGGACACGATTCCGGCGGAGACCACCTTCATCGATTCGGATCCCGACTACACGTCTCAGAACGGGGACACCTACACATGGGAGGTCGGCGATGTCGGAGCTGGTGATAGCGGGACCATTTCGGTCACCGTTCAGGTCGATGTCGGAACAGCTGACGGCACGGTCTTGACCAACACGGTCGTTATGAACTATGACGATGCCAATGGAAACCCGATTCCGGAGGAGTCTGATAGCGTAGACGTCACCGTCACGGCTCCGATAATGACAATCAGCAAGTGTGCGGATGTCAGTACCGCCGACCCAGGCGATTCCATTACGTACACGATAAAGTACAAGAACACTGGAAGCGGACAGGCCACAGGTGTTGTAGTCACAGACACAATACCTGCTGATACCACATTCAGCAGCTCAAATCCAACCTACGACGAGGTGAGTGGAGACACATACACCTGGAACATCGGCGTTGTTGGCGCGTACAGCAGCGGAACGATAACTGTCGTTGTCACCGTCGATATCGGAACTCCTGATGGTACTGTCCTCACGAACAGCGTGACGTTGGACTACGACGATGCCAATGGGAACCCATACCCGCAGGAAAGCGACTCCGTGGATGTTACTGTAACGGCTCCGATAGTGTCGTTCAGTAAGTCCGTCGACAAGAGCCAGGCGAATCCTGATGACACGCTCGTCTACACGCTCTCATATGAGAACACCGGAACTGGCTGGACAACCGGCATTGTCGTGAATGACACGATACCGGCCGACACGACTTTCGTTAGTTCCGACCCGAACTTCGACTTCAACAGCGGGGACTTCTACTCTTGGAATGTCGGTAGCCTTGGCCCCGGAGCAAACGGAACGATAACGATTACCGTGACCGTGGATGCCTACACTCCTGACGGGACAACCCTTCTCAACACAGCGACACTAGACTATGCGGATGCAAACGGTAACTACTATCCTCGGCTGAGTGACGATGCAGAAACAACAGTCACCGGGCCCGTGATGACAATCGAGAAGTGCGCCGATGTCACGAGTGCTGATCCAGGCGATACGATAGTCTACACAATCACGTACGAGAACACTGGAAGCGGCGATGCTACTGACGTGGTTGTGCGGGATACGATTCCTGCAGACACTACGTTCGTTAGCGCGAGCCCCTCTCCCAACCAGCAGAATGGCGATGTCTTCACATGGAACATTGGGACCGTAGGAGGGGAGTCAAGTGGAACGATAACACTGACCGTGACCGTTGACGTGGGCACTCCCGATGGTACGCTTCTTCACAATGTTGTGACATTGAACTATGATGATGCAAATGGCAATCCTCAGGATGAGGAGACTGACTACGCCGATGTGACATGCACCGCTCCTGTCATGACATTCAGCAAGACCGCAGA